>NZ_JAHVJR010000002.1:0-300000 GCF_019801175.1 Vannielia litorea
CGCGCGTGGCGGAACGGGGTGGGTGGGCGGGCGTTCCGCCACGCGCGGCGCCTACCTCAGCTTCTGCAACACCGCCAGCGAGGCATAGCCATCCGGCACCACCCCGATGCTCTTCTGAAACGCCCGCACCGCGGCCAGCGTCAACGGGCCGATCTTGCCATCCACCCCACCGGGGTCGAAGCCCGCCGCCTCCAGCCGGGTCTGCAACTCCTCGCGCTCCGCCAGCGTCAGCGCCCGGTCCTCGCGCGGCCAGCCGGACTGAATCCGCTTGCCCCCCGCGATCAGGTCGCCCAAGTGCCCCACGGCGATCACGTAGGCATCCGCCGTGTTGTAGCGCTCCAGCACCATGAAATTGCCGAAGGTCATGAAGGCCGCACCCTTCGCCCCGCCCGGCAGCCGGATCGAGGCTGGCCCGTGGTCCGGCACCGGGCGTCCTTCCACGTCCCGCACCCCCATCGCGTTCCACTCCGCCGCCGTGCGCACCTCATGCTCGCCCGCGATCTCGTAGTCGAACCCCTCGGGCAGCACCACTTCCAGCCCCCAGGGCATCCCCTCCACCCAGCCTGCATCGGCCAGATAGGCGGCGGCAGAGGCCAGCGCATCCTGCGGGTCGTCGCCCCAGATGTCGCGCTTGCCGTCTCCGGTAAAATCCACCGCATGGCCAAGGTAGCTCGTCGGCATGAACTGGGTGTGCCCCATCGCCCCCGCCCAACTCCCCTTCATGTTGCGCGGCGCCACATCCCCGGCCTGCAAGATCTCGAAGGCCGCCATCAGCTGCTGCTCGAAGAACGCCCCCCGGCGGCTGTCATGCGCCAGCGTCGCCAGCGCCTCGACGATATCGGTATCGCCCTTGTAGGTGCCATAGGCGCTCTCCAGCCCCCAGATCGCGGTGACGATCTCCTTCGGCACGCCATATTCCGCCTCGATCGCCTCCAGCGCCGCCCGCTCCCGCTTCAGCGCCGCCTGCCCGTTGGTCACCCGCAGGTCCGAGGCCGCGGTGTCCAGATAGTCCCAGATCGTCTTGGTAAACTCGTTCTGGTTCCGGTCGCGAGTGATGATCTTGGGGTCATACTCAACCCCGTCAAACGCCCGCTCCAGAAGCTCCGGCGCAATCCCCTTCGCCGCCGCCCGCGCCTTGAACCCCTCGACCCAAGCGCCAAACCCCTCGCCCGAAACCTCGGCCACCGGAAGCCCTCCCCCCGCAGGCCGCGCCAGCGGGCGCACAGCCGTTTCCACCACCACCGGGCCCGCAAGGGCCGCGCCGCCAACAAGCGCCAAAACCGCGCCCGCAAATACTCTCTTCATGATACCGCCTGCCTGCCCGTCTGCTGTTGCCAGATCGTTGGCCCCAGCATAACGGATTCGGCCTCCGGGCCAAAGCGCGGCGTCGCGCGGGTTAGCCGCGTCGGCGGCGCGCCACCTTGCGGCCCTTCTGGGCCTTGGCCTTCGCCTTGCCCTCCTTGCGCCGCACCGGCCGCCCGCGCTTGGCCGAGGCCCCCGGCTTCACCGCCGCGCCCTCGATCTCCAGCAGGTCCAAAAGCAGCCCACCCGTCACCGGCACCGCCTCGGCCAGCCGCACCAGCACCCGCTGACCAATCCCGATGACCCGGCCCGTATCGGCCCCCATCAGCTCCTGCGCCTCGCGGTCGAAGTGAAAGTACTCCTGCCCGAGGCTGCGGATCGGAATCAGCCCGTCCGCCCCGGTCTCATCGAGCCGCACAAAGGCGCCAAACCGCGCGATCCCGCTGATCCGCCCGCCAAACTCGTTGCCAACGCGCTCCGAGAGGTAGCTGGCAAGGTAACGGTCGGTGGTGTCGCGCTCGGCGGTCATCGAGCGCCGCTCGGTCTCGGAGATATGCACCGCCGTCGCCTCAAGCGCCTCGATATCCGCCTCCGTCAGCCCGTCGTCGCCCCAGCCATGGGCCGTGACGAGGGCCCGGTGCACCACGAGGTCCGAGTAGCGCCGAATGGGAGAGGTGAAATGCGCGTAGGTGCCCAGCGCGAGGCCGAAGTGGCCAATGTGCTGCGGGCTGTAATAGGCCTGCGTCATCGAGCGCAGCGTGCTGAGGTTGATCAGCTCGGCATGGTCCGTGCCCGCCGCCTGCGCAAGCAACTGGTTCAGATGCGCCGTCTTCAGCACCTGCCCCTTGGCAAGGCTCAGCCCGCTCGCCTGCGCCGTCTCGCGCAGCGCATCCAGCTTCTCCACGCTCGGCTCCTCATGCACCCTGAAGAGCAGCGGCTGGCGCCGTTTCACCAGCTCCTTGCCAGCACAAACGTTCGCCAGCACCATGAATTCCTCGATCAGCCGGTGGGCATCCAGCCGGTCCTTGAACTGCACCGATTTCACCGTGCCGTCCTCGCCCAGCACAATCTGCCGCTCCGGCAGGTCCAGATCGAGCGGCTGGCGGCGGTTTCTCGCATCCACCAGCGCGTGATAGGCCGCGTAAAGCGGCTTGATCACGTCTTCCATCAGCGGCGCGACCTTCTCGTTCGCCTCGCCATCCATCGCCGCCTGCACTTCCTCGTAATTCAGCGAGGCGGGAGATTTCATCAGCCCGCGATGGAACGACCAGTCAACAAGCTCGCCATGGGCATCGACCCGCATCTTCACCGCGATACAGGCCCGCGGCACCCCCTCGTGCAGCGAACACAGATCGCCCGAGAGCCGGTCAGGCAGCATCGGCACCACCCGGTCTGGGAAATAGGTCGAGTTGCCGCGCTCCTTCGCTTCCCGGTCCAGTGCCGAGCCGGGGGTCACGTAATGCGCCACATCGGCAATGGCGACCCAGATGACGTGGCCGCCATCGTTCTTCGGGTCGTCGTCGGCATGGGCATAGCAGGCATCGTCATGGTCCCGCGCGTCCCACGGGTCGATGGTGATCAGCGGCAGCTCGCGCAGGTCTTCCCGGCCCTTGAGGCCCGCAGGCTTCATCCGGTCAGCTTCTGCGATGGTTTCATCGTCGAAACTGTCGGGAATCCCGTGCTGGTGGATCGCGATGAGCGACACCGCCTTCGGCTTGGACGGGTCGCCCAGCCGCTCCACCACCCGCGCCTTCGGCAGCCCCATGCGCCCCTTCGGCCCGGCCTGTTCGGCCTCCACCAGCTCACCGTCCTTGGCGCCCGCCGTGGCATCCTTCGCCACGGTCCACTCCCGGTCCGCGCCCTTGTCGATCGGCAGAATCCGCCCGCCCTCGGCGCTCTTGCGATAGATGCCCAGAATGCGCTTGGGGTTGGTGCCGATCTTGCGAATGAGCCGCCCCTCGTAATGGTGCTCTTCGCCCTTCACCTCCCGCAGCTTGGCCAGGATACGGTCGCCCGCGCCCAGCGCCCCATCGGCGCTGCGCAGGATCATCAACACCTTGGGCTCCGGCCCCTCGCCATGCCATTCCATCGGCTTGGCCATCAGGTCGCCATCGGCATCCGGGCCGACGACGGTGAGCACACCCACCGGCGGCAGCTTCTCGGGGTCGCGGTAGGAGCGTTTGCGCTTGGCAAGATGCCCCTCGTCCTCCAGCTCGCGGAGCATCCGCTTGAGGTCGATCCGCGCCGCGCCCTTGATGTGGAACGCCTTGGCGATATCGCGCTTGGAGGCCGCCTCGGGATGGGCGGCGATCCAGTCCAGAATGTCTTTTTTCGTTGGTAGCTCGGCCATGTGAAAGAGGTAGCAGGGCGCGGGCGAAGGCAACAGCGAAATTACAGCGTCCGTTCCATCATGACGTGAGGAATGCCGACGGAGTCGAACTCCTCGCCGCAGGGGGCAAAGCCAAGCCGCGCATAGAACGGCAGCGCCGAGGTCTGCGCCCCCAGCTGGACCCGCTCAATCCCGCCAATCGCGTGCAGCTCGTCCAGCGCCGCCTGCATCAGCGCCAGTCCCAGCCCGGTGCCGCGCAGCTCTTTCAGCACGCAGACCCGCCCGATCTTGCCGGTCGCGCCTTCGCGCATCACCCGGGCCGTGCCCACCGGGCGGCCATCCCGCGTGGCCAGCAGGTGCCGCGCCCCGGCGTCGAACGCGTCGTTCTCCAGTTCCGCCGGCACGCCCTGTTCCTTCACGAACACCGCGATCCGCACCGCCATGCAGGCGGCAAAATCCTCGGTCGTCGCGATCTTGATATTTGCGAGGTCCACGCTCACAGCGGGCAGGTCATTCGCCGGTGCGGCACCCCGCCGTCATCAAACTCCGGCCCCTCCGCGGTGAACCCGAGCGTCTCGTAGAATCCCATCGCCCGCACCTGCGCATCCAGCACCGCCGCCTTGGTCCCGCGCTCGCGCAGCAGCTCCATCCCCGCCCGCACGATCTTGGCCCCAAGCCCGGTACCCCGCGCCCGCGTCACCACGCAAATCCGCCCGATCCGCCCTTCCTCCACAAACACCCGCGCAGTGCCAACCGGCTCCCCCCGCTCGGCGGCCAGCAGATGGATGGCCCTCCCATCCTTGCCATCGAACTCCTCTGCCTCGGAAAACCCTTGCTCCCGCATGAACACCTCCCGGCGGAGGGCAAAGCAGGCGTCGAGATCGCGGGTGGGGGTGATGGTGAGGGTCATTCGGCTCTGGGCAATCTGTTGGAAAGGCGTGTGAGAACATCCATTTTCTCATGCAGGACAGCGACGACGAAGGTACTCTCGGCAGGTTCCTTCATCCAGTAGATCAAGTGCCGACCTGCACGAGACACGCGCAGCCCGGGAGCGATCTCGTCGAGGGTGCGAAAAGGCCCATCCGAGAGGCGAGCGAAGCGCCTTTCGAGGTCTGCGTGGTAAGCCTGCGCCTGGGCTTCGCTCCACTTGCTTTCAGTGTACTGCCATATCTCGACAACATCGGCCTCGGCCGCAAGCGACAGAACATAGGCCGTCATCAGCCGGCCCTGCGGGCCTTGGCCTTCGCCGCGATCTCATCCATCGTCAGGGTTGACACTTCGCCCCGCCGCGCCGCCTCGATCCTTGGCAGAAGGATCGCCCGCAGCTCTTCCAGCGCGGCCTTCTCGTCGTCGGTCCAGTCGTCGGTGTCGTCCTTCAGCGCACGGCTCATCACGAAATCCTTGATCGTCTGGCCCTTCAGCGCGGCGATGGCCTTCAGCTTGCGGTGCTCTTCGGCGGTGATGTCTATCGAGAGTCTTGGCATGGCCTCAATCTAGCGCCGCCCGCCCCACAAAACAACATTTGTGGGTCCGCCTCTGGCAAAACATTTGTGGGCTCACCCCTCGGCGAAGTAATCCGCCAGCATCCGCCCGTAAACCGCTTTCAACTCGCCGATCTGCTCCACCCGCACCCGCTCGTCCACCTGATGCATCCGGTGACCCACGAGCCCGAATTCCACCACCGGGCAGTGGCTCTTCACGAACCGCGCGTCGCTCGTCCCGCCCGTGGTGGACGGCTCTGGCACCCGGCCCGTCACTGCCTCCACCGCGCCGCTCACCAGCTCCGAGAGCGCACCCGGCGGGGTCAGAAACGCCTCGCCGCTCACCTTCACCGTCAGCCCCACGCCCACACCAAACTCCTCGGCCACCTTGTCGCCCTCGGCCTTCAGCCACTCGGTCAGGCTCTCGCCCGTGTGCTCGTCGTTGAACCGGATGTTCGCCGTCGCCCGCGCCTCCGCCGGGATCACGTTGGTCGCCGTGTTGCCCACGTCGATGGTGGTGAGCGCCAGCGTCGAGGCGTCAAAATGCTCGGTCCCCACATCAAGCGTGCGCGAGGCGAGCCGGTCGCAGAGCCGCGCCATCGCCGCCACCGGGTTGATCGCCCGATGCGGATAGGCCGAGTGCCCCTGCTTGCCGCGCAGCACGTAATGCGCGTTCATCGAGCCGCGGCGCCCGATCTTCATCATGTCGCCCATCTCCTCCAGCGAGGTCGGCTCACCGACGATACACACATCCATGCGCTCGCCGTTCTCCGCCATCCAGTCCAGCAGCGCCGTCGTGCCATCCAAGGCGTCAGCCTCCTCGTCGCCAGTGATCGCCAGCACGACCGAGCCATCGGGCGGGGTCTGCTGCACAAAGTCGATCGCCGCCGCCACAAATGCCGCAACCCCGCTCTTCATGTCGGTCGCGCCCCGGCCATAGAGCCAGCCGTCCTCCTCCTCGGCCCCGAAGGGCGGGTGGGTCCAGGCCGCCGCGTCACCCACCGGCACCACGTCGGTATGGCCGTTGAAGCCAAAGGCCTTGCCGTTCCCGGCCCGGCCCCAGCGGGCGAAGAGGTTGCAAATCCCGCCCCGGTCCACCCGCGTGCAGGCGAACCCCGCGGCCGTCA
Organism: Vannielia litorea; assembly: GCF_019801175.1. Lineage (NCBI taxonomy): Bacteria > Pseudomonadati > Pseudomonadota > Alphaproteobacteria > Rhodobacterales > Paracoccaceae > Vannielia > Vannielia litorea. The sequence continues at coordinate 6,240 of NZ_JAHVJR010000002.1, forward strand.
GCCGCTCCTCCAAGAGCACCAACGCCCCGCCCTCCTCGGGCGTGACAGAGGGGCACTTCACCAAGGCGCGGGTCAGCTCTACGGGGTCGGTCATGGGCAGGTCTCCTTTGCTCCCCAGATACCCCCTCCCCTCACCGCGCACCACCCACCGCCTGTTGCACCGCCCCCACAGCCCCAAGACCCCCGCGCCAAATGTGCTGACAACCCGCCGAAATGATGGCAATTTTCGTCAAAACAAACACATCGACCCGAGGCAGGGCGAAGAGCAGCGGCAGGTCAGACGAGAAAAATCTCTCGGCCCACCACCCCCCGACGGACCGGCTTCGCGCCGTGCCGTTCTCCCATGCCGAGGGTCCATTGAGGACAGACGAGCATGGTTGCGGCATCGGAACTCTCGATCAATACCTACGCCAATGCGACGGCCATGGCCGATGCGATCTTCGGTGACAGCGTGCAGGTGGTCTCGGCCAGCTACTCCGGCTCCAGCTACTCCTCGGGCATCTACACCGGCGGCGACAGCACCTCGCCCGGCGTGGTGCCCGGTGATACCGGCGTCATCCTCTCCACCGGCCGCGCCTCTGACTTCACCAACTCATGGGGCTCGTCCAACCAAGACAACAACACCTCCACCAACACCGGCGGGCAGAACAACAACTCCGACTTCAACGCCATCGCCGGCACCTCCACCTATGACGCCAGCTACATGGATGTCACCTTCATCCCCGATGGCGACGTGATGACCATGCAGTTCGTGTTCTCGTCCGACGAGTACCCGGAGTATGCCCAGTCGATCTACAACGACATCTTCGCCGTCTGGGTGAACGGCGAATACGTCGAGCTGGAGGTCGGCAGCGGCAACACCGCCGTGACCAACGTCAACGATGCCGACAACTCCAACCTCTACATCGACAACACGAACGACGAGTACAACACCGAGATGGACGGGTTCACTCTGACCATGACCCTGACCATGCCGGTCAACGCAGGCGAGCAGAACACCATCCGCATCGGCATCGCCGATACGTCAGACAGTTCCTACGACTCCAACGTGCTGATCGCCGGCAACTCGATCCAGACCGACCTCGTCGCCATGACCGACGAAGTCCAGATCGGCACCAACTTCACCAAAACCATCGACGTGCTGGGCAACGATATCGGCTCCCCGACGATGACCATCACCCACATCAACGGCGTGGCGGTGTCGGCGGGGCAGAGCGTCACCCTGCAAACCGGCCAGACCATCACGCTCAACGCCGATGGCACGCTCGATGTCACCTCCGATGGCGATACCGAAGAGATCGTCTTCACCTATGCCATCGAGGACGCCAGCGGCGAGACCGACACCGGCTTCATCAAGCTCGATCAGGTGCCCTGCTTCGTCGCGGGCACGCTCATCGCCACGCCCTCCGGCGAGGTGCCGGTCGAGAGCCTCCAGCCCGGCGACTTGGTGCTCACCCACGATGATGGCCCCCAGCCCCTGCGCTGGATCGGCCGCCGCACCGTGCCCGCCCTCGGCAGCATGGCCCCCATCCACATCCGCGCTGGCACCTTCGGCCCGCACCGCGCACTGACCATCTCGCCCCTGCACCGCCTGATGATCCGCGATCCGCTGGCCGAGCTGATGTTCGGCGACGGCGAGGTGCTGGTGGCCGCCAAGGAGCTGGTCGGCGGCGCAGCCGTGACCCGGCTGGAAGGCGGCGAGGTCGAATACGTCCACCTGCTCTTCGACCGCCATCAGGTGATCTTCTCCGAAGGCCTGCCGACCGAGAGCTTCCTGCCCGGCGGCCAGATGCAGCACAGCTTCGAAGCCGAAATCGTCGAAGAGATCTGCACGATCTTTCCCGAACTCGACCCGGAGACCGGCGAGGGCTACGGGCCTGCGGCGCGGCGGATGCTCTCGGGCTACGAGGCCCGGCTCTGGGCGGCAGAGGCGCTGCGAGCAGCGTGACCTTCGAGGCGCCTTTGCCCCCGGTGCTGCGCGCCGGACGGGCCGAGGACGCGCGGGCGCTGGCCACCCTTCACGTTGAAGTCTGGCGCGAGACCTATGCCGGAATCGCGCCGCCCGAGGCGATGGCCCGCCTCGACGAGGCGCATCGGCTGCCGTTCTGGCAGGCCCTCCTCGCCGGGGGCGTGCCTCAGAGCGGCGCCATCGTGGCCTGCCGGGGCGTTACGCTGCTGGGGGTGGTGAGCTTCGCGCCTGCGTCGCAGGCCGCCCATGACGGCGCCACCGAGATCACCCATCTCTATGTGCGCCGGTCGGCGCGCGGCACCGGCCTCGGGGCGCGTCTGCTCTTGGCGGCGCTGGAGCGGATCGCGGCCGAGGGCGGCGCGGCGGCGGCGCTCTCCGTCGTGGCCGAGAACGCCCGCGCCCGCGCCTTCTATGCCCGGATGGGCGGCACCGAGGCGCGACAGTTCACCGATCCGGGGCCGCTCTGGCGCTCGACCAACATCGTGGTGCGCTGGTCGCTGTCCCGCGACGGGGCAGGCGCGGCATGAGGCGGCGGGCCGCGCCTCTGGCGGCCAACCGGCGCACGGGCATCCTCTGGGCCTTCTCGGCGGTCTGGCTGGGGATGCTCGGCTTGGTGACGGTCGCGATCCTGCGCGACGGGCCGCCCGAGGGCTATCCGCCGGAGCTGATCCGCGCCCTGCTGGGCCTGTTCTGGATCGGCGGCCTCTGTCTGGTGGCCCTATGCGCCCATATGCCCATGTTCCTTGCAACGGCCACGCCGGAAGGCCGCCTGCGGTTGACCTGGCGCTATCCGCACCGGCGCAGGCGGCAGGAGCACGAGGCGGCGGCGCTTGCCCTGCCCCCAGTGGAGGCGCGAACAGACAGCGACGGCGAAGCACAGTATCGGGCGGTGCTGCTGCTGCCCGACGGCTCGGAGTTCGTGCTGGCCGAGGGCCGCTCCCGCGAGGCCTGCGCGGAGGCGCGTCACCGGGTGGTGGCGGCCTTTCCCGCCCTCGGCGGTTGAGCGCCATGCAAAAAGGGCGCCCCGGTGGGACGCCCCTCGTGTTTCGGCTAGGGCAGGAGGTTCAGCCGCCGCCCAGCGCGCTCGCCACCGACTTGTTCGGCGCGGCCTTCTTCTTGGCGCCCGAGGTCGCGCTGCGCACACTGGCGGTGCTTTCCTTGCGACCGGTCACCTGGTTCACGCCCTTGCTGCGGGCGGCCTCGGCCTCCCGCTGGGCTTTCAGGCGGGCAAAGTCCCTGCGGTGCGCGTCTTCCGGCTGGTAGCCGAACCACATGCGGATGCGGGTCCAGAGGCTGGGCTTCTTGCGCTGGATGGTGATCGTCTTGTCGCCGCCGACCCGGCTCGAGGTCTTGGTCGACTTGATCACACTGCCGCCCGAGTAGCCGCTCGAGGCGGTGCTGCGCGGGGCTGGCGTGGTCTCTTCCGCCGCGGCGTAATCCTCGCCCTCGTAGGGGCCCATCGCCGTGTCCACCGCCTTCATCGTGGAGTATTGCATAAAGCCGATCCCGCCCATCACGGCCAGAACCACCACTATCAGGATTATTCGAACAGCTGCCATCTCGTGCCTGCCTTTCCGCTCACGACGGGCCCCCGGCCCGCTTGCTCACCCTTGTGTCCGGCCCGGGCACCGCGCCCCAGCCTCCAGTGTGCTCTCTCTCGTCGCGGCCCGCGCCCGGCTCAATCGCCGACCCGAACCACCTTTCTTTGCGCCACGGGCGGCTGGTAGGCCTCCGGGGCTTGCTTTGTTTTCCGGGTCACCGTGCGGAGGCCGCCGGTGGCCGATGTGCGCGGGGCATAGCTGCCCGCGTCGGTGGTCGCGCCGCTGCCGCTGTCGTTGCTCAGCCTGCGCTCGCTGGCGCTGGCCCCGCCCGCCTGCGGCATCCCGCTGGCCTGTGGCAACCGGCTGGTCACCACCGGATCGGATGGCGGCCCATCCATCACCGGGCTGCGCGGGGCAAAGGGGCTCTCCTGCTCCACACCCAAGGTCAGCTCTGCGAGGTATCCCGGCTCCGTGGCGAACTTGTAGCCCAGCCACACCGCACCCAGAATGCACGCCACCATCACGAGGTTCGCGACCCACTTGATTGCGGCTATCGACTCTTTCATGGGTGCCCTGGCCCTCACTTCACTCGCATTCAATCTACGAGCGAAAACAGGGCACAAATGGGGCAAGCCTGAGAAAATGCTGGGGTTTTCGTTTCGGGTGCGGCGGACCTAAAGCCCCGGCACGTAGCCATGCCCCGCCGCCCAGAGCGCCAGCGCCAAAAGCGCGACCAGCGCGCCCGAGGCCCCCAGCGCCACCCGGACCGATGTCTTGTGATCCGAGCTTTCCCACCGGCGCGGGCGGATGCCCTTGGCGAGGAAGACGACCTGCGCCGCAAGGTTGATGGCAACGATATTGGTCACCACCGTCGCCAGCGCCCGCAGCGCGTTGGGGATATCCCATATACCCACGAAAAGGCCAAAGGCGGCGAGCGGCGGCAGCAGCGCAGCCGCCACCATCACGCCCACAAGCCCCGTGGTCTGCCCGCCCGAAAGCATCAGTGCCGCCGCCGCGCCGCCTGCCAGCGGCAGCGCCACGGTCTCAAGGCTGAGCACGCCGGAGAAATCCATCATCGAGGTGTCCGGGTAGGAGCCCGGCAGGATCAACCCAAGCGCGATGCCCACCACCACGGCCACCCCCAGCCCCGCGCCCAAGGCCTTCACCGCGACCCCAAGGAGCGAGAAGTTCCCCAGCGCCGAGCCGAAGGCAAAGGCCATGATCGGCCCGAGCAAGGGCGCAATCACCATCGCCCCGATCACCACCGCCACCTGCCCCTGGCTGAGGCCGATGGCCGCCACCAGCGCTGCCAGCGCGGTCATCACCAGGTAATCCAGCGTCAGCGCCGTGCCCTGCCGCACCTCGCGATAAATCTCCTCCCGCGCGTTCACCGTCTCCTTCTGCGCGCGGCGGTCCTCCTCCTCCTCGTCATCGAGTTCCGGCAGGCTCGCCTCGGTCGGCAGGCTGAACAGCCGCCAGCCGTCCTGCCCCTCCAGCGCATCGCTGATGGCGTCCATCACCTCCTGCGCATCGGCCTTGAAGAGGGCCACGTAGAGCGTCTGCCGCCCCTCCTCCTCGTCATAGGGCAGCCGCCACCACTGGTCGGGCGGGAGCTCCTCAAGGCAGCCCGCCACCTCGTCGATCTGCTCCACCGAGCCGATCACCTGAAGCAGCCGGTCGGCCATCAGGCGGCGCCGCCTTCATGGGAGGGTGCCTCGAAAAAGGGCGTCATCTGCGCTACGATCACCGCGTTCTCCGCCAGCGCCCGCGCCATCAGCTCGCGCTCGTCCTCGTCAATCTCGTGGCCCTGCGCCTCGCGCTCCTCCAGCGTGCCGTAGCCGGTCACATCCAGCGGCGCGAGGTCGGCCTGTTTCAGGATCGCGACGGTCTCCCGCACCGCCTCGGCCTCGTCCACGCCCGCCGCATAGCACATCAGCGCCGCGCCGTGCGCCCCCTCGGGCAGGCCATCGCCCGCCTTGCGGCCGACTTCGACCAACAGCGTGTAAACCGCCTGCACCTTCTTTTCCTTCCCGCCCGACATCGCATATCCTCCTGACAAATCTAGGTGTTCCGCCAGATGCGCGAAGTCAAGCAGGAGGAGAGCCGATGAAACGCGTCAAAGACATGGTCGCCGAGGCCAATGCGCAGGTCGCCCACGCGCCCGCCGCCGATATCATCCCGCAGCACGGGCAGGAGGGGGTCACCTTCGTCGACCTGCGAGACCCCCGCGAACTGGAGCGCGAAGGCATGATCCCCGGCGCCTTCCACTGCCCGCGCGGCATGCTCGAATTCTGGATCGACCCAGAGAGCCCCTACGCCAAACCCCAGTTCCAAACGGGCGACCGCTTCGTCTTCTACTGCGCGTCGGGCTGGCGCTCCGCCCTCTCGGCCCTCGCCGCACAAGAGATGGGGCTCGAAAACGTCAGCCACATCACCGATGGCTTTTCCGGCTGGAAGGCCAGCGGCGGCCCCGTCGGAGACCGCCCGAAGAAACCGGCCTGACCGCAGAGAACCCCTACAATTCATCTAAGATTGCCCCCGCCCCTGCTCATTTTCTTGCTGAAAATACTCCCGGGGGGTGCGGGGGGCTGGCCCCCCGCTGCACGACGGCGCTGCCAAAGCGATCCGTGGCAAATGGCTCCCCATCCCGCGACTGGTCCCATCGCCACCGCGACCCCGCCTCACGCAAGCACCTCCACCGCCACGGCCCCGCCATAGATCGCCATCATCAGCACGCTCTCGATGCCAATCCGCGCCGGCCCCTCGCGCTGGCGCAGGATCAACCCGGCCATGAGCACCGCCGTCATCAGCAGCCCGGTGGCGAGCCAGTAGAGGTCACTCAGCCCCACTGCGTGGTAAAGCGAGCCCTCGCGGTAAGCCACGTCCGAGAACACGAGGAACAGCGTGTCGAAGGTGTTCCCCCCGATGATCCCGCCCACCGCCAGCTGCAACGCGCCCCGGCGCACCGCCACCAGCGTCGTCACCAGCTCGGGCAGCGAGGTCACCACCGCCGTCACGAGGCTCCCCACGAGGCTTGAGGCCAGCCCGAACCGGGTCACAAACTCCTGCCCGCCCTGCCCGATCACGTAGCCGCACAGGCCCATCGCCGCCGCCAGTGCGGCAAACACCAGCACCGGCCCCCGCGCGCTCTTGTGCGCATCCGCCGCATCTGCCGGGTCGTCGCGCCGGGTCTCGCCGGTCTCCACCGGCTGCCACATCGGCTCTTCGCGCACCGAGGCCGCCAGCCGCACCCCGGCGGCGTAGGCGATGAACAGCACCACCGACACGGGGTGAATGCCAAAATAGGCCACATCCGGCCCCGCCATCGCCGCCACCGGCAGGCCGAGCAGGATCAGAAGCATCACGCATTGAAACAGGTTCGCAGGTTCGGCGGCGGCATGTTCAAGGTTGGCCCGCCGGTGCAGCGTGTCCGCAATCGCCAAAAACAGCGTCTGCGCCGCAATGCCCCCCACCGCGTTGGAAAACGCAAAGGAGGCATCCCCCTGCGCCGCCACGCTCACGCTAACGACCACGCCCGAGAGCGAGGTCGCCCCGCCCAGCAGCACGCCGCCCACCAGCGCCTCGCCCATCGCCGTGCGGTCGGCGATGATATCGGCCAGCGCCGTGGCGCGGATCGAGGCCACCACAACAATGCTCCCCGCCACCGCAAAGGCGACGAGGAGCCATGTCAGCGATAGGTCTGAGAGCACGCCGTCAGGAGCGGCGCGCGATGGCCCGGAAGCCGAAGATCAGCAGGCAGGCGCCCGCGATCCCCACGATCAGCTGCGGTACCACCCGTTCGGCGGCATAGATGCCCAGCAGTTGCAGCAGCAGGTTCAGCACCAGCGCGCCGACGATGCCGAGCACGATATTGGTGATGAGGCCCGTATCGGCCTTCATGATCATCGAGGCGATCCAGCCCGCGAGGCCCCCGATGATGATCGAGAGAATAAGTCCAAGTCCCATTGTTCCGTCCTTTCCGGTCAACAGCGTGTTACCGCTTTAACCGGGCAGGGCAGCGCACGGTTCCCTTGGGGGCGTCCGATGGTTGGGCAACCTGCCAACCACACCCGCCGTCAGGCCACATCCTCCCAAGGCAGCATCACCGCACTCTCCGCGATCTTCCGTGGCATCCACTCAAAGTAAGGGTCCCAGTAACCCGGCACCTCGCGCTCCATCACGTGGCGGATACCTCTCAGGATCGGCCCCCGCATCCGCTCCGGCGCCTCCAGCAGGCGCGCGGCCTGCTTCATCCATCGAAACGTCATCTGGTCGAAGTCGCCGCCATAGTGGATGTCATCCAGCACCAGCAGCGCGATGCAAGGCAACCATGTGGCGCCAGTGTCTGGGTCGTGCCCCGTGAGCTCCACCACCTCCGCCGGATACCACCGTTCCCCCTTCGGAAAGCGGCAGTCCTCCGCGTCCAGCACCGCCCTGAGCGCCTCGGCGTGGCGCGCCGCATCCATCCCGTAATCCGCATGGGCCACCGCATCGACCATGCCGCGCAGCTCCCGCGCGATCTGCATCAGCGGCGGGATGACCTTCTCTTTAGGCAGGCTCGTCACAAGCTCCGGCAGCGCCACGCCCAGATCATGCGCCTCATCCGCTGCGTGAAGCCCCCGCGCCAGCGCCGCCCGCCGCGCGCCCGGCTGGCTGTCGACAGGCAGGCCCTCCGGCGCGAAGCCGATCTGCCCATGCACCGCATCGCCAATGAGCAGCGCCATCGCATATCCCGCCAGCTCGGCATCCGCCCCCCGCGCCAACGCGTCCAGCTCTATGACCTGATCCAGGTAATCCCCGTCGCAGGCGAGCTGAAGATCCGCCTCCAGCGGCACCGCCTTCAACGCCGCCCCGCCCCGCGCCTCCACCGCAGGCCGCGCCGCCTCCGCCACGCATCGCAGATCATGCAGCACCTGCCGCTTCGGCCAGTCAGAAAAGCCGATCATGCTGTAGGGTGGGTGAAACCCACCACCCTAGTCGCGCAGCAGTTCGTTGATCCCGGTCTTCGAGCGGGTCTTCTCGTCCACCCGCTTAACGATCACCGCGCAGTAGAGGTTCAGGTTGTTCTTCGTCGGCATCGAGCCCGAGACCACCACCGAATAGGGCGGCACCTCGCCATACATCACCTCGCCGGTCTCCCGGTCCACGATCTTGGTGCTCTGGCCGATGTACACGCCCATCCCCAGCACCGAACCCTCACGGATGATGCAGCCTTCCACCACCTCCGAGCGCGCCCCGATGAAGCAGTTGTCCTCGATGATCGTCGGCCCCGCCTGCATCGGCTCCAGCACGCCGCCAATGCCCACGCCGCCGCTCAGGTGGACGCCCTTGCCGATCTGCGCGCAGGAGCCGACCGTGGCCCATGTGTCCACCATCGTGCCCTCGTCCACATAGGCGCCGAGGTTCACGAAAGAGGGCATCAGCACCACGCCCGGCGCGATATAGGCGCTCTTGCGCACTACCGCATTCGGCACCGCGCGGAAGCCCGCAGCCTTCCACTGATTGTCACCCCAACCCTTGAACTTGCTGTCCACCTTGTCCCACCAGCCGCCACCCTGCGGCCCGCCGGACTGCTCTTCCATGTCCTTGATCCGGAAGCCCAGCAGCACCGCCTTCTTGGCCCACTGGTTCACATGCCAGGAGCCGTCCGCCTGCTTCTCCGCCACCCGCAGGCTGCCCCCGTCCAGCGCGTTCAGCGTGTCCTCGATCGCCTCGCGGGTCTCGCCCGTGGTCTGCGGCGTGATCTGGTCACGCGCCTCCCAGGCGGCTTCGATGGCGGCTTCAAGCTGGGCGTTCGACATGGGGGCATCCTCCGAGAAATGGTCGCGCCCGTCTTAGCTGGTCCCGGCGCGGAATCAAGGCGAAGCCGCCGCGCAGCGCCAGTCCGCCCCACCGGGCTGGCGCTTCATCGACGTCGCGCCGACCCCAGAGGTCCGATGACCACGGCACCATAAAGCACACCCGACCAACCGTTGCAGCGCCACCCCGCGGACTGGCCCTGCCCGCCTTCCCTCTCCACCCCGCCCGCGATAGCCTCCCCCCGAACAAGGGAAGGACGACCAATGAACGACGCCAGCCGCTTCCGCGACGCCGGAGAAGACAAGCGCACCGCCCACGAGGTGCCCGACACGCCGCAAACCCGCGCCCCGGCCTATACGCTCGCCTTCGCCGATGAAGACTTCCTCTGCCGCGACGAGCTGCGCCCCGTCCGCCTCCAGCTCGAACTGCTCAAGCCCGAACTGCTGATGGAAGAGCACGGCATCCGCTCCACTGTCGTCCTCTTCGGCGGCGCCCGCATCCCCGAACCGGCCAAGAAAGACACTGCCCGCACCCAGACCCTCGCCGATCTCTCCGCCTTCTACGATGAGGCCCGCAGCTTCGCCCGGCTGATGACCGAGCGCTCCCTCGCCTCAGGCGGCACCGAGGATGTCATCGTCACCGGCGGCGGGCCGGGCGTGATGGAGGCCGGCAACCGCGGCGCGGCAGACGCCGGCGGCCACTCCATCGGCCTCAACATCGTGCTGCCCCATGAGCAGGCGCCCAACGAATACGTCACGCCCGACCTCTGCTTCAACTTCCACTACTTCGCCATCCGCAAGATGCACTTCCTGATGCGCGCCCGCGCCATCGCCGTCTTCCCCGGCGGCTTCGGCACGCTGGACGAACTCTTCGAGTCTCTCACCCTCATCCAGACTGGCCGGATGCAAAAGGTGCCCTTCCTGCTGTTCGGCAAAGCCTTCTGGGAAAAAATCATCAACTGGGACGCCCTGAAAGACGCAGGCACCATCAGCCCCGAAGACATCGAGCTGTTCAAATTCGTGGACTCCGCGGAAGAGGCCATCGCCGCCATCGACGGCTGGGAAGGCGCAGGCGAAAAACGAGGCGCCATCCCCGGCCGGTAGGCCGGGACTGGTCCCGCTCCCCAAGCGCCACTCGCCCCCACAAGCCGGGCAGCGCCGACCCGCGGGGTGGCGCCGCAACGCCCGTGCATGCCACTTTATGGCGCAGTGGTCATCTTCCCTCCAAGCGATGCCCCAAGCCTCACCCAAGCGCCGCCCCGGGGGGGCGGGTCGGCGCTGCCCGGCGCCTTCGGCGCGCACCGGGCGGGGGAGCCTCCCGGTCTACCGTTCGACAGCATTTAAGATGCTGGCTGGCGCTATGTAGACGAGCCGAAAAAGTTAGATATCGTGCAAAGCGTTATGTGCGATTTGCACGCCGCGTGTTGAACCTCGGAGGACAAATGAAATCGGAAATTGAGGAAGCCTATCGGTCGTCAGGAAATGCGCTGGGGTGGCGGTTGCTGGCGAGCCCTGAAATTACATTGACTAACGCAAGCGTGGCATTCATCGGCCTCAATCCAGGCGGCTCCACGATTCCTGAAGACCATCCGAGTTTCTCAATGCCCATAGGCAAGAGTGCATATGTTGACGAAAGCTGAGGAGGACATTTGGCCGGAAACAGCCCGCTTCAGCGTCAAGTGAGGGCGCTTTTCCAACGTCTCGGTGTCAAGCCTGAGGCTGTGCTAGCAGGAAACTTGGTCCCCTTCCGCTCCCCCGATTGGGCGAGCCTTAGGAACCGGCAAGCATCATTGGCCTTCGGAAAAGCGCTCTGGTCAAGAATCCTTCAAACGGCAAGTCCAAACCTCATCGTCACGATGGGTGGAGAAGCCACGGACGCTCTGACAGATATCCTTGGTATTTCGAAGATGAACCGTTTCCCCGTTGGTTGGGGCAATATCACGGCGCGACGCGGCTTCTCGGATAGAGGAACCCTAATTGGATTGCCTCATCTCTCACGCTTCGGCGTTATGACACGTTCGCAAAGCTCGCCCTATCTCGACACCCTTTTTGATGGCGCGGTCTAGATCCCCCGCTCAACCCTCTTCCCCCGCGTCCCCGTCAGCTTCATCCCCGGCGCGTTCAGCTTCTCCTCCGGCCCGATCCACGCGTAGGCCAGCAGGCACGGCTCCGTCTCATCCGTTGTGATCCGATGCTCATGCCCCGACCCGTTCAAAATGAGCGACCCCGGCGCATGCACTGCCGCGTCGTTCTCTGACCACGCGCCAGACACCGACACATAGCTCTCCTCGATCTCCGCATGGGAATGCTGCGGATAGGTCGTCTTCGGCGCAAACAGCACGAAGCCCAAAATCAGCCGTTCCGCCACCACCGGCCCGCGCGGCCCGAGCACCTCGCAGTAGGCGTATTTTCTCGCCAGCGCGGGCGGCACCTTCTCGTAGCCGTACTCCCATGTCAGCGCGCCCGCCACCCGGCCCAGCGCCCTTGCCAGCCCGGCGACCGCGCCGCGCTCGCCCCGGTCCAGCGCCCGCCCGAGGTGCGCCACCACCGGCTTTTCCTCCGCCGCGCGCATCCGCACCTCCGGCGCCGCATCCACCACCTTCGAGAGCATGTCGCGTACCCGTTTGCGGTGGCCGCGGATCAGCTTGCTGCCGCCCGAGGAGCCGTGGCGGTAGAGCACGTCGAACTCCTGCAGCAGGTAGCGCCAGTCTGGCAGGTCGGAGAGGCGGAGCGGGTCTTCCATGGGCGGTCTCGCGATGGCTGTTCGGCCCACGCTACGCCGCCTTACGGCCGGATCAACCCTGCAATGGTGAGAGAGGCCGATGGGTTAACCATCGGCTTCTGTGCGCAAATCGCGTATGTATGGAATGTGCATCACTTGTGCATGGGATGTGCATCCCATGCGCCGCAGGGTTAATGCGGCGCTGTTAACCCTGTTTTGAGGGCCATCGCAGCCTCAGAGCGTGAGCAGCGCCTCGCCCCGCATGGAGCTGACGACAAAGCCGCTTGCCGTCTCTTCCAGCTTGTAGCCGTAGCCCACCAGCCGGTGCTTCCACTCGCGGTCCGAAACCGAGTGGCTCTTCTCGCGCATCACGATGCTTCTGATTTCTTCCATTTTATTATTCCCCTGATTTCTCTAGCAAAACCGGGCAGTTGACCTGCCCCCACATGCTGGAGAAAACCCGGGAGGTTTGTCAGGAGTTCAGCAACAAACGGGCGATTTCTGGGCAATTGTGCGGGCGGTCAGTCGGCCCGGCTGACCCGCTTGGTCCGCCCGGTTTCCTGCTTCCACTTCAGCACCGCCAGCCGCGGCTCCCAGGGGTAGCGCCGGTCTTCGCGGGTGGCGATCCACGTCAGGTGACCGCCCTCGCGCCAAGGGTCCACCACGATCCCGTCATACATCGAATCCCCCCGCCGCGAGATGATCGAGGTGGAGTGCTCCAGCAGGATCGGATTGCGCGCATGGGCGATACCGCGGTGGATCTCAAGTGTCCGGAATCCCTCGGCATTCAGCGCCTTCTCCATGTCCTCCGCCCAATGGCGGCAGAGCCCGCGCGGCTTGGTTCCGGCGTTCACCTTCATGTTGTGCACCAGCGGCCCGTCCTCGATCTCATAAGCCACCGCCAACCGCGCCGTCGCCTCGTAACTCACCCGCGCCGCCCGCGCCGCCTCCTCCGGGTCGATCCCCGGCCCGAGGGCCAGAATGGCCTGCTCCAACCGCGCCACATCATCAGGGGTCGAGGAGGGGGGAGGCGCACCACAGCCAGCAAGCAGAAGGCCCAGCAGCATGGCTCCGACAAGCCACAGCTTTCGTTGGATAATTCCCATCAGTCTCTGCCCTGCGTTTCCCGGCCTCTCCCCGGTGCTAGCCCGCAGGTCGGGCGATGTCGAGACCGGGGCCGAGGCAACCAAACGCCGCTCCGCGAGTTGTGATCGTGAAGTCGCGCCGCAACTGCCGCACCCGGAGACCATACATGGTGGCCCTGCCCCAGCCCCTCGAACCCGCCGCCCCCGATGTCGTTCCGGGCGAAATCTGCGTGATCGCCAACGCCAAATCCGGCACCAATGCCCGTGACAGCGAGGCGATCGACCGTGCCTTGGCCGTGTTCGGCAAGGCGGCCACGCTCACCCACTGGAGCCCTTCCCAGGACCTGCACCAGATCGTTGAAACCGCTGTCAAGAACGGCGCCCGGACAGTCGTTGCCGCAGGCGGTGACGGCACCGCGATGGCCGTGGCGCAAGCCATGCTGGGGACCCCTGCCGCGCTGGCTGTGCTGCCCCTTGGCACCTTCAACTACTTCGCCCGCGGCCTCGGCCTGCCGCAAGATCCAGAGGCCGCCGCACAGGCAATCCTCACCGGCCACCGCCACCAGATCACCGTGGGCAAAGTCGGCGACCGCGTGTTCCTCAACAACGCCTCCCTCGGGGTCTACCCCGCGATCCTGAAAGAGCGCGAAACCGTCTACAAACGCTGGGGCCGCCGCCGGATCATGGCGCATTGGTCAGTGCTCAAAACCTTCCTGCGGTTCCAGCGCCCGATGAAGATGCGCCTCACCGCCGATGGCGAAACCCGCGATGTCCGCGCGCCTCTGCTCTTCGTCGCCCGCTCCGCCTACCAGCTCGAGCGCTTCGGGCTGGCCGGAAAGCAAGCGATCTCGGATGACAAGTTCGCCGTCCTGATTGGCCGCGCCACCAGCCGTGGCAAGCTCTTCAAGATCACATGGCGGCTGATCACCGGCACCATGCAGGAAGGGCGCGACTATGACCTGGTGCAGGCCCGCGACCTGACCGTCGCCACCTCGCGCCCCCGCACGCTGGTCGCCTTCGATGGTGAAAAATCGCGTGAAAAGAGCCCCTTCCACTTCACCATGGCCGATAAGCCGCTGACCATCATCCTGCCCGAACCGCAATGAGACGCATCCTCCACCTGTCCGACCTGCACTACGGCCGCGACGATGCCGCGCTGGAGGAGCCGCTGTTGGCAACCATCGCCAGCCTGCGGCCTGATCTCGTGGTGATCTCCGGCGATTTCACCCAGCGTGCCCGGCGGCGCCAGTTTGCCGAGGCCGCCGAGTTCGTGGCCCGGATCGAGGCGCCGGTGCTCTCCGTGCCGGGCAATCACGACACCCCGATCGACAATCTCTGGCGCCGCTTCGTCACCCCGTTTCACCGCTACAAGGCCTACATCGACGCGGTGCTCGAACCCTCCATCGAAGACGATGAAATGCACGTGGTCGGCGTGAACACGGTCAACCGCTTCTCGTGGCAACGGGGCCGGTTTTCACGGCGCACCGCCCGGCGGGTCTGCAACGCCTTCGCGGAAGCTGGCGACAAGCTGAAGGTCGTGGTCGTGCACCACCCGCTCGAGCATGGGCCAACGGTTGAAAAACGGCTCATGCGCGGAGCCAGCGCCGCGCTTTCGGCTCTCTCGGATTGCGAGGCCGATGTGGTGCTCTCGGGCCATCTGCACACCGCCTCCGCCGCCCCCTTCACCGCCGCGCCGGGGCTGCTCTTTGTGCAGGCCGGCACCGGCCTCTCCACCCGCAGGCGCGGGGAGAGCAACAATTTCAACGTGCTGGATGTCGAGGCCGGGCGCGTCTCCATCACCACCTGGGGTGCTGACGAGCTGGAGTTCGCCCCCGGCGAAAGCGCAACCTACGCGCGGGGTGCCACCGGGTGGGAGCGGGTCGCAGGCGAGGCCGAGTTCAGCGCTCGCCCGCAAATGGCTCTTGCCTGACAGGCCTCAGTTGGTGCGTGGCAAAAACTCGATCCGGCGGTTCTTGCCCTTGCCTTCGGCGGTGTCATTCGAGGCCACCGGCTTCTCTTCGCCATAGCCCTTCGCCGTCAGCCGTTCCGGCGCGATGCCATTCTCGATGAGGTAATCAGCCACCGACTGCGCCCGGCGCTCCGAGAGGCGCTGGTTGTCGCTGGCCTTGCCCACGCTGTCGGTATGGCCCGCAACCTCCACCTCGATGCCGGGGCAACGGCTGGTGATATCAAGCAATTCCTTCAGCAGCGGCTCGCTCTCCCCCGAGAGCCGGGAGGAGCCGGAAGCGAAGTAAATGTTGCCCGTGCGCGACAAGATCTCGAAGCGGCCCTCGCAGGCCTCCGTGCTGAAGTCCCCCTCATCCTCGAGCGCCGCGTTGGTGGCATCCACCGCCCCTTCGCGCCCGCCCGAGAGCGGGGTGCCGTTGCTGCCGCGCCGGTCGAACAAAAAGTCGAAGGTCACCGTGGCCGAGGGCACGATATCCACCTTGGCGGCATCCTCGAGCTTGCCGAGGTTCTCCATCATCCCGAACTCCTCGACCGAAATCGCCACCGGTCGCGCCGTGGCCACCGAGATGCGGTCATCGCTCAGGAGCGTCGCCACGACTTCAGCCACGAGCGTCTTTTTCACCCCGTGCAGATCGAGCGAGAAGGGAATGTCAAAGGTCGCGCGGCGGTTCGCCTCCAACTCGCTCAGCATGGTGGGCGTGACTTCTGCCAGCACCACCGCCTCGGGGAACTTGAAGGTCTCGAAGAACAGAAACCGCATGCGGACGTTGCGCAGATCGATCTTGGTATCCACGCTCTCGAGCGCCACCCGGACCTCTGCCTTACCATTTGGAAAGATTTCGCCGGTAAACGTTGCAAAGTCGCTGGATTCAGAGACGACCTCTTTCTTGATCGACTGGAACCGCAGGTTGGAGGCACCGGGATCAAGCAGCCAGCCCGGCTCGAGCGCCCCTTGCTGGGCCTGCGTTTGAGTGGCGGCGCCGGTGACGGCGGTGAATGCGAGTGCCAGAATAAGGGCGAGACGGCGGATCATGGGGACCTCCCGAGTTGAGGCTGAAAATGGGTCTGTTGCAAATGCCGCCCACGCGGCGGCTCAATTGGGAACGAGAATTGCCCGAAGGCAGAACAGTTGCTAGCGTCCTGATACTAAGCGCAGCAGGCGGAAAGAATGAAAGAAATTCGTGCAGGCCTCGTGATTGGGCTGATTGCCGCCCTTGGCGGGGCATGGGCCGCCGGTGCGCAGCAGGCCGGTGATCCGGCCGTAATCATCCTCGATGTCGAAGAAGACGGGGCGGTTGAAGGGCCAGATGTGCCGGTGGGTCCGGTGCGCTGGGGCGAGCCGCTGATCGGCGGCGCTCCAGAAATTCAGGGCAAGACGATCGAGCAGGTCTTCACCGAAGGCTCGCCGCTGTTTCCGCCGATTGAGGGGCTGCCGGACGAGGTCTGGAAGGATCAGCTCTGCACCAGTTGTCACGAGTGGACGCAGGAGCGCATCTGCGAGCAGGCGACCAACTATCTCGACCCGGCCTTCGCCGACAACCTGGCCAAGGAGCACCCGATGGGCGGCACCTTCAAGGGGAACTTGCGGCTCTGGGCCGAGGATGGGTGCTTGTAGGCGCGGGCCGCTCGATCACGTCAAAGTCGTCGTCCGGGCCGTCGTCCAGCGCGCCCAGAACACGTTCAACGAGGTGCTGGTGTGCGTGCCCGGGAAAGGCCGTCCGAAACCGCCCAATGAGGCGGGCGTAGGGGTAACCAAGCTCGGAGGCCTTGCAGACCCGGTTTCCGTTTTCGATATCGTTCAGGGTGAGGCCACCACCCGCCGGGCGTAGCTCGAAGCCATTGCGCTGAAGCAGGCACTGCAAGTGCTCCCAGCTCGCTGCGTCGGCGAACGCTGGAGCGAGGAGGGCGCCGAGGCGCGCGACCAGCCGCTCATCCGCCCTTCGAGGCGTCTTCGCGGGGGTATGACGACGCCGAAGTTCGCGTCGCACGGCATCCCTGAGCAACTGGCCGACCGAGATGTCTTCCTTCTGCGCCTCATCCATGAGGCTAGAAAGCGTGGCGTGGCTGACCTGAAAAGAAATCCGCTGCATCCTCGCAGCGTCAGGCGATTCTGGTTAACGAGGCGTTAAGGCCGGACGGTGCGTTAAAGCCCCGCCTCCGCCGCAATCTCCTTGCGGCTCTTCCGCGCCCGCTCAGTCTCGGACTTCAACTGCCCGCAAGCCGCCATGATGTCCTCACCCCGCGGCGTGCGGATCGGAGAGGCATAGCCCGCCTTGTAGACGATATCGGCAAAAGCCTCGATCCGCTCCCAGCTCGACCGCTTGTAGGGCGCGCCGGGCCACTCGTTGAACGGGATCAGGTTGATCTTCGCCGGGATGCCGGAGATCAGCTTCACCAGCCGCTTCGCATCGGCGTCGCTGTCATTCACCCCATCGAGCATGACGTATTCAAAGGTGATCCGCTCCGAGTTGCTGAGCCGCGGATACTCTCGCAGGGCATTCAGCAGGGTCTCGATGTTCCACCGCTTGTTGATCGGCACCAGCTTGTCGCGCACCTCGTCGGTGGTGGCATGGAAGCTCACCGCCAGCAGGCAGCCGATCTCTTCGGCGCATTTGGCGATCTCCGGCACCACGCCGGAGGTGGAAAGCGTGATCCGGCGGCGGCTCAGAGATATCCCCTCGCCATCCATAGCGATCTTCATCGCATCCCGCACGGCGTCAAAGTTGTAGAGCGGCTCCCCCATGCCCATCAGCACGATGTTCGAGAGCAGGCGCGGCCCGTTCTCGTCAGAGCCCTTGCCCGGCTCCGGCCACTCGCCCAGATCGTCACGGGCCAGCATCACCTGCCCCACGATCTCGCCGGCCGTGAGGTTGCGCACCAGTTTCTGCGTGCCTGTGTGGCAGAACGAACAGGTCAGCGTGCAGCCAACCTGGCTGGAGATGCAGAGCGTCCCGCGATCTTCCTCGGGGATATAGACGGTTTCTACTTCATGCCCGCCCGCGATGCGCACTAGGTACTTCCGGGTGCCATCAGCGCTGACCTCGCGCTTCACCACCTCGGGAATGGCGATTTCAAAGTGCTCGTCGAGCTCAGCGCGGAAGGCCTTGGAGAGGTTCGTCATCGCCTCCCAGTCGCGCACGCCCCACTGGTAGACCCATTGCCAGATCTGGTTCACCCGCATCCGCACCTGCTTGTCGGCCACGCCAATGGAGCGTAGCGCCTCGGCGAGGCCTTCGCGGGTCAAGCCGACGATGTTGCGCTTTCCGCCCTCGGGCAGCTTGCGGGGTATCGTCGCCACGTCTTGCGTGATCGGGGCATTGGCCTCGGTCATGGGAGTCTCCGGCTTTCGGGTTCAAGCCGTGCACATAGGGCGGCACGGCCCTTATTGCAAAGGTTTTCTCCTAAAGGCCAAAGCGGCGGGAGATCTCCTGAAGCGCTTCCTGCTGGCGCGGGCCAAGGCTGGCCCCGTCTGCCCCAGCGGCCGTGTTGAGCACCGCCATCAGCGGCTGAAGCTCGCTCTGCCCGCCCATGGAGATCAGCTTTTTCACGATCCGGCTGATCGCGGCATCGGCTGAGCCACACTGCCCAACGAGCCAGCGGCCCAGAACTGCGGCCTCTTCTGCCCCATTCAAATCGACCCGGTATGCTTTTTGCAGCCCTTGCAGAATGCCCATGCGCTGTCCGCGTGTGGGCAGGTCATCGAGTGAGATAAAGGCCTCGGCTATCCCCGCCGCCGCAACGACAGGCTCTTCGATGCCATCGACCGGATGCTCCCGTTTCCGCAGCTTGTAGCCAAACCGCCGGGCGGCGGCGCGCACATCGCCCGCGGCGTTCATCAGCTCTCCGGCCATGTCGGCAGCGCCCTTGGCGCGGATGTACCACACATAGGCCGCCGTCAGCAGCGCGATGGTTCCGAGAATGAAAGGCAAGGCAATGACTCCACACAGAAAATTACTGCGAGGAGCCTAAGCCGAAAATCGAGCGCCGATCAACCGCCGCAGCGTTGCTCGGCCTCTTCAATAGCCGCAGTGAGGCCCAGAAGCGAGAAGGTGTCCTCGGTGCGGGTGCCCCTGCTGGACCGGGCCGAAAGTTTGGCCTCGGCGCCGCGCTTCATGGCGGTGAGGATCTTGGCATCGTCCTGCGGGCTGGCCGACCAAGCCCACTCGCCCTCGGTGAAGAGCTCGAACTGGGTGCCGCCGATATCCAGCGTCACGGTCGAACCGCCGGCAAACGGGTAACCGCCGGTGAAGCTCACCTCACCCGCACCATTGCCAGGGCGGAACGTGACGAAGAGCAGGATGTCGCTCCGACGCACGGCCACGACACGGCCATCGCGGGTGTTGACGGTTTCCTTGGGGGCCGAAACGCTCCAGCACTCCTTGGGATCGTCCTCGACGAACACCGACCAGTCGGTCTTTGCCGCCACGCGGTTGTCGCTCTCCTGCGCAAAGCCGGCGCCCGCGCCCATTGCAAGTCCGCCAGCCACGAGGCCAGCCAAAATCCGGTTGTTCATGTGTCCCACAGCCTCCAGCTGCCTCTGCCTCAAGCCTTCGCCTTTCCTTGCAGGCGGCGAATGTCTTTTCAACTTGCTCTGGCTCAATGTAACGTGATTTTCCGTAACTGCGAAAGCCCCGTTGGCAGAATTTCGCTGACATTCCGGAGAGGTGAGGCATGCAGGCAGAGCTGCTGGTCGAGGTAACACGAGGTGGTGAGGTGGAATCGGTCCACCACGGCCATATCGCGGTGGTGAACGCCGCGGGAGAGCTGGTGGACGGGCGCGGTGCGCCGGGCCTACCGGCCTACCCGCGGTCGGCAGCCAAAATGATTCAAGCACTACCACTGGTGCGCTCCGGCGCGGCGGCGGCGCGGCACCTCGGCAGCGAGCAGCTTGCGCTCTCCTGCGCTTCGCACAACGGCGCGCTGATCCACACCAAGCCGGTCGCCCGCTGGCTCGCCGCGCTGGAACTGGGCGAGGCCGATTTGCGCTGCGGCCCACAGATGCCCGACGACCGCCCGGCCCGCGAAGGGCTGATCAAGACCGATGAGTCTCCGTGCCAGTTTCACAATAACTGCTCGGGCAAACACGCGGGCTTCCTGACCCTGAACAGCCACCTCGGCGGCGGGCCGGAGTACCACGAGGTCGATCATCCGGTGCAGCAGGCCGCTCTCGCGGCGTGGGAAGATATCTGCGACGAGGCGACAGCAGGCTACGGGATCGACGGTTGCTCGGCCCCGAACTTCCGCAGCTCTGTCACCGCGATGGCCCGCGCGATGGCCAAGTTCGCGGTGGCTGCCGAAGGCTCGGCTGAGCAACAGCTGCGCGATGCGATGATGGCCCACCCCGAGCTTGTGGCCGGTGAAGGCCGGGCCTGCACTGAGATGATGCGGGCGGCAAAGGGCAAGGCGGCGGTTAAGACCGGGGCCGAGGGCTACTTCACCGCAATCCTGCCGGATCAGGGCCTTGGCATCGCGCTGAAGGTGGCGGATGGCACGACCCGCGCGGCAGAATGCGCGATGGCCGCGCTGCTGGTGAAATACGGCGTGTTGGATCGGAATGACCCGGCTGTCCTGAAGCGCTGGGGGCCCATGACCAACCGGCGCAACATCGAAGTGGGTGAGGTCAGGCCCGCGTTCTGATCGGGTGCAAAGACGAACCCTGACCTACCCCGCGAACTCCGATTTCGCGTAGCCCTGAAGGAAAAGCAGTGCGGTCAGGTCGCCGTGATCCACGCGCACATCGCATTGCGCGGCCACGGTGGGTTTGGCGTGCAGGGCCACGCCAATGCCCGCCGTATCCAGCATCGGCAGGTCGTTCGCCCCGTCGCCCACGGCGATGGCATCGAGGTTGCTCAGGCCCATCTCGCTGGCGATATCCATCAGCGCCTCGAC
This sequence comes from Vannielia litorea, assembly GCF_019801175.1. Classification (NCBI taxonomy): domain Bacteria; kingdom Pseudomonadati; phylum Pseudomonadota; class Alphaproteobacteria; order Rhodobacterales; family Paracoccaceae; genus Vannielia; species Vannielia litorea. Next base: position 27,212 of record NZ_JAHVJR010000002.1, read on the forward strand.
CTTCGCATCGCTCCCGAGCGCGGGTTTTTGCACCTTGCCGCTCAGGCTCTCGCCTTCGGTCAGCAGCACATTGGCGCGGTGCTCGTCAAAGCCAAGCTCTGCGGCCACCTTTGCAGTAAAGGCGGTGAACCCGCCAGAGACCAGCGCCGTGCGGGCCCCATTGGCCTTCATCGTTGCCAGCAGCACCTTGCCGCCGGGCCGGCAGCTGATCCGCTCGGCCAGCACCTTGTCGATCACACTCACCGGCAATCCCTCCAGCAGGCTCACCCGCTCGTCCAGCGCCTCGAAAAAGTCCAGCTCGCCGTTCATCGCCCGCGCCGTGATGGCCGCCACCCGCTCGCCCACGCCTGCTTCGGCTGCAAGCTCGTCGATGCACTCCTGCTCGATCATGGTGGAGTCCATGTCGGCCAGCAGAAGCCGCTTCTTGCGCCCCTCGCCGGGCAGGATGTTGAGATCAACGCCCATCGCACGCATGTCGGCGCTGACCTCGGGTGCGTTGGTCGGCAAGGCGCCAAGCAGTTCGAACTCCGCCGCCTCATCGGGCGCAAGCCATTGCACATCGCCGCCGCCCCATGCGTTGCGCAGGGCGACCACGGCTGCCGGATCCAGCCCGCCGGGGCGGGCAATCAAAGACGCAATGAACATCAAACGGGCTCCGAAATGTCGATTCGCGCGCCATAGAACATTTGGCAGGGGGGCTTGGCCAGTGCTCCGCTTCAAACCGGGTCGGGCGAGCGGCACTCTCCTTAAGCGGGAATCAGCAATGGAGTGCAGCATGAAGCTCGGAATCGTCGGGGCCGGTATGGTCGGGAGCGCGGCGGCCTATGCCTGCGGGCTGCTCGGCCAGGCGCGGCACATCGTGCTGGTCGATGCCAACGGCGCCCTTGCGCGCGGCCAGGCCGAGGACATTGCCCATGCCATGCCATTTGCATCGGCCTGCACCTTGGAGGCCGGAGGGCTCGACGCGCTGGCCGGTGCCGACGTGGTGATCATAGCTGCCGGTGTGGCGCAAAAGCCGGGCGAGTCGCGGCTCGATCTGCTGACGCGGAACGCCGAGGTTTTCAGGGAGGTGCTGGAAGGAATTACTCGTCACGCACCCCACGCGCTTCTGCTCATTGCCTCCAACCCGGTCGATATCATGACCGGCATCACCACCCGCCTCGCAGGCCTGCAGCCCACCCGCGTCATCGGCTCTGGCACGATCCTCGACACCGCACGCTTCCGCCATCTTCTGGGCAGCGAACTCGGCGTCGATCCGCGCTCGGTGCATGCCTATGTGCTCGGCGAGCACGGCGACAGCGAGGTGCTGGCCTGGTCCTCGGCCCGTGTCGGCGCGCTGCCGCTGGAGGAGGTCGCGGCGCAGGTGGGCCGGCCATTGGGCCGCGAGGCCCGCGACCGGATTGACGAGGGCGTGCGCCGCGCCGCCTACACCATCATCGAGGGCAAGGGCGCCACGTGGTATGGCATCGGCGCCGGGCTGGCCCGGCTGGTCGAGGCCATTGGCGGGGACGAGGCCTCGGTGCATTCGGTTTCCATAGTCACCCCGCATATCGCAGGCGTCTCTGAAGTGCCGCTCTCGCTGCCTCGCCTCATCGGCGCCAAGGGCGTCTTGGCCGACCTGCCGCCCGAACTCTCGCCACAAGAAACCGCCGACCTCGCCCGCAGCGCCAAACTCCTCAAAGACACGCTGGACGCGTTGCCGCTCGACTAGCCCTGTTTCCGATCGGAACATCCGCCGCCGCTTTTGCCACCTGACCTGTCGCATCCGCGCGATTTTCCGGCTTGCGCGCCATCCGGCGCCCCTCTACATGCGGCGGTGGGACACCTCTCCCCAACGAGAGGCATATATCTGGAAGGATACCAGCAATGGCTATCGAAGCACCGGCAGCGCGCCCGGCCAATCCGCGCTTTTCCTCTGGCCCCTGTGCCAAGATCCCCACCTTCTCGCTCGACAAGCTTTCCGACGCCGCTCTTGGCCGGTCGCATCGCGCCGCCGTGGGCAAGGCGAAGCTGAAAGCCGCCATCGAGACCACTCGCGAGATCCTCGGTATCCCGGCGGATTACCGCATCGGTATCGTGCCCGCCTCCGACACCGGGGCGGTTGAAATGGCCATGTGGAACCTGCTCGGCGACCGTAAGGCCACCATGATTGCATGGGAGAGCTTTGGCGCGGGCTGGGTGACCGACGTGGTCAAGCAACTCAAGATTGACGCCGAGGTGAAGACCGCCGACTACGGCGAGATTGTCGATTTCGCCGAGCTCGACTTTGACACGGACGTGGTCTTCACCTGGAACGGCACCACCTCGGGCGTGCGCGTACCGAATGGCGATGCGATCCCGACGGACCGCGAAGGCCTGACGATCTGTGACGCCACCTCCGCCGCCTTCGCGATGGACCTGCCTTGGGACAAGCTCGATGTCACCACCTTCTCCTGGCAGAAGGTGCTCGGCGGCGAGGCGGCCCATGGGATGCTGGTACTGAGCCCCCGCGCCGTCGAACGGCTCGAAAGCTACACCCCGGCTTGGCCCCTGCCCAAGATCTTCCGCCTCACCAAGGGCGGCAAGCTGATCGACGGCGTCTTCGTAGGCGAAACCATCAACACGCCGTCGATGCTGGCCGTCGAGGACTATCTCGTTGCGCTCGACTGGGCAAAGTCGGTGGGCGGGCTGAAAGGCATGATCGCTCGCGCCGATGCCAATGCGCAGGCCATCCACACGTTCTGCGAGAGCCGCGACTGGATCGCCAACCTCGCCACCGACCCTGCGACGCGCTCCAACACCAGCGTGTGCCTCAAGTTCACCGACGACCGGATCACCGACGGCGCCGCCTTCGCCAAGGCCGTCGCCAAGCGCCTGGGCGACGAGAACGTGGCGCTCGACGTGGGTGCCTACCGCGATGCCCCTCCGGGCCTGCGTATCTGGTGCGGTGGCACGGTTGAGACCTCCGACATCGAGGCGATGCTGCCTTGGCTCGAATGGGCCTTTGAAGCTGAAATCGCCGCGCTGACGGAAGCCGCCTGACCCTGCCCCGGGGTGCGCCATGACTGCGCACCCTGCGGGACACACAACACACTTAAGGTGCGCAGTTATCGAGCACCTTCCCCCCACATCCACACGACAGGACCAAACCAATGGCCCCCAAAGTTCTCGTCTCCGACAAGCTCTCGGAAACCGCCGTCCAGATCTTCCGCGACCGCGGCATTGAGGTCGATTTCATGCCCGAACTGGGCAAGGACAAGGAAAAGCTCGCCGAAGTGATCGGCCAGTATGACGGCCTCGCCATCCGCTCTGCCACCAAGGTGACAGCAAAGCTCCTGGAGCATGCCACGAACCTCAAGGTCGTCGGCCGCGCCGGGATCGGCACCGACAATGTCGACAAGGAAGCCGCCTCGAAGAAAGGCGTGATCGTGATGAACACGCCCTTCGGCAACATGATCACCACCGCCGAGCACGCCATCGCGCTGATGTTCGCCGTGGCCCGCCAACTGCCTGAAGCCTCGCAATCCACCCACGCCGGTAAGTGGGAGAAGAGTAAGTTCATGGGTGTCGAGCTGACCGGCAAGACCCTCGGTGTGATCGGCGCAGGCAACATCGGCGGCATCGTCTGCGACCGAGCCCGCGGGCTGCACATGAAGGTGCTGGCCTACGATCCGTTCCTGACGGAGGAGAAGGCCGACAAGATGGGCGTGCACAAGGTCGAGCTGGAAGAGCTGCTCGCCAAGGCCGATTTCATCACTCTGCACGTGCCGCTGACCGACCAGACCCGAAACATCCTCTCGGCCGAGAACCTCGCCAAGACCAAAAAGGGCGTGCGGATCATCAACTGCGCCCGCGGCGGGCTGGTCGATGAGGCCGCTCTGGCTGAGCTGTTGAAGTCGGGCCATGTGGCCGGTGCCGCCTTCGACGTGTTCGCCGAAGAACCTGCCACCGAGAACGTGCTGTTCAACCTGCCCAACGTGGTCTGCACCCCGCACCTTGGCGCCTCTACCTCGGAAGCGCAGGAGAACGTGGCCCTGCAAGTGGCCGAGCAGATGTCGAACTACCTGCTCGACGGCGCCGTGGAGAACGCACTGAACATGCCCTCGATGACCGCCGAAGAGGCCAAGGTCATGGGGCCGTGGGTCAAGCTCGCCGACCATCTCGGCAGCTTCATCGGCCAGATGACCGACGAGCCGATCAAGGCGATCAACATCCTCTACGATGGTGTCGTGTCCACCATGAACCTCCCCGCGCTGAACTGCTCGGTCGTGGCGGGAATCATGAAAAAGGCCAACCCGGATGTGAACCTTGTGAGCGCTCCGGTGATCGCCAAGGAACGCGGTGTTAAGATCTCCACCACCAGCCAAGACAAGGCCGGTGCGTTTGATGGCTACATCAAGGTGACAGTGGTGACCGACCTGCGCGAGCGTTCAATCGCGGGCACCGTCTTCTCCGATGGCAAGCCGCGGTTCATCCAGATCAAGGGCATCAACATCGACGCCGAGATCGGCGCGCATATGCTCTACACCACCAACAAAGACGTGCCCGGCATCATTGGCACCCTCGGGCAGACGCTTGGCACCAACGGTGTGAACATTGCCAACTTTACCCTTGGGCGTTCCTCGGTGGGTAAGGATGCCATCGCCCTGCTCTATGTGGATGACCGGGTGCCCGATGACGTGCTGAGAAAGCTCGCAGACACGGCGCTCTTCCAGTCGATTAAGCCGCTGCAGTTTGACGTGGCCTGACGGCCCTTCAGAACGACTTGAGGGGGCGGTGTCGAGTGGTTCGGTGCCGCCCCCTTCGTTTCCACCGCAGGCAATTTCTTGCGCGGGAGGTTGACCCATTCCGTCGCCGTGGTATCCCCCGCCCAAGGGCGATGCTGGCGCCCGGGCATCTTTAAAAGGTCGAAGCGGTATGCGCGTTTACGCGATTGGCGACATCCATGGTCACTTGGACAAGCTGAAAGCTGTCCACGCCCTCATCGAGGCCGACCGCACACGCACGGGCGACAGCGATGCGCTGGTGGTGCATGTCGGCGACCTCGTGGACAGGGGGCCGGATTCGGCTGGCGTGCTGGGTTACCTCGCCAAGGGCGTGGCGCAGGGCAAGCCCTGGGTGATCCTGAAGGGCAACCATGACCGGATGATGCGCCGCTTCCTCGAGCCGGACCGCCTGCGTGACCCGTCCCGCCCCGATCTGCACTGGCTGCAACCCAACATCGGCGGGCGCAGCACGCTGGAAAGCTACGGGATCGATACCGACCCAGCCCGCGGCAAGGAGGCGATCCACCGCGATGCCCGGGCCGCGGTGCCCGATGCCCACGTGACGCTGCTGGACGGCATGGCGATCCATCACATGATGCCGGGCCTGTTCTTTGTGCACGCGGGCGTTCGGCCAGGTGTGGGATTCGCGGATCAGGTCGAGGACGACCTTGTCTGGATCAGGGAGCCGTTTCTCTCTGACCCGCGCGATCACGGGCGATTGGTGGTGCATGGCCACAGCCCGGTGGCAGCCGCCACGCATTACGGCAACCGGCTGAATATCGACAGCGCGGCGGCCTATGGCGGGCCGCTCTCTGCGGTTGTGATCGAGGACGAAGGTCTCTCGGTTTCGCTGCTGACCGAGACCGGCCGCAGCCCGCTTGTTCCGGTTCACGCAGCAATCGGCTGATTGCCCCCATCCGAAATTTGGCCGCTCGTCCCTACGTTTGAGACGTCTCCAGTCGGCGGTAGCCCCTTCGCAAAGAGAAACCCCGGGCGCTTTCACGCCCGGGGCTGGTTCAAGACTGTCCCGGAAGGGGAGGTCAGCCTTTGGCGAACTCCGGATAGGCTTCCATGCCCAGCTCGGTGGTGTCGAGACCGGTGATCTCGTCTTCCTCGCTGACGCGGATGCCCATGATGGCCTTCAGGATGAACCAGATCACGCCGCTCACCACGAAGACAAAGATGCCCACGATCAGGATGGCTTTGATCTGTACACCGAGGGAGGCGTCACCGTTGGTGATGCACACGGCCAGGGTGCCCCAGATGCCGGCGAAGAGGTGCACCGGGATGGCGCCCACAACGTCGTCGATCTTCAGCTTGTCGAGGAACGGCACCGCGAAGACCACGATCACACCGCCCACGGCACCGATCAGGGTGGCCGCGCCGAGACCAGGGGTCAGCGGTTCAGCCGTGATCGACACGAGGCCGGCCAGAGCACCGTTGAGCACCATCGTCAGATCGACCTTCTTGTAGAGGATCTGGGTCAGGACCATCGCCGCGAGAGCACCACCGGCAGCCGCCGTGTTGGTGTTGGCGAAGATGCGGGAGATGTCAGCCACGTTGCCGGCAGTGTCCATGTAGAGCTGCGAGCCGCCGTTGAAGCCAAACCAGCCGAGCCACAGGATGAACGTACCCAGGGTGGCGAGGGTCAGGTTGGAACCGGGCATCGGATGCACGCGGCCGTCCTTGTACTTACCAAGACGCGGGCCAAGGATGAGCGCACCAGCAAGGGCTGCCCAGCCACCGGTGGAGTGCACCACGGTCGAACCGGCGAAGTCGAGGAAGTCGGTCACGCCCTCGGCGCCGGGCGCCAGGAAGCCGCCGCCCCATTTCCAGGAAGCCTGGATCGGGTAGATGAACGCGGTCAGCAGGATCACGAAGATCAGGAATGGCCACAGCTTGATGCGCTCGGCCAGGGTGCCCGAAACGATCGAAGCGGTGGTGGCACAGAACATCAGCTGGAAGAAGAAGTCGGAGCCGACGGAGGCATAGGTCAGGTCGGTTTCCGTTTCAGCCAGGCCAACGGCTTCAAGCACGGCAGGGCCGAAGGCACCGAGGTAGCCCTCGGAGATCCAGCCGTCGCCGGGATACATCAGGTTGTAGCCGACGAGGTAGTAGGCGAGCGAGGCGATAGAGAAGAGCGCCATGTTCTTGGTCAGCTGCATCGTCACGTTCTTCTGGCGCACGAGGCCGGCCTCGAGCATCGAGAAGCCCGCGGCCATCCAGAACACCAGGAAGCCGGTGACGAGGAACATGAAGGTGGTGAAGATATAGCCGATTTCGCCATTGGGCGGCGTCATGTCGGCTTCGGCCTCCTGCGCGAAGCCCATGGCGGGCAGCGCAATCGCTGCCGTCAGGGCCGCGGCGGCCGGGATGTATTTGCGGAATTGCATCTTGTCAGAGTCCCCTATCTGTCCGCGCTCAAAGCGCTTCGTCGTTGGTTTCGCCGGTGCGGACGCGCACGGCCTGGTTCACATCCAGGACGAAGATCTTGCCGTCGCCGATCTTGTCGGTCTTCGCGGTGGTCTGGATCGTCTCTACCACCTGGTCGGCCATGGCGGCGGAGACCACGATCTCCAGCTTGACCTTGGGCACGAAGTTCACGGCATATTCGGCGCCGCGGTAGATTTCGGTGTGGCCGGACTGAGAGCCGAAGCCCTTGATCTCGGTCACCATCATTCCGCGCACGCCGATGGCGGTCAGCGCCTCGCGGACCTCCTCCAGCTTGAACGGCTTGATAGCTGCAATGATGAGTTTCACGTTTGTCCCCTTCCTTTGTGCCAGGCGCAGCCCTGGCGGGTTCACGGCCACAGTCACAGCCTGCCTGCCCGTTGGCATCAAGCGAGGGCGCACTGTTGCGCCTGCGGATTCAGCAGGCGATTGCACAATTTTTGCACAAATTAATCTCTTTGCTCAAAAAGTAGGCGGCATGAAAAATCGGCGATGTCGCGCGGTCTTGTCTCCCCTTTTCGAGTCCCCACCTCTATGCTGCGCGGAAAAATGCGAGCGAGGCACGCATGAGCGGTAACGGACGAAAGAAGACGCCCCTGGTGGCGGAGAAGCGCTATTCCGGCGCGACGCCCGCCAAAACGGCGGCACCCAAGAAGGCCAAGGCCCCCAAGAAGAAACGCGCGCCGCGCGCCAAGCGGCCCGCGCCAAAGGGCGTGCTGGGCTGGGTTGCGCGGATCACCCGCTTTTTCATGCGGGTCATCTGGGGTGTCACGTGGCGCATGGGGGTGGTCGTGGGCCTCATCGTGGCCGGCGCCGTGGGCTACTTTTACACCACCCTGCCTGAAGATGTGACGGCCCTGCTCGACGCCCGCACGCGCGGGTCGGTGACCATGCTCGACCGGGACGGCAAGGTGTATGCTTGGCGCGGTGAGACCTATGGCGGCCCGATCCGCGTAGAGAATGTGTCGCCACATCTGAAGAACGCCGTGGTCGCGACCGAGGACAAACGGTTCTACCGCCACTTCGGCGTCAGCCCGCGCGGCATTGCCTCCGCGATCAGGATCAACCTCTCCGAGGGGCGCGGCCCCCTCTCCGGCCATGGCGGCTCCACGCTCACGCAGCAGACGGCAAAGCTGCTTTGCCTCGGCATCCCCTATGACGAGGGGGCGTGGGAGAGCGAGGCCGCCTATGAGGCCGACTGCCGCGAGACCACCCTGTGGCGCAAGGTCAAGGAGATGATCTACTCCATGGCGCTGGAGACCCGCTACACCAAGGACGAGGTGCTGGCGATCTACCTCAACCGCGCCTATCTCGGCGCCTCGTCGCGCGGGTTCGCCGCCGCCTCGCAGCGCTATTTCGGGATTGCCGCGAAAGACCTGAACCCGGCCCAGGCGGCCATGCTGGCAGGCCTGCTCGTGGCCCCCACTCGCTATGCCCCGACCTCCGACCTGGAGCGCAGCCAGGCCCGCGCGGCTACCGTGCTGAAGCTGATGCAGGAGCAGGGCTACATCTCGATGGCCGAGCGCGAGGAGTTCACCAACAACCCTGCCACCCTCAGCGAGGCCGCACAGGCCCGCGCGGGCGGCTACTTCGCCGACTGGGTGATGGATACCGGGCCGGACTTTCTGACCAAGGACACCACCGAGGACGTGGTTCTGAAAACCACCCTCGACCAGCGCATCCAGCGGGCCGCCGAGGAGGCGATGAAGGAGATCTTCGCCACCAAGGTCAGGGAGGGCTCCGCCGCTCAGGCTGCCGTGGTGGTGATGAGCGCCGACGGTGCCGTGCGCGCGATGGTTGGCGGCCGGCAGACCAAGGTGACCGGCGCCTTCAACCGCGCGACCATGGCGAAGCGCCAGACCGGCTCCAGCTTCAAACCTTTCGTTTATGCCGCCGCGCTGGACCTTGGCTACACGCCAAATGCGACCGTTGTGGATGAGCCGATCACCATCAACGTGCCCGGCTCGGGCGCCTACAGCCCCAAGAACTACGATCGCAAGTTTCATGGACGGGTCACGCTGACCGAGGCGCTTGCCCACAGCTATAACATCCCCGCCGTAAAGGTTTCGGAGGCTGTCGGGCGCGAGAACGTGCGCAACATCGCAGAAGACTTCGGAATTGAAAGCGACCTTGCTGCTGGCCCGGCTCTGGCGCTCGGGGCTTCGGAGTCCTCACTGCTGGAGATGGCGGGGGCCTATGCGGGCATCCTGAACGGCGGCACCTCGGTCACGCCCTACGGCATTCTAGAGCTGCGCCTGAAGGGCGATGACGAGCCGCTCATGGGCCAGGGCGGCGGGCTCGGCGAGCGGGTGATCACCGAAGAGGCGGCGCGCTACCTCGTCTACATGATGACCCAGACCATCGAGCAGGGCACCGGCCGCCGCGCCAACATTGGCCGCCCGGCAGCGGGCAAGACGGGCACCACCAACTCTGCGCGCGATGCGTGGTTCCTCGGCTTCACCGCCGACTACGTGGTGGGCGTGTGGATGGGCTACGATGACAACACGCCGCTCACCGGCGTCACCGGCGGCGGCTTGCCCGCCGATATCTGGCGCGAGGTGATGGTGCGTGTGAACGAGGGGCTGCCGGTGCATGAGTTGCCCATGCTCATCCCCCAACGCGCCCAGCCACAGGTCAGCCAGACCCAGCCGCCGCCCGAGCAGACGGCGCGGGAACAGACCGAAGCCGAGAGCCGCGCGGCCGAGCGTGCCCGCAGGCAGGCGGAGCGCGAGGCGCAGCGGCAACAACGCCAGCAGCGGCGCCGTCAGAACGGCGATGTGGCGGAGCGGATTCTGGAGGATGTGCTCTGCGGCCTGCTGGGCTGCCGCTGACCGATCAGTCGGTGGCTGTGGCGGCCTCGGCAGGCGGGGCCGCTGGCGCCGCCTCGGCCTCCGCGGTTTCCGATAGCACCGGGCACCGCTCGTAGCGGAAGGCATAGCCGTTCCACGCCAAAATCAGCCCGCCCTCGGCACCCTCCATGAAGAGCGCGCGCTCGGTCCATTGAAAGTTGGGATTGGCGCCCTCGCACTCCATGTCGAAGAGCTGGGCGTTCATGTCGCGCACGTTGACTGGGTTGAGCATCTTGCAGGTGCCGCTGAGGCCGTGAAACACGCCATCCTCGATCCGCAGAAAGCCCTCGGCCCCGTCACCAGCCTCGCAATCGGCCTCCGGACTGGCGCGATACCTGCCCTCGACCTCCAGCGCCATTGCAGGGGTCGCGGCACAGGCAAGCGCCAGGCCCAGAAGGCGCCACGCCCTCACGCGCGTTTGAGATCCGCGATCAGCGCGTCGATCTTGCCACCGCGCCGGTCGAGCATCGCCCCGATTTCGGTGCGCTCGGTCAGCAGCATGTTCACATCGGCGATGAAGAGGTTGAAGAACTTGTGGCTCCCGCTCTTGTCGCTGACGAAGAACGTCACATCGAACGGCGCACTGCCGCGCAGAACCGCCATGGTATCGACCTCGATCCAGTTCTTCACGCTGCGGGCGCCCTTCACCTCGATCCGGCCCCCGATGAACTCGCGGAACCGCCGCCCGTACTTGCGGGAGATGTAGCCAGAGAACGCCTGAGTGTAGGCCTGCATCTGCGCCTTCGAGGCACTGCGGGCCGCGGAGCCGAGCGAGTAGAAGGAGATGTAGTTGAGATCCGAGTAGCGCACAAAGATGCGCTGGAAATCGCCATACATCGCGCGTTCGGACTTGCCCGAAGCGATCACCTTGTTGATGTCGTTGACCGCTGCCGTCACAAGTTGCTGCGATGCGCCGGCCGAAAGCGCGAAGGCTTCGCGCGGTAGGGTCAGCGCGGACGCGGTCAGCGCTGCGGCTCCGGTCAGAAGGCTGCGCCGGGTCAGGATGCCGGTGTCATTGGCCGCCGTAAAAGTCTTCATAGGAATCGTAAACCTCGTCTGCCTCTGCTTCTGCCGACGCCGTATCGCCGGCCCGTCCCCTGCGGTTTTGCAGGTAGATGATCCGCGCCTGAGCGTAGCTGTCTGCACTGTCATATAGAACAGAATCGACGGTTTCCGAATACTTTGCCCGATCACCGGCGCGTGAGAGCACCTTCACGCCCGCGATTTTTCTCTGGTCTTCCGCCTTGATGACACCCTGCAGCGGGTTGAGCACGGTATCGAGGATCTTGCCGGCCACGTCGCGCTCGGTCGACGGGCCAAGGATGGGCAACTCGATGTAGGCCCCCTCCGGCACGCCATGCTTGGCGAGGGTCAGGCCAAAGTCGGTGGCATCATCATGGAGGCCGATTTTGGTGGCCGGGTCGAAGAGCCCGCCAACGCCGACGGTCGTGTTTACCACCACGCGCCAGAAGTTGCGCATGGCGCTTTCCATGTTGCCTTGCAGCAGGTGGTTCATCATGTAGCTGGGCTGGCTGAAGTTGGTCGAGAGGTTCGACAGGCCCTGCGTCACCGGCGCCGGAACAGCCTTGCCGATCCCGCCACCTTTGCCACCGCCAAAGGTACGATCCACCCCCTTGTTGAAGGCATGAACCTTGCGGTTCTGCTTCTCGTAGGGGTCAAAGATCGCCTCGCCTGATGTGTTGGGCGTGCAGCCCGCCAAAAGGGTGGCGAGGGTCAGCAGCAGGACGGTCCCGCTGCGGCGAAGGTTGGCTCGATGAAACAATGGAATTCTCTACCAGTTATTCGTATCTTGGCGCTTACAGTGGGCGGGCAAGATCATGCTCGCGTCTTCGGGGCAGAATAGCCGTCGCGGCTGTGGGTCACAACCGGCGGAAGGCGGCAGGCCTGAAGGCAATGCGCGGGCGGGAGAAGGAGAGCGACGGATATGCGCATGTCCGATACGGCAAAAGGGCTGGCCGAGCTGCGCGCCGCCCGCGCCAAGGCACGTGGCCTGTTTCACTCGGTCTTTCTGTTCTCGATCTTCGTCAACCTGCTGATGCTCACCGGCCCGCTCTTCATGTTGCAGGTTTACGACCGGGTTCTCGGCTCGAGGTCTGAAGAAACGCTGGCCGCCCTCTTCGTGCTGGTCGCCTTCCTGTTCCTGATGATGGGCCTGCTCGACTATGCCCGAGGCCGGGTGATGGCGCGTGTCGCAGCGCGGTTTCAACGCGACGTGGAGGGGCGCGTGTTTTCGGCCGTTCTGGCAGCCGAGAGCCGCTCACCCGGCAATGAACTGGCCGCGAGCGGGTTGCGGGACCTCGACAGCGTGCAGCGGTTCTTCGCCTCACCCACCCTGCTGGCGATCTTCGATGCGCCGTGGACACCGCTCTTCATTGCCGCGATCTTCCTGTTTCACCCCGCGCTGGGGCTGCTTGCGGTCGGCGGCGGCGCGGTGCTTGTGGCAGTAACCCTGCTGAACCAGACCCGCACCCGCCGCCCCGCACTTGAGGCAGCAGGCCAGCGCGAAGCGACCGAGCGGATGGCCGACCAGATGCGCACCGAGGCCGAGACCATCCAGTCTCTCGGCATGCGCGGCTCAACTTTTGCCCGCTGGCAGAACGCCCGGCAGGCCTCGTCCGACCGCGCGTTGGTGGCCTCCGACCGGGCGGGCGGATATGGCACCACGACCCGCACCCTGCGCCTTTTTCTGCAATCGGCCATGCTCGCACTCGGGGCATACCTCGTTCTGCAAGGCTCACTCACCGCAGGGCAGATGATTGCAGGTTCCATCCTGCTCGGCCGCGCTCTTGCCCCCATCGAGCAACTCATCGGCCAGTGGGAAACCGCAAGCCGCGCCTCCAAGGGGTGGAAATCGCTTGGCCAGCTTCTCACCGCCGTACAGGCTGAGAAACCCCGCACCGAACTGCCCACACCGCGCGCCTTGCTCGATGTGAGCCAGGCTACCGTCGTGCCACCCGGCGAGAGCCAGGCTTCGCTGCGGATGATCAGCTTCCGGCTCGAACCGGGGCAAGCCATGGGGGTGATCGGGCAGTCCGGCGCGGGCAAGAGCACTCTGGCCCGGGCGCTCACCGGTGTTTGGCCCACGGCGGGCGGGCGCATCCGGCTCGATGGCGCCTCGCTCGACCAGTACGACCCCGACACGCTTGGCCGTTACATCGGTTACCTGCCGCAGCGGGTCACCCTGTTCGAGGGCACCATTGCCGAGAACATTGCCCGGCTGTCGCCCCAGCCCAACGCCGAGGCCGTGGTCGCCGCCGCCAAGAAGGCCGCCGCACACGATATGATCGTTAAGCTGCCGAACGGCTATGACACGCCGGTCGCCGCAGCCGGTGGCCGGCTCTCCGGCGGGCAGGTCCAGCGCATCGGGCTGGCGCGCGCGCTCTACGGCGATCCGGTAATTCTGGTTCTGGATGAGCCCAACTCCAACCTCGACAATGATGGCTCGGAGGCGCTTAACAAGGCGATCCGCGCCATGAAGGCCGCCAAGAAATCGGTGCTGATCATGGCCCACCGCCCCGCCGCGATTCAGGAGTGCGATGTGCTCATGGTGCTGGATGGTGGCCTGCGAAAGGCCTTTGGGCCGCGTGATGAGGTGATGAAGCAGATGGTTAAGAACCACGCCGAAATTTCGCGCTCCACCGGCAAGGGAGGCGTGACATGAACCTCTCTGCTCGTCGCCCGCTGATTCTTGGTTTCATTGCCCTGCTCCTGCTGATCGGCGGCTTTGGCACATGGGCCACCTTCTCCAACATCTCCGGCGCCATCATTGCCAGCGGCCAGATCGAGGTGGAGCAGAACCGGCAGATCGTTCAGCACCCAGATGGCGGGGTGGTCGACAAGGTGCTGGTGGTCGAGGGCGATATCGTCGCCGCCGGCGAAGTGGTGATCCAACTCGATGCCTCGGAACTCACCTCCGAATTGGCCATCGTGGAGGGTCAGCTGTTTGAGATCATGGCCCGCGCCGCCCGGCTGGGTGCCGAGCGGGACGAGGCCGAGTCGCTGGAGTTCGCCAAGGAGCTCTCGGACCGGGCCACGGGATGGCCGGAGATTGCCGAGTTGGTCGAGGGCCAGTCGCGGCTCTTTGAGGCCCGTAAGGAGTCGCTCGCCAAGGAAGCCGAGCAACTGGCCCGCCGGAAGGGGCAGATCGACAATCAGGTGGAGGGAATCGACGCCCAGAGCGCCTCGCTCACCCGCCAGCTCGAACTGATCGAGAAAGAGCTCGAAACCCAGCGCGGCCTCTTCGACCGGGGTTTGGTGAGCTATGACAAGGTGCTGACGCTGGAGCGCGAACAGGCGCGGCTTTCAGGCGAGATCGGGCGGCTGAGCGCCTCTCGTGCAGAGGCCGAGGGCCGGATCACCGAATTGGATATCGAGATTCTCAAGCTCGCCGCCGACAGACGCGAGGAGGCGATTACCCAACTGCGGGATATTTCGGCGCAAGAGGCCGAGCTGATGGAACGGCGGCAGGCGCTGAACGTGCGCCTCTCACGGCTCGATATCCGGGCACCCGTGGCCGGCGTCGTCTACGGGCTGACGGTCAACACCCCCCGCTCGGTGATCCGGCCCGCCGACCCGGTGCTCTACCTCATCCCGCAAGACAGGCCGCTGGTCATCGCCGCGCGGGTCCAGCCGATCCACATTGATCAGGTCTACGTCGGGCAAGATGCGGTTCTGCGCTTTCCCGCCTTCGACAGCCGCACCACCCCCGAACTCTCGGGCAAGGTGATGCAGGTCTCCGCCGATGCCTTCACCGATGAGCGCAGCCAGTCCACGTTCTACCGCGCCGAGATTCGGCTGAACGAGGGCGAGATGAGCAAGCTGGCGGGCAAGGCGATCTTGCCCGGCATGCCGGTCGAAAGCTTCATTCGGACGGAAGATCGCAGCCCGCTGGCCTATCTGGTCAAGCCGTTGACAGATTACTTCAACAAGGCGTTCCGCGAGAGTTGAGGCTCTGGATGGCGCCTTACGGCAGAACCACCGAGCGGCGCACATTGCCATGCCACTCCGGCGTCGGCTGGGCAGCAGCAGCGGCTTGCGATGCCTGAAGCCGCGCCGCGTAGTCGGGCGCATTGGCGATGAAAAGACCAAGCATCACGCCAATGGCGAGGGCGACAATCAGGCTGGGAAGATGCTCGGTAGCCACTAACCGTGGGCGCGGCAGCCTATGGGCAGGAGAAGCAATATCGGTGACGGTCATGGGGCGTTCCTTTCAGGGATACCGCCAATGTAAGCCTTGCGCCGACCCAACAGAAATGAATTGTTTTTACGATACCCATCAATGAGCTTGATATCAGCGCTCCGCGCTTCCGCGCCTGCGCATGGCGGATTTCAACTCGCTCAACCGCAGCGCACCTGTGACGTGGGCGGCGGCGAAGTAGCTGACGATTCCGCTCATCACCAGAGCCAGCAACGCCCAGTATCGGACGCCTGCCGTGTAGAGCGCCTCGCCCAGCGCCCATTCAGTCGCCAATAGCACCGCCCCCATCAGCGCAGCCGATAGCGCGATTCGCGGCAGCCGGGCGAGCAACCGTGCGTCCACCTGTGCCGCCGCGCCCATCTTGCGCGACCCGCGCCAGAGCAGCAGCACCATCGCCCACCCCGCGACCGTGGTGCCCAGCGCCGCGCCGACGAACCCGAAGGTAAGGGCAAGGCCGATGGCAGCCACCGCGTTGACCACCATCGCCACGAACGCGTAGTTCATCGGGCGGCGAGTGTCATGGCGGGCGTAGTAGAGCGGTTGCAGCACCTTCTGCAGGACAAAGGCGGGCAACCCGAGCCCGTAGGCCGCGGTGGCCAACGCCGTTGCTTCGGCGGCCTCGGCATCGAACGCGCCGCGCTGATAGAGCACCGAGCAGATCGGCCCGGCGACCAGCACCAGCGCAACGGCAGCGGGCACCGTCAACACCAGCGCGAACTCCGTGGCGCGGTTGAACCCATCGCGCCCGGCCTGCTCATTCCCGGCGGCAAGGCGGCGGGACAGCTCGGGCAGAAGCACCACACCAATGGCGATGGCGACCACCCCCAAGGGGAGCTGATAGAGCCGATCCGCAAGGTTCAGATACTGGATCGCCCCGTCATAGAAACTGGCGACCTGACGGCTGACCAGCAAGTTCACCTGCAACACCCCGCCTGCCAGCGCGGCGGGAGCGGCGATGATCGCGAGGCGCTTCAGCTCGGGAGTCATCCGCGGCATTCGCGGCACCAGCCGGAACCCCGCGCGTGAGGCGGCGACCCAAACCAACGCCATCTGGGCCACGCCCGCAATCGGCACCGCCCAAGAGAGGGTGAGGCCAAAGTCCCAGCCACGTGCCGAGGCTGTGAGCATGGCCGCAACGAGGATGACGTTCAGCAGCACAGGTGCGGCGGCGGCCGCGGCAAACTTGCCGGTGGCGTTCAGCACGCCCGAGAGCAGGGCCGCCAGCGAGATGAACAGAATGTACGGGAAACAGATGCGCCCGAAGGTGGTGGCAAGGTCGAACCGTTCATCCTCGGCAAAGCCCGAGGCCATCGCCAATACGAGCCAAGGCATGATGAGCTGCGCCAGGAGGGTGAACACGATGAGCACGCCCGCCAGCCCGGCAAAGGCATCTCGGGCGAACCCCTGCGGGTCATCGCCGCTCTCGAGCTTCTTGGAGAAGATCGGAATGAAGGCGAGATTGAAGGCGCCTTCGGCAAAGAACCGGCGGAACATGTTGGGCAGGGTGAAGGCGACCACGAAAGCCTCAGCCACCGGCCCGTCGCCCAGCCTGGCAGCGATGAGAATATCGCGGGCAAACCCCATGACGCGGCTGAGCAGCGTCCAGAGTCCGACGGTCAGAAAGCCCTTGATCAGGCGAATGGGTTGCATGGCGCTGCTCGGTTCGTTTTGGCGCGATCATACAGGGGCGGGAGGGCCGGGGGAATGGAGATTGCCCGACCTACCCGTTTGCCCTGTCAGTCCCCGCCTGCACGGCCTCTTTGAGCTTCGCCTCTAGCGCCTTCTGCTTGCTCTCCGAGTGGATCTTCAGCCCGAACATGTCTTTCACATAAAAGCTGTCGACGGCCTGTGCGCCATATGTGGCGATGACCGCAGAGGCGATTTGCAGGTTCCGCTCCGAGAGGGTGCGGGCAAGATCGTAGAGCAGGCCGGGGCGGTCGCGGGTGTCGACCTCGATGATGGTGTAAATCTCCGAGCCCTCGTTGTCGAAGCTGACCGTGGTGGGGAAGCGGAAGCTCTTTTCGCGCTTCTTGAACTTGTCCTTCTTGGTCAGCTCGGCGCGAGCCAGAACCTCTCCCTTCAGCGTACGCGAAATCATGGCACGGAGCCGGTCGAGTTTGCCCGCAGAGTAGGGGTTGCCCTCGGCGTCCTGAATCCAGAACACCGGCGTCGCGTAGCCGTCCTTGGTGGTATAGGTCCGGGCGTCCACCACGTTGGCCCCCACGAGTGCCAAGGCCCCCGCGATGCGGGCAAAAATACCGGGGTGGTCGGCCAGGGCAAAGGTGGCCCGTGTGGCATCGCGGTCGTCATCCGGGGTGAGGTCGATGCGAATCTCATCATCCCCAAGCCCTTGCAGCAACCCAGCGATGATCACCTGCGTCTGGGTCGAGAGACCTTGTAGATAGGGGTCGTAATGCCGCGCCAGCTCGGCACGCACATCGGCCTTGTCCCAGCCCTCCAGAGCCTCGCGCAGCTCACGTCGCGCCTCGGCGCTCTGCTTGTCGCGGTTCAGGTCCTCCAGCCCATTCTCGAGCCCGTCGGCGGTTTGCCGGTAGAGGTTGCGCAGTAGCTGGGCCTTCCAGTTGTTCCACGTCTCCGGGCCGACACCGCGAATGTCGCAGACCGTGAGCACGGTCAGCAGATCGAGCCGTTTCTTGGTTTTCACCGCACGGGCGAAGCTGCGAATGGTGCGGGGATCGGAGAGGTCGCGCTTTTGCGCCATGTCCGACATCAGCAGGTGGTAGCGCACCAGCCATTCCACGTCCTCCGCTTCACGCGGCTTGAGGTGAAAGCGGGGCAGCACGGCGCGGGCAATTTTGGCACCCAGAACAGAGTGGTCTTCCTCCCGGCCCTTGCCGATATCGTGGAACAGTAGAGCGAGGTAGAGCACCTTGCGGTTCACACCCTTCTTGAGGATGCGGGAGGCCACGGGCAGGTCTTCCACCAGTTCCTCGCGCTCGATCTGGGCGAGCTGGCTGATGCACTGGATGGTGTGCTCATCCACCGTGTAGCTGTGATAGATGTTGAACTGCATCATCGCCACGATCGGGGCGAACTCTGGGATGAAGGCCGAGAGCGCGCCAAGCTCGTTCATCCGGCGCAGCGCCCGCTCGGGGTTGCCATGCTTCACCAGCAAATCGAGGAAGATGCGGGCGGCCTCCTTGTCGCCACGCATGTCATCATCGATCAGGTCGAGATTGGCGGTGATGAGTCGCATCGCATCGGGGTGGATCAGCAGACCTGTGCGCAGGGCCTCTTCGAAGATCCGCAGAAGGTTCAGCTTGTCTGCCAGAAACTTCTTTTCATCCTTCACGTCGAGCCGGTTCTGCCGCACGGCATAGCCCGGCTTCACCTTGCGGCGGCGGAGCAGCCCCATGAGGCCCGGCAGCTGCTTGGCGTGATCGGCCTCGAGTGCGGTGAGGAAGATGCGGGTCAGCTCGCCGACCATCGTCGCGTGGCGGAAGTAATCCTGCATGAAGTGCTCAACGCCCCGGCGGCCCGGGCTGTCGGCATAGCCCATCCGCTCGGCAACCTCGATCTGCATGTCGAAGGTCAGCTGGTCAGCCGGACGACCGGCGATCAGGTGCAAATGCGCGCGCACCGCCCAAAGGAAGTTTTCGGCCTGCTCGAAGGCCCAGTATTCCTCCGGGGTAAAGACGCCAAGCGGCACGAGATCTTCGATTTTGTCCACGTGGTGGATGTATTTGGCGATCCAGAACAGGCTCTGAAGGTCGCGCAGACCACCTTTGCCCTCCTTCACGTTAGGCTCCAGCATGTATCGCTGGCCACCTTGCTTCTTGTGTCGCTCGGAGCGCTCATCGAGTTTGGCCTCGATGAACTCCTTGCCGGTGCCCGCAAACAGGCCCTGATGGAGCTTGGTGTGAAGCTCCGCCTCCAGCGCCTTGTCACCGGCGAGAAAGCGCAACTCGATCAGCGAGGTTCGGATCGTGTAGTCCTGCTTGCCGAGGCGCAGGCAATCTTTCACCGTGCGGCTGGCGTGGCCCACCTTCATGTGAAGATCCCACAGGATGTAGAGCGTGCTCTCGATCACGCTCTCGGCCCAAGGGGTGATCTTGTAGGGGGTGAGGAACAGCAGGTCGACATCCGACTGCGGGCTCATCTCGGCCCGGCCGTAGCCGCCTACTGCGCAGAGCGCGAGCCGCTCCGAAGCGGTGGGGTTGGGCAGCGGATGCAGGAAGCGCCGGGCAGCCCAGAAGGCTGTCACCACAAGCCCGTCGGTCAGGTAAGCATAGGCATGCACCATTTCGCGGGCGCGCAGTGGGTGGGCCTCGAAGGCCGCGCCAATATTTGCCCGCCCGGCCTTTGCCGCTGCGTTCAGGTGCCGCGTGATGAGGCCGCGCAGAGCCATGGCATCGCCGCCTGCATCCCGGCACTCGGCCTCTATGGCCTCGGCTAGGACTGCAGGGTCGATGATCTCTTCCGGCGGGCACAGGAGCGCGCCGGAAGGGGTGATCGGGTCTGGCAGGTGCGGGCTGGCAGGCTGCCGGTCAGAAACCGGCTCCGCCAAAGCTTCTTGGGGCTGGGTCAATGACAACGACCTGATTGTTTCGGATTTGGGCGATGGCGAGGCCACGCTGGTTGGTGCCGTCGCCGCGGAGCCGGAAGATACCGCCGGTGCCGACAAAGCCCGAGCCCTGGGTCAGGGCGCCACGGGTCAGCGCATCGGCGCCGCGGCGCTCAACGAGGGCACCGATTGCGGCGATCCCGTCGAAGGCGAGGCCGGCGATCGGGTGCGGGCTGCCCCCGAAGCGGGCGGCGTAACGGTTCTGGAAGCTGGTGTAGAGGTTGTTATCCGGCAGGGCGAACCAGGCGCCCTGAAGGCCGGGCTGTGTCAGCGCTTCGGCCGGAATGTCGAGGCGGCCAAGCCCGATGAATTGGGTCGCCGACGGCGAGAGGCCAGCCTCGGGCAACAGCTGCGCGAGGAAAGGCATCGCACCGTCATTGGTAGAGGTGAAGAACACCGAGGTCGCGCCCGAAGCCTTGGCCTGAGCAACGATGTTCGGCACCGCCGCCACAAGCCCCTGCTGGCTCAGCTCGAACGAGACGGAGCCCGCGTTGCTGGCGCCGCTGTTCCGAATCGCCTTTGCAATGGCGTCGCGGCCGATTTCCTCGGCAACCGAGCGGGCATGCACGGTGAAGATGTTGCCTTTGCCCTGACGCCGGGCGTAGGAGACCAGCCGGTTGGCGGTGTTCTCGAAGGTCGGGCCGAGGACGAACACATTGCCGCCCGCGATCTCCGGGTTATTGGAGAAGGCCAGCACGTTCACGCCCTCGTCGGCCACAGCCACACCGGCGGCATTGGCCGCTTCGGAGTAGACCGGCCCGAGGATGATCTTGGCACCGGCATTCACCGCCGCCTGCGCCTGCCGCGCCGCGGTCGCCGCATTGCCGGCGGTGTTGTAAACCTGAAGGTCGATCTGCACACCGTCGAGATCGGCGATTGCGAGGCGCGCCGCGTTTTCGAGCGCCTTGGCCAGCACGTCATCGCCCGAGCGCCCGGAGCCGCCCGGCACCAGAAGCGCCACCGGAACGGCGCGGCTTGCGTCGATCTTCGGACCGGAGTTGCCGCCAACACCGCCAAGCGCCGCCGGGTCACAGGCAGCCAGAAGCGCAATGGCGCCAACGGCAAGGATCTTGGCCGCCAGGCGGCGGGGTGTCGTCAAGACGGCGAACATGGGATACTCCTTCAGAGCCTCGGGGCTTCGGTGTCAACAGCCGGGTTCGAACAATTCTAACATCTGCGGGAGCCAAGTAAATGTCTGAGCCTTCGGGAGGACCAGCCTGGCGCAAGACCCCGCTCGCGGCGGGCCTCTATTTCGTGGCGACCCCCATCGGCTCGGTGCGTGACATCACGTTGCGGGCGCTGGATGTGCTGGCCTCGGCGGAGGTCATCGCCGCCGAAGATACCCGCACGGCCCGCAAGCTGCTGGAGCTGCATGGCGTCCCGCTCGCCGGGCGTAGGTTGATCGCCTATCACGACCATTCGACTCCGGCAGCGCGGGACGGGCTTTTGAGGCTCGCCGCCGAAGGGGCCTCCATCGCCTATGTGAGCGAGGCGGGCTCCCCGCTGGTGGCCGATCCGGGCTTTGCGCTGAGCCGCGAGGCCGCCGCGCGGGGCATCCACATGACCACCGCCCCAGGTCCCTCGGCAGCCATTGCGGCGCTCACCCTCTCAGGCCTGCCCTCCGACCGCTTCACCTTCGTCGGCTTCCCGCCTTCCTCCGGCGGCCCGCGGAAGAAGTTCATCGAAGAGATCGCCGGGCTGGAGGCCACTGTGATCCTCTACGAATCCCCCAAGCGCGTTAGGGGATTGTTAGACCTTCTCTGCAACCATGCAGGGAAGGACCGCCCGGCAGCGCTTGCCCGCGAGTTAACCAAGAAGTTCGAGGAGGTTCGCCGGGGCTCGCTTGCGGAGTTACTCGTCTCGGTCGATGACAACCCGCCCCGCGGGGAGATCGCACTAATCCTTGGCCGGGCGGAGGCTGTAGAGGCCGATCCGCAGGCTGTCGATGCAGCGCTACGCTCGGCAATGGCGCGGCTCAGGGTCAAGGATGCCGCCGCCGAGGTGGCCGCCGCATACGGGCGGCCGAAGCGTGAGATGTATCAGCGGGCACTCGAGTTGGCCCGCTCTGATGGAGACAGTTGATGCCCTTTGACCTCGCCCCAAGCCCGGCACGCCGCCAACGCGGTCGGCGCAACTACGATGCAGGGCGCATGGCCGAGGATTCCGTTGCGCTTCATTACGAAGCACAGGGCGTGAGGATCGCCGAGCGCAGATGGCGGGGCGAAGGCGGCGAGATCGATATCGTGGCCGAAGCGCCGGACACGGTGGTTTTTGTCGAAGTCAAACAAAGCCGCACCTTCGACAGCGCTGCCGAAGCCATCACACCGCAGCAGGTTTCCCGCATCATGGCCGCAGCCTCCGAATACGTGGGCCGGTACCCCACTGCCCTCTCCACCCCGATGCGCTTCGACCTCGCACTAGTGAATGCACGCGGCGAGTTGCGCATTCTCGAAGGGGCGCTCTGCGCCTGAGCCGTTGCAACTCCCTGCCCGCTCCGCCATGAGAAAGGAGCAGAAGCTTGAGGGGGTGCGCGATGAAGGTCGCCTTTCAGATGGATCCGATCGGCAGCGTGAACATCAACGCCGACAGCAGCTTTCGACTCGCCGAAGAGGCACAGGCGCGGGGATGGGAACTGTTCTACTACACCCCGGACAAACTGTCTTGGAAACAGGGCAGGGTCGTCGCCCAAGGCTGGCCGCTGGAGGTGCGCCGCGTCGAAGGCGACCACTTCAGCCTTGGCGAGCTAGCTGAGATCGACCTGGCCGAGATGGATGTGGTCTGGCTCCGGCAGGATCCGCCGTTCGACATGGGCTACATCACGACCACCCATCTGCTTGAGCAGATAGGCGGTAAGACACTCGTGGTGAACGACCCCTTCTGGGTGCGCAACAGCCCCGAAAAGCTGCTCGTGCTGAACTTCCCAGACCTAACTCCTCCCACCCTGATCGCCCGCGACCTAGATGCGCTGAAGGCCTTTAAGGCTGAGCACAGCGACATCATCGTGAAACCGCTCTACGGCAACGGCGGCGCGGGCGTCTTCCGGCTCGGCCCGGACGACCGCAACCTTGCCTCGCTGCACGAGCTGTTCACCGGCATCAACCGCGAGCCGCTGATCGCCCAGAAGTTCCTGCCCGCCGTCTCGAAGGGCGACAAGCGGGTAATTCTGGTGGATGGAGAGCCGGTTGGTGCGATCAACCGGGTTCCGCTGGAGGGCGAAACCCGGTCCAACATGCACGTCGGTGGCAAACCGGTGAAGGTCGATCTGACCGAGCGCGACCGCGAGATCTGCGCCCGCATAGGCCCGCTCCTGCGGGAGCGCGGACAGGTGTTTGTGGGGATCGACGTGATTGGCGAATGGCTCACCGAGATCAACGTGACCTCCCCCACCGGCATTCAGGAATTGGAGCGGTTCGACGGCATCAATGTCGCCGCCCAGATCTGGGACGCCATCGATCGCGGGATTGCCACCAAGGGCTGAAGGCGGAACACGCCCGCAAGGCTCTCAGTGCACTGGTGCGCCCACCGGGTCCACCAGCGAGCGGCCGCCGTCCATCGTCACCACCTGACCGGTGATGAAGCCTGCGCTCTCGGAGGCCAGAAACTGCACGACCTCTGCCACTTCGGAGGGCTGCGCAATGCGGCCCATCGGGGTGTGGCTCACGATATCTTCGCGATAGCCCTCGTTCTCGTTCATCGCCTGGTTCAGCGAAGTAGTGAGCACCGAACCGAAGCTCACAGCGTTCACCCGGATACGGTCGGGCGCCAGGGCCACGGCCATCGAGCGAGTCATCTGGTCCAACGCAGCGGTGGATACGGAGTATGCCAGCAGCCGTGGGTGGGTGCGCCGGGCGGCGATGGAACTCATGTTGATCACGCAGCCCACGCCCCCCTCATCTTCGCTGCCTTCCGCCTGTTTCACGAAACGCTTGGAGACGAGCTGGGTCATCCGCAGCGCCGTAAGCAGGTTTTGCTGCAACAGCTCCTCCACCGCGTCTTCGTCCGGGTTTCCCGGCTTGGAGGGCAGGACCATGCGGTAAGCGTTCACCAAAACGTCGACCCGGTCGAAAGCGTCGATGGTGGCCGAGACGAGGTTGGCCTGTGCCAACCGCTGGCGAAGGTCACCGGCAAAGTAGCGCAACCGGCTGTCCTCGGCCTCGGCATCTGCCGCCAGAGCCTCTGCGAGCCGTTTGTCGTCGCTGTCTGCCGCCATCACATAGGCGCCGCGCTCCGCGAAGTGCCGCGCGATGGCAAGGCCCAGCCCGTGGCTGGCGCCGGTCACGATGCAGCTCTTGCCCTTGATCGAGAAGCTCATGTGCGATCCTTCAACACGGCCAATGGGGCCGAAGCTTAGTGTCTATCTACGCCCTTGGCGAGCGGGCCGTGCGGCGGAGAAAAGCTTGAAGCGCGTGTCGCCGCCGATCTCCTTCACCTCACCGAAGTGAGCCGCGAGGGCGGCTTCATAGGGCAAATGGCGGTTGGCGACCATCCAGAGTTTGCCCGAGGGCTTCAGTGACGCGGCGGCAGAGGCGATGAAGGAAGCCCCGAGCGCCGGGTCTGCTGTGCGGGCCGGGTGGAACGGCGGGTTCATCACCACATGGTCCAACGGTTCGGCCAGCGGCTGGATCGCATCGCCCCAAGTGAAGGTTGCACGCGGGTCTGCCACATTGCTGCGTGCGGCCTCCAGCGCGGCCCATTCGGCCTCCACCAGCTCCACACCCGTCACGCCCTCGCGCTTCAGCACGGCGGCGGAAAGGTAGCCCCAGCCCGCTCCAAGGTCTGCCACACGGCCCTTCATCTGCGCTGGCAGAGCCTCGGCCAGCAACACCGAGCCCGCATCCGGCCCATCGGCAGAGAAAACGCCCGGCGCGGTCATCCACCCGCCCTCGGACTCGCTGCCCTCCGCAAGTCGCCATGCAGAAAAATCGCCGCCGGTGACCGTGAAAACCTTGCCATGCGCCTTCGAAAAGGCGTCAGAAGCCTCGCCCCGCTTGCGGGCCGCTTTCCACAGGCTCTCGACCCCATCGGTCTTGGCGCCATCCACCACGACCGGCCCGCCCAGCGCCGCCGCCTGCGCCAGCAGATCACGCGCCAGAGCCTTGGCGCGCGGAACGAACAGCACCGCACCCGCATAGGTGCCCTCGGGGCTGCGGGCCACATCAAAGCCCCGCGCTGTCCAGGCTGCATGATCAGGGTAGAAACCAGTGATCACCTCGGCGCCCTCGTGCAGCCAGCTTTCGCTCGCGCCAGGGCGAAACACCGCAATCCGGCCCTCTGGCAGGGTCGCCGCGCCCGCATCGAGCGCCATTTTCAATCGGGAAGTCATTGCCGGGAGGGCCGCAGCCCTACTCCTTTTCCATCGTGCATTGCAGCGGGTGCTGGTGCCGCCGGGCGAAATCCATCACCTGGGCCACCTTGGTTTCGGCCACCTCGTGGCTGAACACACCGACCACGGCAAGGCCCTTCTTGTGCACCGCCAGCATGATCTCGAACGCCTCCGCGTGCGTCATGTTGAAGAACCGCTCCAGCACATGAACGACAAACTCCATCGGCGTGTAATCGTCGTTCAGAAGCAGCACCTTGTACATCGGCGGCTTCTTCGTCTTGGGCCGTGTCTTGAGGGCAATCGACGGATCGCCGCCGATGGCGTCGTCTTCGTCGTCTTGCGACATCGTGATGGGCTCAAGGCGCATGGCGCTCCGGTCTGGCGGTCTGGTGCAAGGGATATCGGGGCCGTTATATATGGCCCGTACCCGCCCTGAAAAGGGTGCGAACGGTGAGAAACGCGCAAAATGCCCGGCACAACGTCGCAGAACCTCCGTATGATCGGCTTCGATGCCGATGATACGCTGTGGCACAACGAGCGGTTTTTCCAGCTTACCCAAGAGAGATTCGCCGAGCTTCTGGCCGATTTTGCCGAACCGGGCCATCTCGATGCACGCCTGCTGGAGGCCGAAAAACGCAACATCGGGCACTACGGATTCGGAATCAAAGGCTTCATGCTTTCGATGATCGAGACCGCGCTGGAGGTGACCGAAGGCCGGGTGCCCGGTGAGGTGATCAGCCAGATCCTTGCCGCCGGGCAGGAGATGCTCTCGCACCCGATAGAGTTGCTCCCACACGCGCGCGAGGCTGTAGAGGTCCTCGCAGACAGTCACAGAATCGCGCTCATCACCAAGGGCGACCTGCTGGATCAGGAGCGCAAACTGGCGCAATCGGGGCTCGGTGACCTCTTCGACTCGGTCGAGATCGTCAGCCACAAAACACCGGAAACCTACGCCCGAATCTTTGCCGGTCATGGCGAGGGTCAGGCGATGATGGTCGGAAACTCGATGAAATCCGATGTTCTGCCCGCAATCCACGCGGGCGCATGGGGCATTTTCATACCGCATGACCTCGGATGGGCACTGGAGCACGCCGACCCTCCCCGCGCGCAAACCCGGTTCCGCGAAATTGCCGATTTGGGCAAACTTCCGGCACTCGTTGCCGAGATCGGATAACGCATCTAGCGGAATGGCCCGCAGCCCCACGCTAGATGTTGCGCATGTGGCATCGCTGCAACCTTAAAAAACCACGAAAATGCCCTGTTTTCGCACGAAAATTCCTGTGCTAGCGTGGTATCAAATCAATACAAAAATTGCTGACCGGAAAAATCCGGCAGCCTGAGGCAGTAAAAGGCAAGCGACGTGAGCACGCTCTCCCACAGAGGCCGTTTTGGCCTCTTCATCGGACTATTTCTCATCACGCTTCTGGGCATTTCGCTGCGCGCAAACGCGGCACCCTACGCGGCAATGGTGATCGACGCACGCAGCGGCGAGGTGCTGCATTCGCGCAATGCCGACACCCGGCTGCACCCAGCATCCCTGACCAAGATGATGACCCTCTACATCGCCTTTCAGGCGGTGGAGCACGGCGAGCTTTCGCTCGATAGCAAGATCCTGATCTCGCAGAAGGCCGCCTCCGAGCCGCCCTCCAAGATCGGCCTGCGGGCCGGCCAAAAGGTCGAGCTGCGCTACCTGATCCGCGCCGCCGCGGTGAAATCGGCCAACGACGCCGCCACCGCCATCGGTGAGGGCATTTCCGGCTCCGAGGCCGCCTTTGCCCGCCGGATGAACCGCACCGCCGCAGCGCTCGGGATGTCGCGCACCACCTTCAAAAACGCCCACGGCCTCACCGAATCGGGCCATCTGTCGACCGCCTCCGACATGACCAAGCTGGGCCGTCACCTGTTTTACGACTACCCGGACTACTACAACCTGTTCTCGCGCATGAGCACTTCGACCATGGGCAAGACGGTGAACAACACCAACCGCCGCCTGCTCTCCGCTTACAAGGGCGCCGATGGCATCAAGACGGGCTATACCCGTGCCGCCGGCTTCAACCTCGTGGCGTCAGCCGAGCGCGGCAGCGAGCGTATCATCGCCACCGTTTTCGGCGGCCGCAGCTCTGCCACGCGCAACGCCAAGGTGGCCGAACTGCTCGATCTCGGCTTTCGCAGGGCCCCCTCTCAGGTGGCCGTTCGCAAGCCCGCAAGGCCGGCCTACACCCGTGATGACACTGGCCCTGCCCCAGTCATGACCGCGATGCTGGAGGAGCCGACCCCCGCGCCCAAGACTGGCGATGGCATCTACAAGGGCAAAACGATCCGCGTGAGCGGCACGGTCCAGCTTTCCATTCGCCCCCGCCGCCGTCCTGGCTCGGAGCCAGCAACGCCGGAGGCCGAGAGCACCGATGAGATGCTGCTGGCCGCGCTCTCCGAAGAGATTGACGCCGCCGTCGCTGCCGTGGCCGCCGAAGCAAAGGTTGAGGTAGCGCCTGCAGAGGCAGCCAAGCTCGCCAGTGCGGCCCCCGAGGGCAACCTCGAGAACGAAGAGCAGGTGGCCGAGGCTCTCGCCGAGCTGAAAGGTGAGCCGGAAAAGGCCGATGTGGCTCCCGAGCAGGTGATGCTGGCGGCCGTCAGCCCCACCGCCCGCCCCGAAGCCCAGCCGGGTGAAGTGCCGGGCAGCGCGGGTGACCTCGAGATGGCCGTGGCCGAAGAGCCGGGCACCTTCGTGGCCGCAGGCGGCCCCGCCCTCTCGCGCGCCCTCCTGCCCAAGCCGCGCCCCGAGCGCAGCGCCCCCGAGCCTGAAACTGTGCAGCTTGCCTCCGCAGACCCGGCCCCCGCCGCTCTGCCGGTCGCCGCACCGGCGCGCACCCAGCCGGAAGAGCCGGTTGTCATCACCCGCGCCTCCACCTCTGGCGGCAAGCTCTGGGCGATCTCGCTCGGTAAGTATCCCTCCCGTTTCTCCGCGGAGAAGGTGCTGCTGAAGACCGCGCTGAAAGAGATGGAAACGCTCGACGGCAGCCTGCGCAAGGTGAACAACCGCAAGGGTGGGTTCGAGGCGATCTTCGTCGGCCTCTCCGCCGACAAGGCCAAGCTCGCCTGCGCCCGCCTCGAGGCCCGCGGCACGACCTGCACCGCACTCGAGCCCGGCCAGGGCTGAACCAGAAGCATAAACGAGGGACGCGCCCGGTAGAGCAATCTGCCGGGCGCACTCGTTTTCAGGGGCAGTTTGTTCTGACCGATACTAGGCTTCTACGGCCTCGGGTGATCGTCCCACTCGTCGGATAGAATGCGCTGGCTGTCGCCCTCCGGGTCATCAAACTGGCGGCTCCGCACCGCCCACCAGAAGGCACCAAGCCCGATTCCACCGAGGATCAGCGAGATCGGGATGAGGTAGACGAGAATTTCCATGCTCCGACCCTACCGCAACCGAAGGGCGTTGAGCGAGACGGTGATTGAACTGGCTGACATCGCCAGCGCCGCCACCAGCGGCGTTGCCATGCCCGCCACGGCGAGCGGCACCGCGACGACGTTGTAGGCCGTCGCGATCTGAAAGTTCTCGCGGATCCGTTTCACCGCCTTGCGGGCGGTTGTCACGGCTTCAGCCACCGGCGCCACGCTCTCGCCCAACAGTACAATGTCAGAGGCCACGCGGGCTGCGTCCAGCGCCGTGGCCGGGCTGACGCTGGCATGCGCGGCAGCGAGCGCCGCGGTATCGTTCAGCCCGTCGCCCACCATCAGCACCTTTGCGCCCCCGGCTTGCAATGCTTCCACCAGAGCGGCTTTTTCCGCCGGGAGCACACCCGCTTGGTAGGAGTCGATCCCGAGTGCAGCCGCAAAGCGTGCCACCGCGCTCGGCGCATCGCCCGAGAGCAGCTCGACCTCGCAGCCGGCAGCCTTCAAAGCTGCCACGGCTTCAGCCGCACCCGGGCGCAGCGCGTCTGCGAAGGTGAAGGCAACGGGCGCCTCCCCTGCCACCGATAGCCAGGTCGCCGTTTCGTCGCCCGCCTCGGCACCAACCCATTCGGCCCGACCAAGCCGCACCACCCTGCCCTTGCAACGTGCCTCGGTGCCGTAACCGGGCACCTCCCGAAGGCCTTCTACCGGCAGCGGCAAAACGCCTTCACCCCGCAACGCTCCAGTGAGAGCCACCGCCAACGGGTGGGCCGAGCCCATCGCCAGCGAGAGCGCCAGCCGCTTTTTCCGCTCCGGAATGTCGCACAGGTTCATCGGCTCGGGCGTGCCCATAGTGAGCGTGCCCGTCTTGTCGAAGATCACGTGAGTCACCTCCGACAGCCGCTCCAGCGCAGTGCCGTCCTTGATCAGCAGCCCCTTGCGAAAGAGCTTGCCAGAGGCGGCGGTAACAACGGCAGGCACGGCGAGACCAAGCGCGCAGGGGCAGGTGATGATCAGCACGGCAGCCGCGATGTTCAGCGCCACGCGGGCATCCATCGTGCCCAGATACCAGCCGATCCCGGCCAGTGCAGAAAGGATATGAACACCGGGGGCGTAGAGCCCCGCGGCCCGGTCGGCCAGCGAAGTGTATTTATTCTTGGCGCTCTCGGCGACGGCTACCAGATCGGCCATGCGGTGGAGCGAGCTGTCTTTGCCCGCCGCAGTCACCCGCAAGGTCAGCGGGCCGGTCAGGTTGACCTCGCCCGCGCTGACCTGCTGGCCGGGGGCGGCCACCACAGGCCGGGTCTCCCCCGTCAGCAACGCTCGGTCCAGCTCCGACGCACCTTCCACGATCACCCCGTCCACCGGCATCCGGCCACCGGGACGCACCACCACCATGTCACCCACCGCCAGCTCGCCCACTGCCACGGTCTCTTCCGCGCCATCTACGATCCGCACGGCGCGAGGCACTTCCAGCGCCGCGAGTTCCTCTGCCGCCGAGCGGGCAACCGCACGGGTGCGGAAATCGAGGTAGCGACCGGCCAGCAGAAAGAACGTGAGGGAGAGGGCGGCATCGAAATAGGCATGCGCCCCGGAATGGATCGTCTCGTAGAGCGAGATGCCCAGCGCTAGCAGGATCGCCAGCGTGATCGGCACGTCCATGTTGAGCCGCCCCGCCTTCAAGGCCACCGAGGCGGAGGCAAAGAAAGGCCGCGCGGCAAAGCCCACGGCGGGGAAGGCGATGGCAGCGCTGATCCAATGGAACAGGTCGCGCGTCGCCCCCTCGGCCCCGGACCAGACGGCAACCGAGAGGAGCATCACGTTCATCATCGCGAAGCCCGCCACTGCAAGGCGCATTAGCAGGTCGCGGCCCGCCTTATCTGCTTCGGTGCTGCTCAATAGCCCGGCGTCCAACTCCTGAGCTTTGAAGCCCGCCGCACCGAGCGCCGCCACCAAGGCGCCCGGTTGAACCGCCTCTTCTGCCTCGACCGTCGCACGCTTCAGCGTGAGGTTCACCCGAGCGGAGGCCACGCCCGGCTGAGCGGCCAGAACCCTCTCGACCCCAATGATGCAGGCCGCACAGTGGATCTCGGGCAGCGAGATCAGTAGTTCCTTCTCCGCCGCGCCGCCCGCCACATCCCCCACGTTGGGCAGCGCCACGCAGGCGGGGCAGGCCGCGAGGCCGCCGCGCTCAAGGGTTCCGTCCATCTCAGCCCTTCACCGTCAGAATGAGCCGCTGCTCGAAGGGGGTGCCATCCTCAGCCCGCGCCTTCACCCGCAACTCCCAGCGACCCCGCGCCAGCTCGATCGGCGCCACGAAGTGCCCGGCCTCGTAGATGAACTCCGGCTCGACATCATGCTGCCGCTCAGTGGTGCGCCCGACCTGCACCGCGAAGCCCTCAAGCTTTGCCGGGTGCCCATCAGGTCCACTCACGGCAATAGCGAGCCGCCCCGCTTCATAGTTCGGCGCGACCGTCCAGCCCAGCGCCTGCTGTGCCGCGCGCCTGCGGTCAAACTCCTGACTGGCGACGTAGCTGTTTTTCACCTCCAACCCCGGAAAAGTGCTGACCGCCTTGTAGGCCATTACGAGGTTCACCCCGATGATCACGGCAAAGGCCCCAGCCGTGCCTGCAAACACCTGCCGTCCGGTAATCTCGCCCATTGTCACTCTCCCCTTCCGTTGAATGTGCTGTCTTTGTGCACCCGGTCCCCATTGCTCAGGTCCTCCACCCAGAACCGGAAATCTGTGAGGTCGCCCTGCGCCGCCTCCGACCCTGCCGGGGCCAGCACGTGGACCCGCTGCAGCATGGTCTCATCGGCCGGCACCATGACCGAGCCATAGGGCGTGCCTTCGATCGCCACGCGCAGCGCCGGATCGCCTGTGATCGCGATACCAAACCGACGGTCTTCGCCGTGCTTGTTGCGGAGGCGCAGCTCATAGGTATTGCGGATCGTGCCGTCCGAGAGGGTCACGTAAACCGGGTTCCGTACAGGTGCGACGGTGAGGCTGATGTCATCGCGGATGAACAGAGCGACGACGAGCGCGATGCCCACCAGCGACCAGAGCGCGGTATAAAGCATCGTCCGGGGCCGGAAGATATGATGCCGCCACACGCTCTTTGCCGCGTTCCCGGTCGTCTCCCATTCTTCATCGGAGATGGCGAGGTAGGCCACCAAGCCGCGCTTGCGGCCGAGCTTGTCCATCATCTCGTCGCAGGCGTCGATGCAAAGGCCGCAAGTGATGCACTCCATCTGCTGTCCGTTGCGAATGTCGATCCCCATCGGGCAGACGTTCACGCATGCCATGCAATCCACGCAGTCCCCCGCGCTCGGATCGCGTGCCTTGCCGCGCGGCTCGCCGCGCCAGTCGCGGTAGCCGATGGTCAGCGTGTTCTCGTCCATCATCGCGCCCTGAATGCGCGGCCACGGACACATGTAGATGCAGACCTGCTCGCGCATGAACCCGCCAAACACAAAGGTCGTCGCCGTCAGCACGCCGATGGTGGTGTAGGCCACAGGATGAGCGCTCAGCGTGACGAGGTCGCTCAGCAAGGTCGGCGCATCGGTGAAGTAGAAGACCCAGGCCCCGCCGGTCGCGAGCGCGATAAGCAACCAGGCAGCCCACTTGGTGGCACGGAGCCGCGCTTTGCGCAGGTCGAGCTTCTTTTGCCGGTGGAGGCGGAGGCGGGCGTTGCGATCGCCCTCGATCCAGCGCTCGACGAGGATGAAGAGGTCAGTCCAGACCGTCTGCGGGCAAGCATAACCACACCAGACCCGCCCCAGAGCCGAGGTGAACAGAAACAGCCCCAGCCCCGCCATAATCAGCAGGCCCGCGATGAAGTAGAACTCATGCGGCCAGATCTCGATCCAGAAGAAGAAGAACCGGCGGTTGGCGAGGTCGACGAGCACGGCCTGGTCGGGCAGGTTCGGGCCACGGTCCCAGCGGAGCCACGGGGTGAGGTAGTAGATCCCGAGGGTCACGATCATGATGACCCATTTCAGGTTGCGAAAGTTGCCCTTCACCCGGCGGGGAAAGATCGGCTCTCGCGCCGCATAAAGGCTCTTTGGTTCTTCCGGCTCGACCGTGCTCACGACTAACGCCCTTTCGCGCATATATCCCGCATCATGAATGGCATCGGTGCGCCGGAGCGGCTTTGACCTGAATCAAAAGCTGACTCTTCACTGCGGATTTTCGCGCTGGGTTGAGGGGGGCAGATGCACTTTGGCCCCGACCCTTCCAAGGAAACGCGCGAACAGGAAGGAGGGCCGGGGCCTATCCGGACAAGCCGGAAGTGCGGAACCTTGGCGGAAGGGAGGGTGCCTTGGCTCGCTATGCCTTCCTTTTACGCCCCGCCCGACTCAGCGGCCTTGATCTGGGTCAATCGGCAGAGCTTTTTTGCGCCCGTAGCCACTTTTTCAACTTGGCCGCCGGCGGGCGGAGGGGGCCGGGGCGCGTGACGATGTGGTAGCCCTCATTCATCGTGTCGCGGCTGAAGAGCACCTTCAGTGTCCTCGCCGCGATATCTTCCTCGATCAGCGCCCGCGTCGTCGCCGCCAGCCCCTCGCCTCGCCGGGCAGCTTCCAGCACGAAATTGCCGGGCAGGTGGCTGTGCAGCCGGGCACGCGCCTCAGTCACTCCGTGGCTTGCAAGCCAGTCATCCACTTCGTTGGTGCCCAACTCCTGGAGCCAAGGCAGGTCGAGAAGATCCTGCGGTTCGGCAATCTTGCGACCTTCGACCAGTTCGGGCGCGGCGACGATCACATATTCCGACGGCAGCAGGAGTTCTGTTTCCACGCTCGGCCAGTTTCCCGCGCCGTGGCGAATGGCAATATCTACCCCGCCCGGGGTGAGTGGGACGAGGTGGGGCGATGGATTGAGCATCAGTTCGACCTCGGGGAAGCGCTGTCGAAACCCGGCCAGCCGCGGCATGAGCCAGTAGGCGGCAAACATCGGCGTGGTCGTGATCTGCACCGGGCGGCCCTCGCCCTGCCCTGTGATCCGCGCGACCGCATCTCCGATCAGTGCAAAGCCACCGCTTACCGCTGCGCCAAGCTCTTCCCCGGCATCCGTAAGCTGCACTGACCGGCCCCTACGCTCGACCAACGCCACGCCCAGATGCGCCTCAAGGGCCCGGATCTGCTGGCTGATTGCCGCGTGCGTCACGCCCAACGCCACACCCGCTGCGGTGACAGAGCCAGCCTCCGCCAAGGCGGCAAAGGCGCGAAGCATGGCTGGGGGCGGAAGGTCTCTAAGCGGCATTTGTAAGCACATCTAACATCTGGCTTTCTATTAAGCTCGCCTGAAGCGCCAATAAGGTCAATAACAGTGGAACAACCTGCGCAGAAAGGAGGCGCGATATGTTCAACATTCTTTCAAGGGCCTTCTTCACGGCCACCCGGACTGGCGAGAGCCCCAAGGCGTCTGCCCGTCCCATCGCTCCCTGGCGGCATATGCTCCCGCGGCTCACTGCGTTCCCCGACGCCTGAATGTGAGCTGCACTGGCACGCAAGAGAGCTGCATCGGCGGAACGGTGCGGCTCTCTTCGCGTTTCTACGGTCCGGTTGCAGACCGCCGGGGTCCTGCGGTAAGTGATGTCCGTTATGTTATAACATCTCGAACCATCCCGAAGGACACACCATGCAATTCAACCTCCTCGGCGCGGCGCTCGCTGGCTTCCTCCTCGCGGCCCCTGCCTGGTCTGAGACCAAACACGACCACGATCACAGCCACGATGCTGAGGCCGAGCAAATCTACAAAGGTTACTTTGAAGACAGCCAGATCGCCGATCGCCCGCTCTCCGACTGGGCGGGCGACTGGCAGTCGGTCTACCCCCTGCTCACCTCGGGTAAGCTCGACCCCGTGATGCAGCACAAGGCCGAGAACGGCGACAAGACCGCCGAGGAATACCAAGCTTACTACGAGGTCGGGTATGCCACCGATGTGGACCGGATCGTGATCGACGGTGACACCGTCACCTTCCACGGCGAGAGCGGCCCGCTTCAGGCGCGCTACACCTACGACGGTTACGAGATCCTGAACTACGAAAAGGGCAATCGCGGCGTCCGGTTCGTCTTCGCCAAGACCGAAGGCGATGCCGGGGCGCCCGGGTTCTTCCAGTTTTCCGACCACAAGATCGCACCCGGCAAGGCGGATCACTACCACCTCTACTGGGGCGATGACCGGGCCGCGCTGCTCGAAGAACTCACCAACTGGCCCACCTACTACCCCTCCTCGCTCTCCGCCGAGGACGTGGTGCATGAGATGACGGCCCACTGATCGGCATAAAAATCTGAAGGGCCGCCCCGATCTCCCGGGGCGGCCCTCTCTGTGTTGTTCCTGCGCGCCTTACTCCGCAGCCGCCTCGCCACCGCCAAGCCCGTGCACATAGGCGGAGACCGCGCGGATCTCGGCCTCGCTCAACCGGGTGTTCCAGTTGGGCATCACGCCGAAGCGGGCGTTGCTCACCGAGTCCATCACATCGGCATAGCTGCTGCCGTAGAGCCAAATCGCGTCACTGAGGTTCGGCGCACCCTGCTCGCGGTCGCCCTCGGCGGCCTCGCCGTGGCAGGCGGAGCAGTTGTCTTCAAACACGACCTTACCGGCCTCAACCTTTGAAGCGTCCTGTGGCTCGCCAGAGAGTGACATCACGTAGTTCACCACTTGCTCAATTTCCTCTGTCTCGAGCAGTTCGTCGGTGCCGAAACGCGGCATCTCCGAGTAGCGGGCCTCACCATCCGGGTCGTCCTCGTTCCGGATGCCGTGGGTCACGGTGAAGTGGATCGCCTCCATGTCGCCGCCCCAGAGCCAATCGTCATCGAGCAGGTTCGGGTAGCCCTTGGCCCCCGCCGCACCCGAGCCGTGGCACTGGGCACACCACGTCCGGAACACCGCGCCACCGGCATTCTGGGCAAAACTGGCAAGCTCCGTGTCGGTGCTGATCTGGTTCAGATCGGCCTCAACCAGCCGTTGCCGCATGCCTTCGTTGGCGGCATCGAAGCTGTCGATCTCGGCCTGCACTTCGGCGCGGGTCGAATACCCCAAAATCCCCTCCGTTGCGCCCTTCACGAGCGGCCAGGCCGGATAGGCGATGGTGTA
The DNA here is from genome assembly GCF_019801175.1 of Vannielia litorea. Taxonomy (NCBI): domain Bacteria; kingdom Pseudomonadati; phylum Pseudomonadota; class Alphaproteobacteria; order Rhodobacterales; family Paracoccaceae; genus Vannielia; species Vannielia litorea. The sequence continues at coordinate 62,872 of NZ_JAHVJR010000002.1, forward strand.
ACCGATGCCCCAGACGATGGTGGCGTAGAAGGTCCAGAGCCACCAGCGCGGCATCGGGTTGTCGTATTCCTGAATCCCGTCCCAAGTGTGGCCGGTCGTCGGAATGTCCTTCTCGGGCGTCGTCGGTTTCTTGCTCATTGCTTCGCCTCCTCGAGGCCCTCGCCCGCAGGCGTCTTTTCGTTCCGGAAGATCAGATTGGCGCTCTCCTCATGGTCCTGCCGCGACCCGGGCCGAAAGGCCCAGACCACGACACCAAGGAAGAAAACGAACATGGCGAGCAGCACCCAGCTGTCGGCCAGTTCACGCATCCACGAATAGGTATCCATTGCGCGCGCCCTCCCTTACCGGCTCTCGTCGGGCTGGAAGGTGGAGAAATCCACCATCGTGCCCAGCACCTGAAGATAGGCCACCAGCGCATCCATCTCGGTGAGCTGCGCCTGCCCGTCGAAGTTGCGCACCTGCGCAGAGTCGCCGTAACGCTCGATCAGCCCGTCATAGTCACTGTCGGGGTCGGCCTGCGCGGCAAAGTCCGCCGCCGCAGCTTCGAGCATCTCGTCGGTGTAAGGAACGCCGACCATGCGGTGCGTGGCCATCAGCTCGCCCACATGTTCACCCTCGATGGGCCGGTCGAGAAGGTAGCCGTACTTCGGCATCACGCTCTCGGGCACCACGCTCTGTGGATCGATCAGGTGATCGACATGCCATTCATCGGAGTAGCGCCCACCCACGCGGGCAAGGTCTGGCCCGGTGCGCTTGGAGCCCCATTGGAACGGGTGGTCGTACTTCGATTCCGCCGCAAGGGAGTAATGGCCGTAGCGCTCCACCTCATCGCGCATCGGGCGGATCATCTGGCTATGGCACACATAGCAGCCCTCGCGGATGTAAATGTCGCGCCCGGTCAGCTCCAGCGGGCTATAGGGCCGCACCCCCTCCACATCCTCGATGGTGTTGTCGAGGTAGAAGAGCGGGGCGATCTCCACGATGCCACCCACGGTGACAACGAGGAAGGAGCCCACCAGCAGCAGCGTAGCATTGGTTTCTAGGATCTTGTGCTTGTCGAGAAGTGCCATTGCTCCGGCCCTCCTTATTCAGCGGCGACGGCGGCGGCGGCAGGCATGCGAGCCTCACCCTTCCGCACCGTCATCCACAGGTTCCAGGCCATGATCAGCGCACCGGCAAGGTAGAGCACCCCGCCCAGAGCCCGGACCACATACATCGGGAATTTCGCGCTCACCGTGTCGGCGAAGGCATTCACCAGGAAGCCGTTGGCGTCCACTTCACGCCACATCAGGCCTTCCATGATCCCGGTCACCCACATCGAGGAGGCGTAAAGAACGATCCCGATGGTCGCGAGCCAGAAGTGCCAGTTGACGGCGGGCAGGCTATAGAGCTTGGCCCGGTTCCACAGGCGCGGCACGAGGAAGTAGAGCGCCCCGAAGGTGATCATCCCGTTCCAGCCGAGCGCACCGGAATGCACATGGCCAATGGTCCAGTCGGTGTAGTGGCTGAGGCTGTTCACCGCGCGGATCGACATCATCGGCCCTTCGAAGGTGGACATGCCGTAAAAGCCGATGGAGACGATCATCATCCGGATGATCGGGTCGGTGCGCAGCTTGTCCCATGCGCCCGAAAGCGTCATCAGACCGTTGATCATGCCACCCCAGCTGGGCATCCAGAGCACGATCGAGAACACCATGCCGAGGGTCGAGGCCCAGTCGGGCAGCGCGGTGTAATGCAGGTGGTGCGGACCGGCCCAGATGTAGAGGAAGATCAGTGCCCAGAAGTGGATGATGCTCAGCTTGTAGGAGTAGACCGGCCGCTCGGCCTGCTTGGGCACGAAGTAATACATCATCCCCAAGAAGCCCGCGGTCAGGAAGAAGCCCACCGCGTTGTGGCCATACCACCATTGGGTCATGGCATCCTGCACACCTGCAAACACCTGCACCGACTTGGAGCCGAAGATGCTGACAGGGATGCTCAGGTTGTTGACCACATGCAGCAGGGCCACGGTGACGATGAAGCTCAGGAAGAACCAGTTCGCCACGTAGATGTGCTTTTCTTTCCGGGTCATGATCGTGCCGAGGAACACCAACAGGTAGGCCACCCAGACAAGCGTGAGCCAGAGGTCCACGTACCACTCCGGCTCGGCGTATTCCTTGCTCTGCGTCGCGCCGAGCAGGTAGCCGGTGGCCGCCAGAACGATGAACAGGTTGTAGCCCCAGAATACGAACCACGCGAGGTTGCCGCCCCACAGCCGCGCCGCACTGGTGCGCTGAACGATGTAGAAGCTCGTTGCGATCAGGGCATTGCCCCCAAAGGCGAAGATCACCGCCGAGGTGTGCAGCGGGCGCAGCCGTCCGAAGTTGCCGATGCCGTCACCGAGCAGGTGAAAGTTCAACTGCGGGAATGCGAGCTGAAAGGCGATGAAGGTGCCGACCAGAAAGCCGACAACGCCCCAGAAGGCCGTGGCGACCACGCCGTAGCGCACCACCCCGTCCATATAGCCTTCCGCGTTGACGGCAGGCGCCGGTTTTTCCTCCCAGGTGGTGCGTACCGCCCAGATGAACATCCCCGCCGCAACGGCGAAGATGATCAGAGCGTGCACCATATAGGCCAGGTCGCGTGCATAGTTCGCAGCAATCGCCGCGAGCAACGCGATCAGGCCGAACAGCACGATCTTCACGTAGTCCCACATGACGTTTCCCTTCTTTGTCCTCACGCGGGCCACAGCGGGAATCCCCCCGGCACGGGCCTGCGAATTGTGGGCAAACTCTTCTGAAACGGGCGGTGCGTCCTTGATTCAGGTCAATTTCCGCGCGCGCCGTTTGCGGCACTCTCCAAGCAGCAACATGGCGGCCATGTCTGCCCTTCAGTCGCGTGAGGAAATGACGATGATGGATCCGAAAACGATACTCGCCCCCCTGCTCGAACCGCTCTCTGAGGGCGCACCGCATGCGCTGGCCTTGGGCCACGCCGAGGCGCTGGCCGATGCCTTCGACGCGCATCTCGAAGTGATCGGGATCGGCTGCGACCGCACCCAGATCGGCTACTATTACGCAGGCGCCACCGCGGTGGTGCAGCAGGAAACCTACAACGAGGCCCACGCGGCCACCGAGCAGATCGAGGCCTCCGCGCGCGCGCACCTCAAAGCCTCACCGCTGCGCTGGTCGGTCGAGAGTGCCGTGGGCCAGATGGGGGTCCTCGCGGGCCTGATCACCTCGCGCGCCCGCTTTGCCGATCTGGTGGTGATGCCCGCCCCCTACAGCAGCGGCAAAGGCCCGGAGTACGAGATCGCGCTGGAGGCCGCCCTGTTTGACAGCCACGCGCCAGTGATGGTCGTGCCAGAGGCCGCGGCAGCGCCGGTGCGCCCGCGCCGCGCCGTGCTGGCCTGGAACCAGAGTCCCGAGGCGCTCGCCGCCATCCGTCGGGCCATGCCGCTGCTGGCTGGCTCCGATCTGGTCAACATCGCCATTATCGACCCGCCGCGCCACGGCCCCGAACGCTCCGACCCGGGCGGCGCGCTGAGCCAGATGCTCACCCGCCACGGGCTGCGCTGCGAAATCTCGGTGCTGTCGCGCACCATGCCGAAAGTGTCAGACGTGCTCTCCCGCCATGTGGCGGACTTCGGGGCGGAAATGTTGGTGATGGGCGCCTACGGACACTCCCGATTCCGCGAGGCGATTCTCGGCGGGGCCACTCGTGACGTTTTGGAAGAGCCGCCGGTGCCGGTGTTCATGGCGCGGTGAGGCTTGTGCCCCTTGGTGAGTTGGTTCCCACCGCGCGACTGATCCGAGGGGTGGGAGACCCTACCACCCGGCTCAGGCCATCAACCCGCCGTCCGAATCGTCCCCGGTCTCGGCAAGCAGCGCATCGTAGCTCGGCACCCTTACACGGCGCTTGCCTTCGAGCGCGATGATCCCGTCTTTCTTCAGCGCCGAGACCTGGCGGCTCACGGTTTCAAGCGTCAGGCCAAGATAATCGGCCATCGCTTCGCGGGTGAGCGGCAGATCAAACACCATTTCGTCGCCCACCGGCCCTCCAAGCCCCAGCGAGGCATCCCGCCGCCCGATGATGGAAAGCAGGCTGGCGATCTTTTCCCGAGCCGTCTTCCGGCCGAGGATCAGCATCCACTCCCGCGCCGCATCCAGCTCATCCAGCGTCATCTGCAAGAGCCGCTGGGCAACATGCGGGGTGGTCTCCATCAGGTGCTCAAACGGCTTCCGGCGGAAACAGCACATCGTCAGGTCGGTCACCGCCGTCACATCATAGGCCGCCTGCTCGCGGCCCGGACGGCCAACAAAATCCGACGGCAGCAGCAGGCCGACCATCTGCGTCCGCCCGTCTTCCATCGTCTGGCTGAGCGTGGCCACACCGCTGACGATGGAGCCGACAAAGTCCATGTGATCACCCGACCAGATCAGCGTCTGCCCCGGCTCGAAGCTGCGGTAATACTTGATCTCTTCCAGCCGCGCGAGCTCGTCATCATCACAACGGGCGCACACCGCACGGTGGCGGATCGGGCAGGAGCCGCAGTCGTGTGACGTGAACTGGATGTCGAGGACGGCCATTTTGTACCTGTTGATCTGGGTCAAGGCACCCCGGTGCCTCAGGGCCGTAATCTAGGCCAATGGAAACCACCACACAACTTGCCCGCCACGGCCTCTTTGACGCACGTGTGCCCCGCTACACCAGCTACCCGACCGCCCCGCATTTTGCCGGGGGTGTGGATGGCAACCGCTTCACCGAATGGCTCCGCGCGATCCCCGAGAACGGTCAGATCTCGCTTTATATCCACGTGCCCTTCTGCCGCCGGCTCTGCTGGTTCTGCGCCTGCCGCACGCAGGGCACATCCTCCGCCGAGCCGGTTCGGGCGTATCTCGAGGTGCTCAAAACCGAAATCGCCATGCTTGGCCGTCACCTTGCACCCGGCGTGCGGCTGAGCCGGATGCATTGGGGCGGCGGCACGCCCACCCTGATGGACGCCGGGCAAATGGCCGAACTGGCCGAGGCGGTCGAAACCGTGGTGCCGATGGCACCCGGCGCGGAGTTTTCGGTCGAGATCGACCCGAACGAGATCGACGAAACCCGCCTCGATGCGCTGGCCGCGGCAGGCATGACCCGCGCCTCCATCGGCGTGCAAGACTTCGACCCCGAGATTCAAAAGGTCATCGGCCGCGACCAGAGCTATGAGCTGACCGCCCGCGCGGTCGAGATGATCAGAGCTCGCGGGATCGAGAGCCTGAACGCCGATATCCTCTTCGGCCTGCCGCACCAGTCCGATGAACGCATGGCCAGCTCGGTGCAGAAGCTGCTGTCACTCTCACCCGACCGGGTGGCGCTCTATGGCTACGCCCACGTGCCGTGGATGGCCAAGCGCCAATCGCTCCTGCCGACCGATGCGCTGCCTACGCCGGAACAGCGTTTGGGACTCTTCGAGACAGCCCGGCGCCTGTTCTGCTGGGATGGTTATGACGAGATCGGAATCGACCATTTCGCCCGCCCCGGCGATGGCCTCGCCCGTGCGCTGGCCGAGGGCCGCCTGCGCCGCAATTTTCAGGGTTACACCGACGATACCGCCACCGCGCTAGTCGGCCTCGGGGCCTCGTCGATCTCGCGCTTCCCACAAGGCTACGCGCAAAACGCCTCCGCCACCTCTGCATACATCCGCGATGTGCGCGAGGGCCGCTTCGCCACCGCGCGGGGCCATGTGTTCAGCAAGGAAGACCTCTGGCGTGGCCAGATCATCGAGCAACTGATGTGCGAGTTCCGCTGCGATATCGACCAGATCACCGCCGTAGGGGCACGCCCCGATTGGGTGCGCAGCGTGCTCTCGGGCATCGCCGCCCGCTTCAGCGGGGTGGTCACCCAGTCCTCCACCGGTATCCAGATCCCGCCCGAGGCACGCCCGCTCACACGGGTCATCGCGCGCGCGGCGGATGCCTACGACCTGTCCCGCGCGGGCCACAGCTCGGCAATCTGATCCGCCTCATCTGCGCGGCGAGGCATCTTCTCCCGCGATCACGGCAGCAAGCCGCCCGCGCGTTTCGGGCGTGAAGTGAAAGGCCTGCCAGCCCAGCGCGCGGGCAGCTTGCACATTGGCGAGGGTGTCGTCGACGAAGAGGCACTCTGCCGGTGACACAGAGAGTGCTTCACTCACCGCCTCGAAAAACCCCGCCTCCGGCTTGCCCACGCCCAACTCGCCCGAACAGAACAGCCCATCGACCCACAACATCCAATCGGTCTGCTCACGGATGTAGCGACCACGTCGCGCCTCGTTGTTGGTGGCGATCACCTGCGCCATGCCATCGGCCTTGAGCCGGGCCAACAGCACTTTCATCTCCTCATCCGGGTTGTCGTCGCGCTTGAACCAGTAGTCGATCAGCGCCTCGGCCCCCGGCGCATGGCCCACCACCTCGCACCAGCCACGCACCCGGTCGGCGAGGTCTTCACGCCCCTCGATCACCTCACGAAAGCCTTCTCCGAAGACCGCGCGCTGAAACCCGGCAAGTCTCTGCCCGGTGTCGCGCTCGAAGTTCTCTGCCCAAAGAAACCGCCCGTTCTCAACGCAGCGGTTCAGCACCCCGTCGAAATCCCAAGCGATGGCCCGGATCACGCCTCGCCCGCGCCCGGCAGGTCGAAGGCCGCATCCATGAGCGTGCGGGTGTACTCGGTCTTTGGCGCATCGAAGACCTCTGCCGCAGGCCCGGCCTCCACCACATCGCCCTGACGCATAACCATGACCTTGTGGCTGAGCGCCCGCACAACCCGCAGGTCGTGGCTGATGAAGAGATAGGCCAGCCCGTACTTCTGCTGTAGGTCACGCAGCAAATCAACGATCTGCACCTGCACCGTCATGTCGAGCGCCGAGGTCGGCTCATCGAGCACCACCAGCCGAGGCCGGAGGATCATCGCGCGGGCAATCGCGATCCGCTGCCGCTGCCCGCCCGAAAACTCATGAGGATAGCGGTCCATCACCGAGGGGTCGAGCCCGACCTCGGTGAGCATCTGGGCCACCAGCTCGCGCGGGTTCTGGCCCTTTTCCACGCCATGCACCCCCAGCCCCTCGGCCACGATCTGCGCCACCGTCAGGCGCGGGCTGAGGCTGCCGAAGGGGTCTTGGAACACGATCTGCATATGCCGCCGCAGCTCGCGCATCTGGCGGGTCTTCCAGCCCTGAATATTGTCGCCAAGGTAATAGATCGGCCCGTCCGACCGGATCAGCCGCATGATCGCCAGCGCCAGCGTTGTCTTGCCCGAGCCACTCTCGCCCACGATCCCGACGGTCTCGCCCGCGCGCACAGAAAGGCTGGCGGCGTTCACCGCCTTCACATGGCCCACGGTGCGCTTGAGCAACCCAGCCTGGATCGGGAACCAGATGCGCAGGTCTTCGGTGCGCACGATCTCATCCGCCCCGGCAGCAATCGCCGGTGGCCCGCCCTGCGGCGCGGCGCCGAGCAGCTTCTTGGTGTAGTCGTGCTTCGGGCTGCCGAAGATCTCCTGCGTCGGCCCGGCCTCGACGATCTCGCCGTCCTTCATGACGCAGACCCGATCGGCAATCGCCTGCACGATCCCGAGGTCATGGGTAATGAACAGCAGGCTCATCTGCCGCTTCTGCTTCAGCTCAGCCAGCAGGTCGAGGATCTGGGCCTGAATGGTCACGTCGAGCGCGGTGGTCGGCTCGTCGGCGATCAGCAGGTCGGGGTTGTTGGCCAGCGCCATGGCGATCATCACCCGCTGCCGCTGCCCGCCCGAAAGCTGGTGCGGATAGGCGCCAAGGCGGCTTTCCGGGTCGTGAATGCCCACGTCTTCCAGCAGCTCCACAATCCGACCGCGCGCCTCGCTGCGCTTGATGCCCTGGTGCAGCTCGAGGCTCTCGGCCAGCTGCTTTTCCAGCGTGTGGAGCGGGTTGAGCGAGGTCATCGGCTCCTGAAAGATGAAGGAGATGTCGTTGCCGCGCACCTCCATCAGCTTCTGCTCGTCCGCGCCCACCATCTGCTGGCCCCTGTAGCGCACTGATCCCTGTACCCGGGCGCTGTCGCCCAAGAGGCTCACAGTTGAAAGCGCGGTCACCGACTTGCCAGAGCCGCTCTCACCCACCAGCGCCACCGTCTCGCCCTTGCCGACGGTAAAGCTCACGCCTTTCACGGCATGGGTCGTCTCGCCATCCTGCCGGAACGAAACCTTCAGCCCCTCGACCTCAAGCACCGCGCTCACGAGAACACCTTCCGCGGGTCGAAGGCATCGCGCACGCCTTCGAACACGAAGACCAGAAGCGAGAGCATGATGGCGAAGGTAAAGAAGGCGGTGAAGGCGAGCCAGGGAGCTTGCAGGTTCTGCTTGGCTTGCAGAGTCAGCTCCCCGAGCGATGGTGCCGAGGAGGGCAGGCCGTAGCCGAGGAAGTCGAGCGTGGCGAGCCCGCCGATGGTGCCGGTGATGATGAAGGGCATGAGCGTCAGCGTCGCGACCATTGCATTGGGCAGGATGTGGCGGAACATGATCTTGCTGTCGGAAACCCCCAGCGCCTTGGCCGCGCGGACATATTCGAAGTTGCGCGCGCGGAGGAACTCGGCGCGAACCACGCCCGTGAGGGCTGGCCAGCCGAAGAGTACTGTGAGGAAGACCAGCAGCCAGAAACTTCGGCCGAAGATCGCGAACATGATGATGATAACGTAGAGCCCCGGTATCCCGCCCCAGATTTCAAGCATCCGCTGAAAGAACAGGTCGACCCAACCGCCGAAATAGCCCATCGCAGCCCCCGCCGCGATGCCGATGACCGAGGCCACGACCGTGACGATGAGGGTGAATAACACCGAAAGGCGGAAGCCGTAGATCACCCGCGCCAGCACATCACGGCTGCCGTCATCGGTGCCGAGCCAGTGGTTGCGGTCGGGCGCCGAGGGGGCCGCGCCGACGATATCGTCGTTCGGCGTGTTGAACGAATAGGGGATCGGCGGCCAGAGCGCCCAGCCTTGCTCGATTTGCTCCCCGTCCACCACGCCATCCGCCGCGTCTTCATACACCGCCTCTGGATCGTCGAAGCAGGCGTCCAGCCCGCCGGAGCGGATCAGGCAGCGCACCTCGATGTCGCGATACTTGGCTTCTGTCCGGAAATCGCCGCCAAAGTCCTGCTCGGAGTAGAAGGTGCGGATCGGCATGTAATACTCGCCGCGATACTGCACGAGGATCGGTTTGTCGTTGGCAAGGAACTCGGCAAAGAGGCTGAGGCCAAAGAGCAGGCTAAACAGGATCAGCGACCAGAAGGCGCGGCGGTTCTTCTTGAAGTTCCGCCAGCGGCGCTTGCCGAGCGGTCCGAGTTTGATCAAAGCCATCAGCCCGCCCTCCGCTCAAAGTCAATCCGCGGGTCGACGAAGACATACATCAGATCGCTCAGGATATTCACCAGCAGGCCAATGAGGCCGAAGACGAAAAGCGTGCCGAAGACCACCGGATAATCCCGGTCGACCACACTCTCGAAGCCAAGCCGCCCGAGCCCGTCGAGCGAGAAGAGCCACTCGATCACGAGGGACGAGCCGAAGAACACGCCGAGGAATGCGCCGGGGAAGCCTGCGATCACGATCAGCATCGCATTGCGGAAGACATGGCCATAAAGCACCTTGCTCTCGCTCAGCCCCTTGGCGCGCGCGGTGATGACATACTGCTTCTTGATCTCGTCAAGGAAGCTGTTCTTGGTCAGCAGGGTCAGCGAGGCGAAGCCCGCGATGGAGCTTGCCAGCACCGGCAGGAAGATGTGCCAGAGGTAATCCAGCGCCTTGCCCCAGAGACTGAGATCTTCCCAGATCGCCGAAGGCGAGGTGAGGCCGCGCAGCGGGAAGATCTTCCAGTACGACCCACCGGCGAAGAGCACCAGCAGCAGAATCGCAAAGATGAAGCCGGGGATCGCATAGGCCGCCACGATCACGCCGGATGACCATGTGTCGAACCGGGAGCCGTCGCGCACAGCCTTGCGGATGCCCAGCGGGATCGAGATGAGATAGGCGATAAGCGTCGACCAAAGGCCAAGGGTGATCGAGACGGGCATCTTCTCGATCACGAGGCTCACGACAGACTTCGACTTGAAGTAGCTCTCACCGAAATCGAAGGTCACATACTGGCCCATCATGATGAAGAACCGCTCGGCAATGCCGATGTCTTCCTTGGTGCAGGCCTCTGCACTCAGGTCGCGATGGGTGATCTCCTCGCCGTTGCGCGGCTCGTAACCCTCTTCGCAGACCACACGCGCAAAGCCCATCTGCACCTCGAGCTGGGCCAGAAACTCGGGCGAAAGGCCACGAGCGCCCTGATAGCGCTCATCAACGCTTTCACTCTGCTGCTGTCCGGCATCGGCGCCGCCCGTCACGTTGTCACCCGCGCCCTCGCCCTGCTCGACCCGCGCGATCACGGCCTCGATCGGGCCGCCGGGGACGAATTGGGTGAGGACGAAGTTCACCAGCATGATCCCGAACAGCGTCGGGATGATGAGCAGGAGCCGCCTGAGGATATATGCGCTCATCTAGAGCCTTTTCGCCTGTCTTATCGTTCTTGTCGCGCTGCTCAAAACGCGCCGGCCGCCTTCAGTTCTTCGGCCTTTTCGGCGTTATACCACCAGAAATCGAGGTTGCCGAGGGCATAGGGCGGCAGCGGGTCGGGATGCTCGTAGATATCGTAGTAGGCCACGGTATCGGCCGCCTTGTGCCACTGACCGGTGCGGAACTTCAACGCCCGCAGCACCCGGTCGAGCGCCGAGATCGCCACGCGCAGCTCGTCTTCATCGGTGGCCGCCTTCACGCTCTCGATCAGGGAGTCCACGGCGGGGTTGTTGAGCCCCATCTTGTTGAAGGTCGAGGTATCGGCGGTTTCGCCGCCGAAATACTGCTTCAGCCCGTCGCCGGGGATGTAGCCGGTTTGCAGGAAGCCGGTCACGATATCGAAGTCGAAGCCCGGCGGGCGCTCGCGCTCGGTGGCGGAGGCATTATCGACCCGCTGGTGCACCGCGTCGATCCCGGCGGCCCGCAGGTTCTCGACGAAGGGGTTGATCACCCGGTCAAAGGTCTGGCTGTCGTTCAGGAACTCGATGCGCAGGGTCTTGCCATCTTTCACCCGCAGGCCCTGGTTGTTGAACTCGCTCCAGCCCGCCTCGTCCAGCAGGCGGTTGGCCTTGCGCAGGTTGCGCCGGTCGGTCGCGCTACCGGCATCCGACACCGGCTCCATGAACGGCTCTTCGGTGAAGACCTCTTCAGGGATATCGGCGCGCAGCGGCTCAAGCAGCGCCAGCTCCGCCTCGCTGGGCATACCCGTGGCAGCAAGGTCGGTGTTCTCCCAGAAGGAGCTGACCCGGGCGTAGATGCCGTAAAAGAGCTTTTCGTTCGACCATTCGAAATTGAACATCAGCCCGATGGCCTCACGCACCCGAGCATCTTGCAGCTGCGGGCGGCGGAGGTTGTAGATGAAGCTCTGGCCCGGTGCGATGCGCCCGTGCTCCAGCTCACGCTTCACCACCCAGCCGTTGTTCACCGCCGGAAAATCGTAGCCCGTGGCCCAGTCCTTGGAGCTGGCCTCGTTGCGGAACAGGTATGTGCCGCCCTTGAAGCCCTCCAGCGCCACCGCATAGTCGGCAAAATACTCGACCCGCAGCGCATCAAAGTTGTTGCGGCCCACGTTGATCGGCAATTCATCGCCCCAATAGTCGGGGTTTCGGGTCACCACCACCGTCTTGCCCATCTCGCTGCGCGAGAGGTCGACCACATAGGGGCCGGAGCCGAGCCACGGGGTGTTCTGCGGCTCTTCGAGGTCCATCTTTTCGGCCTCGTATTGCGCCTTGGAAAAGATCGCGAGGCCGCCGACCATCTGGATCAGGTCGCGCTTTTCCTTCTCTGGAACAAAGTCAAAGCGGATGTGCCGGGGGTCGATCACCTCGGCGCTCTGAACTGAGGCAGACAGGATCTCGCGATAGCTCGGGAGGCCCTTCTCGCGGAAGAGCTCATAGGAGAACAGAACGTCCTCCGCCGTCAGCGGCGAGCCGTCCGAAAACGTGATGCCTTCGCGCAGGGTGAAGATTACCCAAGAGCGGTCTTCCGGGTATTCGAGGCTTTCGGCCAGCAGCCCGTAGTCCGCGCCGATCTCGTCGGAGGTGCCCACCAGCAGGCTCTCATGCGGAGCGCTGGCCAGCGCGCCGGAACGGCCATTGATGGTGTAGGGGTTCCAGTTGTCGAACCCGCCGAAGGTCCAAACGGACATCTCGCCACCCTTGGGCGCCTCGGGGTTCACATACTCCAGATGCTCGAAATCGGCCGCATACTTCAGCTCGCCGCCGGGGAAGGTGGTGATCCCGTGGCGCGTGATCGTCTCCTGCGCCAGAGCGGGCAGCGCGGCCAGAACCATCGCCAGCGCGAGCCCGGCACCCCAAGCCAGCATCTCTCGCCCTTTGGCCCGCTGGGCGGTGGCGGCAATGGCCTTGGCGGAGGCTCTGGCAGGGGCGGCGTTGGGCGGCGTGTCTGTCTGGCGCAAGTCGGGCTCCTCTCGGATCAGGCTGGGCAGGGCACCCGCGCGGGCACCATTACAGCAAAGCATCGTTAATTTTAGCTAAATGCCCCCGGTCCCGGCTTGCAAGTTGAAACCTCGTGAGCACGTCGCGAGGCCTGCGGCAAACCGGCACCTGCCCATGAAAAAGGCCGCCCCGGTTGCCCGGCGGCGGCCTCTGAATGCTTGGCGGTTTCGCTTACTGCGCGGACTGCAGGTAGGCGATCACGTCGGCGCGGTCCTCGATCTTGCGGAGGCCGGCAAAGCTCATCTTGGTGCCGTTCATGTAGCCCTTGGGGTTGGCGAGAAACTCGCTCAGCGCCTCGGGGGTCCACTCGCCACCATGCGATGCCATCGCGTCGGAGTAGCCAAAGCCGGCAACGCTGCCGATGGCGCGGTTCACGACGCCGTTCAGGTGCGGGCCGGTTCCATCGGTGCCGTCGAGCTTGTGGCAGGCCTTGCACTTGCCAAAGACCTTCTCGCCGGAGGCCGCATCAGCCGATGCGAAAACTTCTTCGAAGGCGGGGCCGGTATCTTCCTCGGCCTCGGCACCTTCACCGCTGTCGGCAACCTCGATGGCATAGCCCATCGCGTGCTCTTCGCCCTCTTCGCCGTGGCCACCGGCATCCATCGCATAGAGCGATTCACCGGCCCAGTTGATGAGCAGATAGATCAGCAGCGCGCCGCAAAACCAGCCAAATGCCTTGACCATCGTCATTGTGTCGAACATGTCGCATCCTGTCCGTGGTGTGGGTCTCGGCGCCTTCTACGCGCTTCCCACCCCGCGCTGCAAGCCGTATCAGGCGCGACCAAACGCCCGAGGGGGCAAAAATTGTGTGAAGTGTCAGGGGAGAGGCGGCAATGGCAGGCCGGATCGCATTTCAGGGAGAACTGGGGGCCTACTCGCACCAGGCTTGCGCCGAGGCGCGCCCGGATATGGAGGCCATCCCCTGCCGCAGCTTCGAGGATGTGATCGAGGCCGTGCGCTCCGGCGCCGCCGATCAGGCGATGCTGCCGGTGGAGAATTCCACCTATGGCCGGGTCGCCGACATCCACCGCCTGCTGCCCGAAAGCGGGCTGCACATCGTCGACGAGGCCTTCGTGCGGGTGCATATCTCGCTGATGGCCCTGCCGGGAGTGACTCTGGAGGAGGTGAAGAAGGTGCGCGCCCACCTCGTGCTTCTGCCGCAATGCGCCAGCTTCCTCTCCGCCAACGGGATTGCCGGTGAGGCCGCCGCCGACAGCGCAGGCGCGGCGGCGGAGCTTCAGGCCTCCGGCGCGCGCGACGAGGGCGTTCTGGCCTCCGACCTCGCCGCCGAGATCTACGGCCTCAACCTGCTGGCCCGCCACATCGAGGACCATGCCCACAATACCACGCGCTTCCTGATCATGGCGCCCGAGGCCCAGCCTGCCCGCCGCGCCGATGACATGATGACCACCTTCGTCTTCCGCGTCCGCAACATCCCCGCCGCGCTCTACAAGGCGATGGGCGGCTTTGCGACGAACGGGGTGAACATGACCAAGCTGGAGAGCTACATGGTCGGCGGCAGCTTCACCGCGACGCAATTTTACTCTGATATCGAGGGCCACCCCGACGACCCGAACGTGCAGCTTGCGATGGAAGAGCTCGATCACTTCACCGAAGAGGTGAAGATCCTCGGCGTCTACCCTGCCGACCAGCGCCGCCACTGAGCGGACCCCAGCCAGCACACCAACAAAAAACGCCGCCGGAAAGCCCGGCGGCGTCTGTCTTTGCGATCTGACGAAGAGGTCAGTTCGTCAGGATGTAGTAGCTGTTGCGGATCCGGCCCTGGTTGCGGACGCCGATGAAGAAGTAGCCATCCCAGCGCGGGGTCCAGGAGCAGTAGAGCTTGTCGGAGTAGCTGCGGTCGAGGCAGATCACGTTGCCGCCTTCGTCGGTCACCACGAGGTCGAGGTTGGCGTCGCCGTCACCGACAATGGCCAGTTCGGCCAGGCGGCCACCGTAGAACGGCACCTTGAACACGTCGGTCTTGCCGGCAGGCAGGCGCGACAGGGTGCGGGAAGCACCGCCGATGCGGCCACGGGAGCCCTCGGCCTTGATGTCGGCGATCATGCTCTTGAGCGCCTCGTCTTCACCGGCCAGTTCTTCGGCTTCGGCCAGCATCATCTCGGGGGTCACCGGCGCATCCACGCCTTCACCCTCTTCGGTGCCCTCGAAGCCCTCGATGTCGGAGGTCTCCTTTTCGCGCTCCACGTCCTCGGCCTCGACCGACATGGCGATCTTGGCGGCGGTGGCGATGGCCAGCGCATCCTTGTTGGCCGAGCCGTAGGCGTAAAGGTCCTGCGCCATGGCCATCTGCGCAACGGCGCCAGCCTCGCCCTCGCCCGCGCCATCGGCCGCGTTGGGGCCTTCCTGATCCTGTGCCCAGGCGGAGCTGCCGAGGGCAACCACGGCCGTGGTCGCAAGCACGGCGCTGAGGGTTTTGAATTTCGTCATCATTACTCTTCGTCCTTCCCTTCACATGGGCGGCCCCGCCGAACTGACGGCAGCCGAAATGATGCACAGACACTGGCAAATGCCGCGGCGTAAGGGAAGGTGGTATTTGGTGACAAATGCCGTTAGGCCTGTAATTCCAGACCCTTAGAGCAATCGCTCATGTCTTATGACATCACTCCGCGCTGCGCAGCACACGTGCAGGTGGCATCGACAGTGGACGCAGGGCAAAGCCCAGCCCGGCGATGAGGGTGGCGAGCACCCCGCCCGAGACGATGAGCACCGCAGAGACCGGCTCAAAGCTGTAGTCGCCCTCCATCACGAAGGTCGTCACACCCCAGCCCGCGAGCCCTCCGGCGACGATGGCGACGACGCCTGCGGCCAAGCCCAAGAGCGCCGCGCGCAGTACCAGATAGGCCAGCACCCGCCCGCGCACCGCACCCAGCGTTTTCAGCACCGCCGCCTCGAACTCCCGCGCGGGCTGGCCCGCCGCCGCCGCGCCGATCAGCACCACGCCGCCGGTGACCAGCGAGGCCAGCGCGCCATAGGTGATGGCCGCCGCGATGCCCTCCAGCAGCCCGGCCACCCGGCTGATCGCCTCGCGCACGCCGATGCCGGTGACGTTGGGCCATGTCTGCGACACGTCCCGCAGGATCGCCGGCTCGGCCTCTGCCTCGGCATAAACCGTGGCGATGTGGCTGTGTGGCGCGCCCTGCAGGGCAGCGGCGTTGAAGGTCATCACGAAGTTGATCCCCATGGTCGAAAAATCGACCTCGCGGAAGCTGGCGATGGTGGCGGTGATCTCGCGGCCAAGCACGTTCACCGTGATCTCATCGCCGATCTTCAGCCCGATCTCGGCGGCCTCCTCGGCAGCAAAGCTCATCAGCGGCGGGCCGGAATAATCCTCCGGCCACCATTCCCCTTCCGAAACCGTCACCCGCTCCGGCTGCTCGGCGGCATAGGTCAGGCCACGGTCGCCGCGCACGACCCAATGGTCCGGCGCAACCTCGGTCGCCGGGCGGTCGTTGATGCGGGTGATCACGCCGCGCAGCATGGGCGCGGTGTCGATCTTGGTGACCGCCGCATCGCCGTTGAGCCGGGCGAGCAACGGGTCGATCTGGTCGGGCTGGATGTCGATGAAAAAGAAGGAGGGCGCGACATCGGGCAGGTCGCCCTCGATCGCCGCCCGCATGTTGGAGCTGACCTGCCCCACCGCCGCCAGCACCGAAAGGCCAAGCCCGAGCGAGAGCACTACGGCGGAGGCCTCCTGCCCCGGCCCGCCGACCGAGCCGAGCGCAAGCCGCAGCGCCGGAATGCCCCGGACCCAGCGCGCGCGGGAGAGGCGGCGAGCGAGTTTGCGAATGGCCCATGCCGCTGCGAGGAGGAGGACGAGGGCAAAGCAGACGCCGAGCGCGGCCCAGATCGTCAACTCCCAGAGGCCCGAGAAATAGGCCGCCACGCCAACGAGGAGCGTCGCCAGCGCGGCGGTGAGCAGCATCACGCTCCAGCGCGGCAGGTGGCGGCGCGTGTCGCTGAGGGCGCGGAACAGTTGCGCCGGGCGGATCTCTTCGGCGCGGGAGACCGGCCAGAGGGTGAAGATCAGCGCTGTGAGCGCACCGTATAGCGCGGCCTCCGCCAGCGGGCCGGGATAGACGGTGAACTCGGTCGGCAGCGGCAACCGCGCCTCCAGCACCGGGGCCAAGGCCAGCACGGCGGCGGCGCCAAGCGCGAGGCCAATGACGATGCCCAGCGCCGAGAGCACCCCGATCTGGATCAGATAGGCCCAAAGGATCGTGCGCCGTGTAGCGCCAAGGGTCTTGAGCGTGGCGATCACCGGCGTCTTGCGCTCCAGATAGGCCCGAACGGCTGCGCTGACCCCCACGCCGCCCACGGCCAAACCGGCAAGGCCGACCAGCACGAGGAAGGCGCTGATCCGGTCGACGAAGCGGTTGAGGCCGGGCGCGCCATTGCGACTGTCGCGCCACCGCGCGCCGCTGTCGGAGAACTGCGCCAGTGCGTCCTCCCGCATCGCCTCAAGGTCGGTGCTGGGCGGTAGGGCGAGCCGGTAGTTGGTTTCAAAGAGCGTGCCGGGGGCAAGCAGCCCCGAGCCTTCAAGATCGGCGCGATACAGCAGCGTGCGCGGCCCGAGCGAAAAGCCCGAGCCGGCGGCATCCGGCTCCAGCGTCAGCGCGGCGGCGAGGTGGTAGCTTGCCGTGCCCAACTCGAAGGTATCGCCCACCTCAAGCTCCAGCTGCGCCATAAGCGAGCGGTCCATCACCGCGCCGGGCAAGCCGTTTGCCCCGGCCAGCGCCTCATCCAGCGGCATGGCCGGCTCGAGCCGAACCTCGCCATAGAGCGGGTAGATATCATCCACCCCCTTCACCTGGGTTAACGCGGTGTTCTCCCCCGCGCGCGCCATTGAACGGAAATCGACGATCTCCGAAACACGGGTCGCGCGCTCGGCCATCCAGGCCTGCTCCGCCTCGCCCGCCGCGCGGTAGGTGAAACGCAACTCGGCATCACCGCCCAGCATGGTCGCGCCCTCACGCATCAACCCGCCAGACAGGCTCTCGCGCACGAGGCCAACAGCGGCAATGGCGGCAACGCCCAACGCAAGGCAGGCAAGGAAAACTTTGAAGCCACGCAGGCCTCCACGAAGCTCGCGCCGGGCGATCCGGGCCGACTGGGCAAGGCTCATTCGGCGGCCTCGGCCTGCTGCTCCGGAGAAATCACGCCATCGGCGAGCCGCACCACCCGCCCGCAGCGGGCCGCAAGGGTACGGGAGTGGGTGACGAGCACCAGCGTCGCGCCGTGTTTCTCGGAGAGGTCAAAGAGCAGGTCAGTCACCGCATCGCCCGTGGCCGCATCGAGGTTGCCGGTGGGCTCGTCGGCCAGCAGGATATCGGGGCGCGGGGCGATGGCGCGGGCCAGTGCCACCCGCTGCTGCTCACCGCCCGACATCTGGCTGGGATAGTGATGCGCCCGGTCGCCCAGCCCGACTGCCGCCAGCTCGGCCTCGGCACGCTCGTAAGCATCGGTCACTCCCGCCAATTCAAGCGGCGTGGCCACGTTTTCCAGCGCCGTCATCGTGCCGATAAGGTGGAAGGACTGGAACACCACCCCCATATGCTTGAGGCGGAAGCGGGCCAATGCGTCCTCCCCCATTGCCGTCAGATCGTGCCCGAGCGCGGTGACGGAACCGGAGGTCGCAGTATCAAGCCCGCCCATGAGCATGAGGAGAGAGCTTTTGCCAGAGCCAGACGGCCCGATCAGCCCCAGCGTTTCGCCCTTTGCGACATCGAGGCTTATTCCCTTGAGGATGTTGACCTTTCCGGCATTGCCGTCGAGCGTGAAGGTGACATCGTTCAGGGACAGGATCGGATCGGTCATGCGGGCGCCTTTTGTTTCATTCCGATATGGGGCCAGGTTGCTGGCGCTCAAGGTTTTAACGACATTCTTTCTGGTTTCCGTCGCCTCGGCCCAGCCTGTTGTGGTCGCCGCCTTGGGAGACAGCCTGACAGCGGGTTACGGCCTGCCGCAGGAGGAGGGCTTCGTTCCGGTGATGGAAGACTGGTTGCAGGCGCAGGGCGCGGAGGTGGAACTGCGAAACGCCGGCGTGAGCGGAGACACCACGGCGGGCGGGCTCAGCCGGGTGGACTGGACGCTCACCGATGATGTGGATGCGCTCATCGTGGAGCTGGGCGGCAATGATCTGCTGCGCGGCATCGACCCGGCGGTAAGCCGCGGGAATCTCGACGGTATTCTGAAGGCGGCTGATGCGCGTGACCTGCCGATCCTGCTGGTGGGGATGACCGCGACCGGCAATTACGGGCCCGATTACAAGGCCGCCTTCGATGCGATGTATCCCGAACTGGCAGAGCAATACGGCGCCCTGCTCTACCCCAACTTCTTCGCTGCCCTGACCGCGCTGGAAGACCAGGCGGCGGCGCGGCGGGAGCATATGCAGGGGGACGGCATTCACCCCTCGGCCAGCGGGGTGCGGCTTGTGGTCGAAGACATGGGGCCGCGGGTTTTGGAGCTGCTGGAACGGGTCAACTAGAAGAATTTTAAAGAAAATTCTTCAGGCCGAAAAATCTTCGCGAAGGTTTTTCTACTTCCAGTCGAAGAAATCATCCGTGGTCTGCGCGAGCAACTCTTCGGCAAGGCTCGCCCCCATTTCGGCGGCATCCTCGGCCAGGCCGGTGCGGGAGCCGGTGAGCACTTCGGACCCATCGGTGCGCAGGATTTCTCCCCGCAACGTCAGGGTATTGCCGTCCAGCGTGGCAAGCCCAGCAATCGGGGTTTCGCAGGAGCCATCCAGCCCGGCCAGAAGGGCGCGTTCGGCGGCAACGCGGGTGTGGGTCTCGACGTGGCGGAGGGGCGCGAGCAGCCTGTCGGCCTCGGCATCATCCGCCCGGCGCTCGATGCCGATCACCCCCTGCGCGATGGCCGGAAGCATATCCTCCGGCGCGACCGCCTGGCAGGAAATGTGTTGCGCGTTCAGCCGGTTGAGGCCCGCCTGGGCGAGAAAGGTCGCCTCGGCCACGCCATCGGCGAGCTTGCGCATCCGGGTCTGCACGTTGCCGCGAAACTCCACCACCTGCACATCGGGCCGTTTGGCAAGAAGCTGCGCCTTACGGCGCAGCGAGGAGGTGCCCACCACGGCGCCCTGCGGCAGGGCCGAGAATGGCTTGCCGTCCAGCGTGACAAAGGCATCGCGCGGGTCTTCACGCTCAAGAAAGCAATCCAGCACAAGACCTTGCGGCTGTTCGACGGGCATATCCTTGGAGGAATGCACGGCAATGTCGATCTCGCCCGAAAGCATCGCCTCCTCGATCTCCTTGGTGAACAGCCCCTTGCCGCCGATCTCCCGCAGCGCGCGGTTTTGGACCCGGTCGCCGGTGGTGGAAATGATCACGATTTCAAAGGCTTCATCCGGAAGCCCGTGGGCCGCCATAAGCCGCGCGCGGGTTTCATGGGCCTGAGCGAGGGCCAGCGGGCTGCCGCGGGTGCCGATCTTGAGCGTCTTGGTCATGCTCGCGGGATAGCGCCCACGCCCAGACGTGACAATGCGACACTTGACACTCGGCCCCCGGAAGGCGACCCATGCGGCGACCGAGGAGGCGCAAGATGGCCGAAAACAAGAGCATTCTCAAAGCCTTGGCAGGCGAGACCCAACCCACCCCGCCGATCTGGATGATGCGGCAGGCGGGCCGCTACCTGCCGGAATACAAGGCCACCCGCGCCGAGGCGGGCGATTTCCTGTCGCTCTGTTACAACTCCGATCTGGCCACCGAGGTCACGCTGCAACCGATCCGGCGCTACGGCTTTGACGCGGCCATCCTCTTTGCCGATATCCTTCTGATCCCGCAGGCGCTGGGACAGAAACTTTGGTTCGTCACCGGCGAAGGCCCGCGGCTGGAACCGATTGGACTGCGAAAAGATTACGAAGCCCTGAAGAACGGGGACGAGGTGCATGAACACCTTGCGCCGATCTACCGGACGGTGGGCAACCTGAGTGGCCAACTGCCTGAAGAGACTACGCTTATCGGCTTCGCGGGCGCCCCTTGGACGGTGGCGACCTACATGATCGCGGGCCGCGGCACGCCCGATCAGGGGCCGGCGCATGACCTGAAAACCAAGGATGTGGCGCTGTTCAACGCGATTATCGAGCGGGTGACCTGGGCCACGATCGAATACCTCAACCGCCAGATCGAGGCCGGGGCCGAGGTGGTGAAGATCTTCGACAGTTGGGCGGGCAGCCTGACCGGCGATGACTTTGACAACTACAGCGTTGATCCGATTAAGAAAATCATCGCAGGCGTGAAGGCCAAACATCCCGACACCCCGATCATCGCCTTCCCCCGCGGGGCGAAGGAGCGCTACATCGGCTTTCACAAGGCCACCGGCGCGGATTGCGTGGCGCTGGATGACGGGGTGACGCCCGAATGGGCCGCGGAGCATGTGCAGCCGGACGGTTGCGTGCAGGGGAATCTCAAATCTTCCCATATGGTTACGGGCGGTCAGGCGCTGGTCGACGAGACCCGCCGGATCGTGGAGGCTTTCAGCCACGGGCCCCATATTTTCAACCTCGGGCATGGCATCACCCCCGATGCAGACCCGGAAAATGTGCAGCTGATGATCGACACCGTCCGCGGCGGTTAACGGCGCCGGAGCCGCGATACAGGCCCCATGCACATCCGATGCACAAGTGATGCACATTCCATGCATATCGCAGGCGCAGCATTTTCGCTGCGCCGCAGCGTGTTAACGGCCCGATTCGGTGGCATAGTGATTGCTTCATTTTAGCGGAGTGATTTCGATGCCGGACGAAGAGGAAGAAGAGGAGCTGCAAATGAGCAGCTCGAACCTTGATGACGCCGCCAAGGGAAAGACCGATACCATCATCATAACCTCCGGCAAGCAGGGCGGCCGCAAGGTGAAGGGCCATGACCTGCCCGGCGCGCTGATGCAGGCCGGGGTGAAGAAGGACTGGCAAGGCACCCTGCTCATCGCCTTCCCCGATGTGTGCAAGACCCCCGCACCGGGCGGGCCGGTGCCGATCCCCTACCCCAACCTTGCCGCTGGCGGGCCGAAGCAGGGCAAGAAGGTGAAGGTGGAGCAGTCGCTGCGTCAGGCGGGCTACAAGGGCATCCGGGTGCAGACGATGGGCGATGCGGCGGGCACGGCCAAGGGGCTCGTCGGGGCCAAGGCATTTTCGCACGGCTTCACACCGTTCTCCTTCGACGTGAAGGCCGAGGGCAAAGGCGCGATGCGGCTGATCGGCCACGAGGTGACCCATGCGATCCAGCAGAGCAGCCACGTGCCGCACGGAAGCCCCGGCAAGGCCAAGTGACGGCAGGCTTGAGCCGCAGCCCACCGCTGATTAGCATCTGACGCAGGGTAAACGGGGGATGCGCGCATGGGGCAACCGATCCGCGAGGTGACGATCGTTGGCGGGGGCACCGCCGGATGGATGACGGCGCTTTTGCTGCAATCCATGCTGAAGGGCGGCGAGAACGGGGTGCGGATCACCCTGATCGAAAGCCCCAACATCCCCACGGTCGGCGTGGGCGAGGCCACGGTGCCCGGCATGCCCCGGACCCTGCGCCAAGGCGGGATCGACGAGCGCGCCTTCTTCCGGACCTGCAACGCCAGCTTCAAGCTCGGGGTCGTCTTTGGCCATTGGAACGAGGATGCCGAGGGCAAGCGGGTCGATTACATCAACCCCTTCGCCCATCCGCCCGCGATCGACGGGGTTTCGGCGGCGGAATATGCCCTGCAATTCGGCACCGGGGGCCTCGACTTCGTACAAACCTTCTCGCCCTCGGTGGATCTTGCCGCCGCCGCCAAGGGGCCGCGCGGGCCGGGCGAGATGCCGGGGCCGCCGGTGGGCTTTGCCTACCACCTCGACGCGGGCAAATTCGCCGGGATGCTGAAGGAGCATTGCGTGGCGCGCGGGGTGCGGCATGTGCTGGACGATCTGGTGGAGGTAGAGCTGGACGAGTGCGGCTACGTGGCGGCGCTGATGCTGGAGCGCGGCGGGCGGCATCCTGTTGAACTGGTGATCGACTGCACCGGCTTTCGCGGCCTCATCATCAACCAGGCGCTCGGGGAGCCCTTCGAGAGTTACGGCAAGTATCTGGCCAACGACCGGGCGATGGCGGTGCAGGTGCCGCACCGGGAGCCGGAGCGGCTGGATTCGGTGACGAAGAGCACCGCTTTGGGCGCGGGCTGGGCGTGGCGCGTGCCGCTCTTCAACCGCATCGGCACGGGCTACGTGTTTTCTTCCGCGCACCGGACGGATGAGGAGGCGCGGGAGGAGTTTCTGGCGCATCTGGGGCCGGATGGCGAGGGCGCCGAGCCTCGGGTGATCCCGATGCGGGTGGGGCGCAACCGGAACGCATGGGTGAAGAACTGCGTGGCCGTGGGCCTCTCGGGCGGGTTCATCGAGCCGTTGGAATCGACCGCGATCCATATGATCGACACCGCCGTACGCTGGCTGGTGCAATACTTCCCCGACACCGATTATGCCGAGCCGCTGCGAGGGCGGTTCAACCACCTCGTGGACGAGCTTTACAACGAGGTGCGCGACTTCATCTGCCTGCATTACGCGCTCGGCAACCGGACGGACGACCAATACTGGATCGACGCGCGGGAGGAGCTGGAGGTGCCCGACACGCTCGCGGAGAACCTCGAGCTTTGGCAATACGGGCTGCCGGCGCATAACGACATCCGCTTCGTCTCGCTGTTCAGCCCGATGACCTATCAGGCGGTGCTGCTGGGCAAGCGGGTTTACGAGACGGGGTTCGGGAAGGGCAAGTTCTCGACCGGGCGCACGCTCGATCCGGCGAAATGGGAAGCCTTCGTGAAACGCGCCCGCGCCGGGATCGGGGCGCAGGTGCAGGCGGCGGCAGGGCACCGGGCGCTGCTGCGGGCGATCCGCGGCGAGGCGGGCGCCGTGGCCGAGAACGGGCTGTTGCCGGGGCTTGGCGGCGGGGCCGGGGCTGCGAAGGTTGGCGGCGAGGCGGCGATCTTGTGAGGGGTGGCGGGCGAATTGCCCACGCTGCTTGGGCGGCGGGGTTGAGCGATGCCCCTGCCCGATGCGCGCCGTAAGGCGCCGGGCAGCGCCGTCCCGCCCCCCGGGGCGGCGCTTCGGTGAGGTTGGGCGCGACATCAAAGGGAAGATGACGGTTGCACCATAAAGTGGCATGCACAGCTGTTGCTTGCGCCACCCCGCGGGACGGCGATGCCCGGCTTGAGGTTGGTGCAAGGCCTCCACAAGCAACAAAAAACCCCGAAGCGGCGGACCGCTTCGGGGCGCTTTGCTGAAAAGGTCTTCGAGGGAAATCAGTAGCCGGTGCCGAGTTGGCCGACGGTGAAGAACATCGTCTCGCCGGAGTGGTCATCTACGCCGTCATTGTCGGTGCTCACCCATGCGGTGCCATCGGAGAAGATCGCCAGCCCCTCGACCTTGTCGAGCACGTAGCCGCCGCCTGCCTTGAGGTCGGGCAGCAGGTCGCGCACGTCTTCCTTGCTCACCATCGGCAGGTCGCCACCGAGCGGGGCGGGCTGCATCTGGCTGAGGGAGACGCGGGTGATCTTCTTGGTCACGGCGCGGTCGTCGTGCTGGTTGTCACGCTCCACGAGGTAGACGTGATCGCCGTGGGCGGTGATTTCCGACAGGCCGACCCAGCCGGTGGCGGGCTCTTCCTTGGTGTAGCGCACTGCGCCCCACGCGCCGCTCTCGGGGGTGTAGGCCACCAGCTTCACGGTGTTCTTGGGATCGTCGGCCCATTCACGCTGCACGGCCATCCAGAGCGTGCCATCGACCAGCGTGATGCCCTCGAAGCCGAAGCGCTTTTCAACCGCCATCAGCTCGGCGGGCAGGCCCACCTCTTCCTCGATCTCGCCTTGCGCGTTCACGTGGTAGAGCGCATGAGGGATCACCCGGTCGGTCCGGCCCTCGGAGGCGAGCCAGAAACCGCCCTCGCCATCAAGGGTGATACCTTCGAGGTCGAGCTTTTGCGCGGGGTAGCCGGCGCGGGTGATGTCAATGGCCTCCACGATCCGGGCAGGCTTGCTGCTCACGTCGATCTTGAAGATGCGCGGCTGGTAACCATAGAAGCTGTCGGACACCGCCCAGACGGTGCTGTCTCCCTCGGCCACCATGCCCGAGATCGCGCCCCAGCCGGTGAGTTCGGCCATGCCTTCGGAGGTCAGCTGCGGGTAGCTCGCCTCGCCCTCGGCATACTCATAGAGCATCACGTGGGCGCGTGCGCCGCCGTCCTCGATCAGGTCGGTCTCGTTGGCCGAGACCAGCAGGTTGCGGGAGGGGATGGTCACGTAGCCCTCCGGCCCGATGCCCGAGGGCAGGAGCTGGGTGAGCACGGGGTTGGCCGGGTCGGTCGCGTCATAGACGCCGACGACGGAACCGCGCTCGGAGCCGACGAAGATCATCGGGGTGCCGCCAAACTCGGCAAAGGTCACGGACTCCGGCTCGACGCCTTTGGCATCGGAGCGCTTGTCGGGGTAGTGGCCGATCTTGATGAGTTCGTGCTCAAAGCTGGTGCCGCTCTCGTAGACCACTTCGCCGGTCTTGCTGAAGATCGTCCAGCCACGCGAGCCGCCTTCATAGTCGCCCTCGTTGGCGGTGGCGAAGTGCTGATCGTCGATCCACTTCACCGCGTCGGGCTCGCGCTTGCGGCCCTTCTGGCTCTCGGTGAAGAGCAGCGCGCCGCGCTCGTCGGTGGCGTCGATGCCATCGAGATCCACCGCACCGGCGGAGAAATGGGCGGTGACGGTGTTGTCGGCGCCGATGACGGCGATGTGGTTGTTCTCCTGCATCGTCACGACGATCTCGCCCAGCGCGTTGATGTCGACAAACTCCGGCTCCGGGTCATCGCCCGCCACATCGGCGAGGCCGATCAGCGCGATTTGCTGGAGGCTGTCGCAATCAAGGGTGCCATCCGCGAGGGCGATCTTGACCACGAAACCGGCGGGCATTTGCGGGATGACGCCATCGTTCAGGTCTTCGTCGCGCTCATTCTCGATGGCCACGGCGATGAAGCTGCCATCGGGCGCCTTGGCGACCGAGTCGGGCTGGCCGCCGAGGTCGCAGCTGGCCAGCTCTTCGCCCGAGGTCACGTCAATCGCGGCGAGGCGGCCGGAGGGGGCCACGTAGCTCTCGGAGGTGTTGATCCCGGTGAAGGCGGTGGTGCCGATCACGGCCACCGAGGTTGGCTCGCCATTCAACTCGATATTGCCCAGAGGCTTGGGCGCGGCGGGATCGGTGATGTCGACCCGGCCCAGCACGCCGAGCGGGCTGTCGGTGTAAACCAGCGTCATGCCATCGGCGGTCACGTCGATGATCTCGGGCGAGCTTTCGCGGGCGGTGTCTTCGCCTTCGGCCATGTTCTTGATGACCGGGAAGGAGGCGATGCGGTTGAAGACCATCTCGGCCTGAGCGGCGCCGGTTGCGGCGGCCAGCGCGAGCGCCGAGGTCAGAAGCGTGCGGTGCATGGGAGTCCCCTTGGTTTTTGTTGTGGGGGACATTTGGGCCGAAGCGGTGACGCCCGCGTAACAGAGCCATGTCAGTTGCATGACAAGACGGGTGGAGGGGCGGCGACGCGGGCTTTCGGTGACTGGCCCCTAGCGGGGCATCATCGCGAGGCGGATCATCGCCCGCTCCACCTGCGCCATCTGCGGGGCGGTCTGCCCGGCGGAGCGCAGGGCGAGGTCGGTATCGAGCAGTAGCGCAAGCGCCCGCTCCAGCCGGTCGAGGCCCCAGGCCTGCGCCTGACGGATCATTCTGTCACGCCGCGGGCCAAAGACCGGCGGGCGCAGGCTGCCGATGCCCTGCGCCGGGCCGCCGGGGTGGGCAGCGGCGGCGTGGAGGGTGCGAAAATGCATGCCCGCCATGATGCAGAGCGTGGTCGGGTTCACACCCTGCCCTTCCAGCCGGGCCATCAGCGGGCCGATCTGGTGACGCCGGGCCTCGGCGGCGGCGTTTAGCAACTCATCCACCCCGGCCTCTGTGGTGGCGGGGGCCAGCAGATCGACCTCGGCCTCCGACAGCGGGGTGGAATCGCCGATCTTGTAGAGCGCCAGCTTCTCGATGAACTGCCGCAGATCGCCCGGGTCGATATGCGAGGCCAGCGCCACCAGCGCCTCCATCGCGGAATGCTCGACGTCGGCGAGGCCGGCGGCGGTGAGCCTGTCCTTGATCTCGCCTGCGCTCGGCGGGTCGTCGTAAATGGCAACGAAGCGGGCGCGCGGGTCTTTCTCGAAGAGTTTCCGCAGTTTGCTGGAGGCCTTGAGGCTGCCGGCGGTGGCCACCACCATGCCGTCGCCCTCCTGCCACTCGGTGAGCGCGGTGGCAAAGAGGTCCGTCAGCCCGTCGGTCGCGCCCTCGACATGGACGGCGCGCGGGCCGGGAAAGAAGCTCGCGCCCCGGATCGCATCGAGCAGCGCCGCCGGGTCGCCGCGCAGATCGGCGCCGGAAAGGCGGGAGAGGCGCATCTCCTCCTCGCCGCTCGGGCCGACGAGGGCCTTCAGCAGGTCTTGCCGTTTCAGCGCGACCCGCATTGCATCGGCGCCCGAAATCAAGATGCCCGGCCCCGGCGTGGGCTTTGCAAAGAAGGCGTTGGCGTCGCGGGTCGAGAGCTTCATGGCCCGGCGATCACGGCAAGAAGGTTTCGGCGGTGGCCAGCAGGTGAGTGACGGCCTGATCGGCGAGAATCACCATCAGCCGCGCCTCGGCATCGCGCGAGGCGGTGGAGGTGGCGACGGTGGTGCCGGTGGCCGAATAGCTGGTGAAGCTGTTGGTCCGCCCGGTGGAGAGCACGGCGCCGGTGGTGGTGTCGGTCACCTGATAGGTCACCTCGCCAACGATATTGTAGCGCTGGGTTTCCTGATCGGCGGTGATCGCCAGCCCCTCTCGGCGGGTGTCGATGGTATAGTCGAGCCGCATCGGCCCGGCGGCGGTGCGGCCGAGCCGGTTTTCGACGCGGGAGACGAAATCAAACTCGTTCTCGGTGGTCGGCTCTGCGATCTCGACCTGACCATGCAGCGTGTCACCCGGCCCGCCGGGGCCGTAGAGCGGCGCGAAGCCGCAGGAGGCGAGCAGGGCGTACCCGCCGATGAGGGCGCTACGCCACCACATTCACGATCCGTCCCGGCACCACGATCACCTTCTTCGGGGCCGCACCATCGAGGGCCCGCTGCACAGCTTCTTCGGCCAGCGCCAGCTTTTCAACCTCTGCCTTGTCCATGTCCTTCGGCACGCTGATCTCCGCCCGGCGCTTGCCGTTCACCTGAATCGGCAGGGTGACGGTATCTTCAACCAGCAGGGCCGGGTCGGCCTTGGGCCAAGCGGCCTCGGTAATGAGGCCTTCGCGGCCCAGCATGTGCCAGAGTTCCTCGGCCAGATGCGGGGTCATGGGGGCCATCAGCTGGGCCATGGTCGCCATCGCCTCTTTCTTGGCCGCGCCGCCCGCCTTGGATTTGGAGAGCGTGTTGGTGAAGGCATAGAGCTTGGCGATGGAGGTGTTGAAGGCAAAGCTCTCCACCCCTTCGGTCACATCGGCGATGGTGCGGTGCAGGGCCTTTTGCAGGGCGGCGTCTTCATCGTTGGCCGGGGAATCGCTGGCGGCGATCTCGTCGGCCATGCGCCAGACCCGCGCGAGGTGGCGGTTGGCCGCCTCTGCGCCGGAGGCTGTCCATTCCACGTCACGCTCGGGCGGGCTGTCGGACAGCACGAACCAGCGGGCGGTGTCAGCGCCGTAGCCCTCGATGATGTTCAGCGGGTCGACGACGTTGTTCTTGGATTTCGACATCTTGGCGGAGGGGATCACCTCGACCGCCGTGCCATCCTTCAGCGCAGCGCCATTCTCGCCCACCACCACATCCTCGGGGTAGTGGTAGACCGGACGGCCATTGGCATCCTTCGTCTGGTAGATCGCGTGGGTCACCATGCCTTGGGTGAACAGCGCGTTAAACGGCTCCTTGCTCTTCTCCGGCAGGTGGCCGGTGGCATGCATCGCGCGGGCGAAGAAGCGGGAGTAGAGCAGGTGCAGGATAGCGTGCTCGATGCCGCCGACATATTGGTCGACGTTCATCCAGTAGTCGGCATCCTCGCGCACCGTGGGCGTTTCGGCGCGGGGCGCGGTGAAGCGGGCGAAATACCACGACGAATCGACGAAGGTATCCATCGTGTCGGTCTCGCGCTTTGCAGGCGCGCCGCAAGACGGGCAGGCGCAGTCGCGCCACGTGGGGTGACGGTCCAGCGGGTTGCCCGGCGTGTCGAAGGACACGTCATAGGGCAGCTCGATGGGCAGGTTCTCTTTCTTCTCCGGCACCACGCCGCATTTTTCGCAATGCACCACGGGAATCGGGCAACCCCAGTAGCGCTGCCGGCTCAGCCCCCAGTCGCGCAGGCGAAACTTGGTGACACCCTCGCCCCAACCGGCGGCCTCGGCAAAGGCGATGGTCGCGTCGATCGCCTCCTGCCCAGTGGCCTCATCCAGCCCAGCGAAGTGGTTGACCCACTTCACCTTCTGCTCTTTCGTCGGGGTGAAGGCCTCGGCCTGCACCGGCTGCGGATCGTCCAGTGCAAAGAAGGTGTCGACCACCGGCAGGTCGTATTTGCGGCAGAAGTCGAGGTCGCGCTGGTCGTGCGCCGGGCAGCCGAAGATCGCGCCGGTGCCGTAGTCCATCAGGATGAAGTTGGCGATCCAGACCGGCAGCTCCCAAGACGGGTCCAGCGGGTGGCGCACCTTCAGCCCGGTGTCGAAGCCCTTTTTCTCGGCCGTCTCCAGCTCTTCCGCCATGGTGCCGCCCTTGGCGCATTCGGCGCGGAAGGCGGCAACCTCCGGGTTGCTTTCGGCCAGTTCCTTGGCCAGCGGGTGATCAGGCGAGATGCCGACAAAGCTCGCGCCCATCAGCGTGTCGGGGCGGGTGGTATATACTGTCACTGGCTCGCCGCCTTCGAGGCGCTCGAAGCTGAACTGCAAGCCGCGCGATTTGCCGATCCAGTTGGACTGCATCAAGCGCACCTTTTCGGGCCAGTCCTCCAGCCCGTCCAGCGCCTCCAGCAGCTCTTCCGACATGTCGGAGATCTTGAAGAACCATTGCGTCAGCTCGCGGCGCTCGACCTCGGCGCCCGAGCGCCAGCCCTTGCCGTCGATCACCTGCTCGTTGGCGAGCACGGTCATATCGACCGGGTCCCAGTTGACGGTGGCATTGCGGCGGGTGACGAAGCCGGCCTCCAGCATATCGAGGAAGAGCGCCTGCTGCTGGCCGTAATATTCCACGTCGCAGGTGGCGAACATGCGGGACCAGTCCAGCGAGAGACCCAGCGGCTTCATCTGGGCGACCATGTCGTCGATGTTGCCGTAAGTCCAATCCTTCGGGTGGCCGCCGGTGGCCATCGCGGCATTCTCGGCGGGCATCCCGAAGGCGTCGAAGCCCATCGGGTGCAGCACGTTGAAACCCTGCGCGCGCTTGTAACGGGCGACCACATCGCCCAGCGAGTAGTTGCGGACGTGGCCCATGTGGATGCGCCCCGAGGGATAGGGGAACATCTCGAGCACGTAATACTTGGGGCGGCTCTCGTCGCGCTCCGCCTTGAAGGTCTCGGCGTCATCCCACGCCTTCTGCCAGCGGGGTTCGATCTCGGACGGGGTGAAACGGGTCATGGCGGTCCTGCGGGTCGTGCAATTGGTCCCGGCGTGTTTACGGCGGGCGCGGCGCAGGGTCCAGCGGGTTGGAAGATGCGATGGGTCGCCGCCCACGCTGCGGGCTGGCCGGACCTTGGGCCAGACTGTGGGGTGGGGGCTACCCCACCGCTCTTACAGGTTGGTGTCCTGAATGCGGAGCTGGCGGGCGCGGGTGAGGATGGCATCCTCGACGGCGCGCACGGTATCGGCGCTCACTGGGCCGGAGCGCGACTGCAGCGCCACCTTCAGCGAGCGGGCATCGAGCGCCGGGTCCTGCACATAAACAGTCGCGCGGTACGGGCGACCACCACCGGGCGGGGTGCCGTAGCCATAGACAATGACACCGGTGAAGGGATCGACTGTCTGGATCGGCATGAAGTTGAGAACTTCGAGCGAGGCGCGCCAGATATACTTGTTCACCTCGACGGTGATGTTGGGGTCGTCGTTGTTGCCGAAGAGATCCCAGATCGTCGACTGGCGAACCTTGCCTTTATATAGAGTGCGGCCCTGGGCGTCAGTCTCGACTTGCCGGGGCGCGTTGCGGATCGTGCTGGAGCCACCGGCGGAACTGCCGCCAAAACTCGCGCCAACCCGGTTGCTCACACCACACGAGGCCAGCATCAGAACAAGCGCCGACATTCCTGCTGCCCGAAGTCCCTTCCGGAAGGTCATTGAAAACTGCCCCTCTCACCCTTTTTTGCTTGTCTATCCGAGCGGCTCCAGCCCCACAAGGCTTTTTGGCCCAAGGTGCCACCCGAGGTGCCAGATGACTCACTGTGGCAGACATGCACCATATCTTACAGAGTCCCCGACGGGCTTTTCGGCATTATTGCAATCAATCAACGAAAGAGCGAAACACCCTGCCATACCCAATGTGGATTCCCCGCGTTGGGCTGACCTTTGATAACGAGGGAAACACGATGAAAAAGGTTCTTCTCACTTCGACCGCGCTGGTCGCCTTCGCTGGCGCCGCGTCGGCAGAAGTTTCCATCACCGGCTCCGCCGAGATGGGTATTTTCGGCGGCACTGGCGTCGAAACTCAGTTCTTCCAGGATCTGGACGTCACCTTCACCATGTCCGGTGAAACCGACGGCGGCCTGACCTTCGGCGCGTCGATCGATCTCGACGAAGCCCAGGACAGCCTGTCCTACGTTTCCGGCGGTTCGTGCATCACTTCCGGCACCTCGCTGGACTGCACCAACGACGCTCTGGATGACGTGACTGAAGACGGCGGCGCGTCGATCTTCATCTCCGGCTCCTTCGGCACCGTGACCATGGGTGACACCGACGGCGCCATGGACTGGGCCCTGACCGACGCCGGCAACATCGGCAACCCGGGCTCGATCGCTGACGACGAGACCTCGCACGCTGGTTACCTCGGCGCTTACCTGGACGGCACCTACGACGGCCAGATCGTTCGCTACGACAACACCTTCGGTGACTTCGGCGTCGCCATCTCCGTCGAGATGGACGAAACCGGCACTCTCGACACCGGCTACGCTCTCGGCTTCAAGTACAACGCTGAGCTCGGCGGCCTGGACCTGGCCCTCGGCCTTGGTTACCAGTCGGTTGACGGCAACGCCGGCGCCATCAAAGGCATCGCAGTGGAAGACGCCATCGGCTTCTCCGCCGTCACCACCTTCGACAACGGCCTGTCGGCTGGCATCGAGTACACCCAGTTCGGCGGTTTCGCCGGCGGTGACGACGTGACCCACGTTGGTATCGGCCTCGGCTACGCCGTGGACGCCTTCTCGGGCCACATCAACTGGGGTCAGTTCGACTCCGACTCGCTGGCTGACCCGATCTCCGGTTGGGGTCTGGCTCTCGGCTACGACCTCGGCGGCGGCGCCTCCGTTCTGGCTGGCTACGGCTCGTCCGACAACGGCACCACCACCACCGACACCTGGTCGCTGGGTCTGTCGATGTCCTTCTAAGGACACCGATAACGGTACAAGGGAAGAGCGGGCTTAGGCCCGCTCTTTTCTTTTTGGGGCCGCCGGTTTTGCCCCCTGCGCATTCGGGATTGCCTGTGTTAGCAACGGACACAGAGCAGACGAGAGAGCAGAAATGGCCGCACCGCTGACCCCCGCCCAGATCCCCGCCGCCTATCGGCAGGGCGTCGAGCTGGCAAAAGCGGGCAAGCTGCGCGAGGCCGTGGGCCTCTTCACCCAGATCACCCGGCTGCGCCCCAATATGGCCGAGCCGCATTGGCAGATCGGCCGGATCGCCGCCAAGATCGGCGACTTCCGCACCGCGGTGGACTCGCTCGACCGGGCGCAAAAGCTCAAGCCGAAGGAACTGGTGGTTCTGCGCGACTTTGCCGTCGCCCTCTCGTCCTTCGGCGACACGGCCCGCGAGATAGAGGTGCTCCGCCGCATCCTTGCCCTGAAGGCCAATGATTTCGAGGCCCGCAGCGCCCTCGCTATCGCTCTGCAATACATAGGGGACTTCGAAGAGGCGGAATCGCAGCTCAGGCGCTGCATCGCCCTGCAACCCAAGAACGGGGTCACATGGCGGCTGCTGGCCTCAGGCCGCAAACTGAAGGCGGGCGACCCGGTGATCGGGGAGATGGAAAAACTCTATAGCGACACGTCGCTCCACCCGCGCCACCGAGCCAACCTCGATTTCGCCCTCGCCAAGGCCCATGAGGACGTGAAGGACTATGCCCTGGTGATGAAGCACCTGAAGCGGGGCAACGACGAGCTGGCGAAGATCGCGCCTTACAACCCCGCCGAACGTGACGCCGAAGTGGCGGGCCTCAAGGCGGCTTTCGAGGGGATCGACTTTAACACGCCCGCGCTGGAGCCCGATCCGGGCTACGCCCCGGTGTTCGTCACCGGCATTCCGCGCTCTGGCACCACGCTTGCCGAGCAGATCGTGGGTGCGCACAGCAAGGCCACCGCCATCGGCGAGGCGCGTGAGTTCAACCTTGCGGTGCGGCAGTATCTCGGGCGTCCGGATGGCGGGTTTCGCCCGCTTGCCGATCTGTCGACCGATGATCTGGCCGCGATGCGCAAGCGGGCCGAGGAGCTGACCCGGCGGCGCTTCAGCTTCGGGGGGGTCTGCGTCGACAAGTCGGTGCAGAGCTGGCACTACATCGGCCTGATCCGCCTCATCATGCCCAACGCCCGGGTGATCGTGATGCAGCGTGACCCGCGCGACAACCTGCTCTCGATCTACAAGAACGTGTTCTCCGAAGGCACCCACAAATACGCCTATCGCTTTGAGCACATGGTCCATTACCTGAAGTCGCACCGCGAAATGATGGACTTCTGGCACGAGAAGGCGCCGGGGCTCTTCACCGAAATGCGCTACGAGGCGCTGGTGGGCGATCCGGAGGTGGAGGCGCGGCGGCTGGTGGAGGCCGCAGGGCTGGAATGGGAGGACCAATGCCTCGAATTCTACGCCCAGAAGCAGCGGGTGAGCACGCTCTCGGTCGCGCAGGTGCGTCAGCCGATCTACCAGAGCTCGACCCGCGCCTGGGAACGCTATGGAGATGACATTAAGCCGTTGATCGACGCGCTTGAGAAGGAAGGATTGCTGCCGGATGGGGCTTGAAGAAATCAGGAGCCGGGTGGCTAAGGCCGCCGCAGAAGCCGGACGGGCGGCGGAAGACGTGCGGCTCATTGCCGTGTCGAAGGTGCAGCCCGATGGGCGGGTCGAGGCCGTGCTGGGCGAGGGGCATTGCTGTTTTGGCGAGAACCGGGTGCAGGAGGCGCAAGGCAAGTGGCCCGAATTTCGCGAGCGTTTCGAGGGTGTTGACCTGCACCTGATCGGCCCGCTGCAAAGCAACAAGGCCCGCGTGGCGATGGAGCTGTTTGACGCGATCCACACGGTGGACCGGCCCAAGATCGCCACCACCATCGCCCGGCTGGCCGATGAGTTGGGGCGGTGCCCTGACCTGTTCATTCAGGTGAACACCGGGGAGGAGCCGCAGAAGGCGGGATGCCTGCCGTCGGAGGTCGATGACTTCGTGGCCGAGTGCCGGGGCCTCTCGCTGCCGGTGAAAGGGCTGATGTGCATCCCCCCGGTCGAGGAGGAGCCGAGCCTGCACTTTGCCCTGCTCGCCAAGTTTGCCGCGCGGAACGGGCTCACCGGCCTCAGCATGGGTATGAGCGCCGACTTCGAGCGGGCGATTGCGCTGGGGGCGACTCACGTGCGCGTCGGCTCCGCGATTTTTGGCGAACGGGTGCCTGCGGCCAAAGCCTGAGCTGCACAATTTTTGCGCGAACTGGCTGGGCCAACGGCTAGATCTTCGCGGTGATGCACATCTCCGAACCCCTAAGGCGCGCCACCGCACAGAGTTGATTCACAAACAGTTTATTTGAACCAAACGGTTCGGTTCAGGGTGGCTATCCACTCAACTCATGGGCTTATTGGCCTTGGGGAGGGGTGGAGATGAGATATGCCCACCTTTCGAATGAACGACATTCCAGCCGTGTTTCGCCGCGCTCGCCAGCTTCAGGCCGATGGCCAGCTGGGGGAGGCCTGCGCGCTTTACGAGGACATCGTCGCGCTGCGCCCGCAGACGGCGGAGGCGCATTACGAGATCGGGCGCATAAGGCACCGCACCGGCGACCTTGGCACTGCGCTCAAGGCGCTCGACCTCGCGCGCAAGCATCGCCCCGGCGAGCCGGCCGTGCTGATCGAGCGGGCGCAGGTGCTCTCGGATGCAGGCCAGATCGACGCGGCGATTGACGCGCACCGAGAGGTGCAGCGGGCGGTGCCGGGCGCGGTTGGCCCGCATGTGGAGATCGGTCTGCTCGAGCAACGCGCCGGGCGACGCGACCGGGCCGAGGCGGCCTTTACGGCGGCGCAGGCCCTGCGGCCGCAAGATGGCGAGCTCTACCGTCTGCGGATGAGCGCCCATCGCTCAGAGCCGGGCGACCCGTTGATCGAGGAGATGCGCGGCCTCTACCGCAGCGGGCGGGCCAGCGGCACCACGCGGGCCAGCCTGTGCTTTGCCCTTGCCGGGGCGCTGGAGCAATCCGGCGCCGAGCCGGGCGAGGTCTGGCGCTATCTCGAAGAGGGCAATGCGCTGACCCGGGCGCGCTTTCCCTATGACCGCGCGGCGCGGGAGGCCGAGGACAAGGCCCACATCAAGGCCAGTGCCGCGCTCCCCCGCCTGCCCCGCTCTGAGACCAGCAGCTTTCATCCGGTGTTCGTCACAGGCATGCCGCGCTCCGGCACCACGCTGGTGGAGCAGATGCTGGCGAGCCATCCCGAGGTGACCGGCGGCGGTGAGATGGCGGTGGTCGGTCCCACGTTGCGCCCGGTTCTGGCGGGCAGCGCCGCGCCGCAGGGTTTTGGCCCGGCGCTCGAGGCCGCCATGCGCCGCCGCGCCTGCTTTGACCGGGTGATCACCGACAAGTCGATCCAGGGCTACCGCAACATCGGCGCGCTCGCGGCGCTTCTGCCGGGCGCGCCAATTCTGGTGATCTATCGCGACCCGCGCGATCAGCTGTTCTCGATCTTCCGGCAGGTCTTCCGCGAAGGGCGGCACCGCTATGCTTATGGGCTGGATGACCTCGTGCATGCCTACAAGGCCTATCGCGCGATGGTGGACCTTTGGCGCGAGGCCGCGCCGGGGGCATTTACCGAAGTCAGCTATGAGCGCCTCGTGGCCGAGCCGGAGCCGCAGGCGCGCAGGATCGTCGAGGCTGCCGGGTTGGCGTGGGATCCGCAGGTGATGGCCTTCCACGAAAACCGGCGCGATGTGCGGACGCTGTCGCAATCGCAGGTCCGCGAGCCGCTTAACACGCGCTCGATCGGCGCTTGGAAGCGCTACGAGGCCCAGCTTGCCCCGATGCTGGAGGCGCTGGAAGCCGAGGGGCTGCTGCCCGAATAGCTGCGCGCCTGCTAAGGGCCGTCAATGAGCAATGGCGTGCCCGGCGCGGCGCGGGCGGCGATCCAGGCGATATGGGCAGGCGCGAAGGCGAGGCAGCCCTCGGTCGGGTGGCCGCGCTTGCGCCAGCGGTGCAGGAAGATCGCCGAGCCTGCGCCTGATGTGGCAGGCGTGTTCCAATCGGTGGTGAGCACAATGTCATAAAGCGGATCGGCGCGGCGCATCTTCTCGTGGCTGGGGGCGTAGTGGGCTTTGACCAGCGTGTTATAGGCCGGGTCATCCGGCGCATCGGACCAGAGGTCGCGCAACCCGATGGGGATGGCCCAGGGCGCGGGCGGCGGCACGCGGTCGGGGCGGTAATAGCAGGCAAGGATATGGTGCAGGCCAGTGGGCGTGGCCCCGTCACCCTCGCGTTTTTCACTGCTGATCCCGCCGCGCCCAACGACCGTGGGCAGGAGCCGCCCGGCAAAGAGCAGCCCGCGCGGGGTGAGCCGCATCACGGGTAGGCGCCGTGGACGGCGAGCGCGGTGGCGCTGACCGGGCTGGTGAGCTGGATCGAGACCGCCAACTCATGCGGCCCCAGCCGGAACCACCGCCCGCCGGTGGGCGGCTGCACCGCAGCGCCGATGGGCGGCGGGTTCATCTCTTCGCGCAGGAAGGGCAGGGCATCGAGCGCGGGAGCGAGGGTTTGCAGCGTCAGCGGCTGCGGAAAACGCCCGATCAGCAGGCCACCGAACCGGGCGCTGGGGCCGGGGCTGCGCAGCTCGAACTCGGCAAAATGGCCTGCGCCCGCCGCCTCGAAGCCGATCCATGCGCTACTCTGCTGGGTGCGGCGGAGCGGCTGGCCCAGCATCGCCTCGACCTCGGCCTGCGAGAAATCCTCCAGCCGGGCGGCGGCCTTGAGAAAGGGTGAGATCTTCATAGCAGATGTCCCGACTTGGCGGCCTTGGTGGCGAGATAGGCCTCATTCTGCGGGGTCAGCCCCACCTTCAGCGGCACCCGTTCCACCACCTTGATGCCGCGCGCCTCCATCATGGCGATCTTGGCGGGGTTGTTCGTCATCAGCCGCACCTGCCCCACACCCATCTTGCCCAAGAGCGCCGCGCCGATGCGAAAATCGCGCTCGTCATCCTCGAAGCCGAGCCGGTGGTTGGCCTCGACCGTGTCGAACCCCTGATCCTGCAAGGAATAGGCCCGCATCTTGTTGGAAAGGCCAATCCCCCGGCCCTCCTGGTTGAGGTAGAGCAGCAGCCCGCCGCCCGCCGCGCCCATCGCCTCCAGCGCGGCATGGAGCTGGGGGCCGCAGTCGCACTTGAGCGAGCCGAGCACATCGCCGGTGAAGCAGGCCGAATGCAGGCGGGTGAGCACCGGCCCGTCGCGGTCAGGGCGGCCGACTTCGACCACGTAATGCTCTTCGCTGCCGTCACCGGGGCGGAACACATGCAGCCGCCCTGCGCCCGCAAGATGCATCGGCAACCGCGCCGAGACCGCCTCGGCAAAAGGGGCAAGTTCGCCGCTGGGCATATCGGTGATCCGGGTCAGCCCTGCGGAGGCCGCTCCGGTGAACGGGGCCACCAGAACAGCTGGGAGCAGCCGGGCCTCCTTGGCCAGCCGGATGCCCGCGCGGGCGACCTCGGGGCAGCCCTCCGCGCCGCGCAGGGCGTTGAACGGGCCTTTCATCGGGGTGGCGAGGTCGCGCGCCGGATCTGCCGTGGCCGCGGCCCATGCTGCCGCGCCCTCGGCGGGCAGGCGCAGGCGCGCCATGTCGCCATCATAGGCGCGGGCCTTCAGGGTTTCGGCCCGGCGGGCGGTGATGGCAAGGTAGGCTCCTGCCCCCGACGCCACATCCACCAGCGCCGCGACCCGCTCGGGCGCGGCCCCCTCTGCGGCCAGAACCAGCGCCTGATCCGCGCCGCAGCCGAGCACAACAGGCAACCCGAGCCGCAGATCGGCACGGGCGCGGGCGCGCATCTCATCAGGGGTAGGCAGGAGGCTCATGCCGAAAACCTATGCGGAACTTGCAGCACATCTAGTGGGTTTTCGTAGGAATATGAAACATTTCCGCCCTCCCGCACACGGTTGCGTGAGCGATTTGCAGCAAATCTTGTCGCTCCCGTGCCCCGTTCACACATCCGAGAGAGCAGAAGAAAGGAGGCTCCCCATGGCCAACCTGAAGAAAATACTCCTCGTCGACGACGATGAAGACCTGCGCGAGGCGCTGAGCGAGCAGCTCGTGATGACTGAAGACTTCGACGTGTTCGAGGCCGGAGACGGCCACGGCGCGATGGAGAAGGCGAAAAACGCGATCTATGATCTCGTGATCCTCGACGTGGCGCTGCCCGATACCGATGGCCGCGAACTGTGCAAGCTGATGCGCAAGCAGGGGGTGAAATGCCCGATCCTGATGCTCACCGGCCAGGACAGCGATGCCGACACCATCCTCGGCCTCGATGCCGGCGCGAATGACTACGTGACCAAACCGTTCAAATTCCCGGTTCTGCTGGCCCGCATCCGTGCCCAGCTGCGCCAGCATGAGCAGAGCGAGGACGCAGTCTTCCAGCTCGGGCCGTACACCTTCAAGCCTTCGATGAAGATGCTGGTGGATGACGCCGAGAAGAAGATTCGCCTCACCGAGAAAGAGACGAACATCCTGAAGTTCCTCTACCGGGCGAGCGAGGGCGTGGTGCCGCGCGATATCCTGCTGCATGAGGTCTGGGGCTATAACGCGGGGGTTACCACCCACACGCTGGAGACCCACATCTATCGCCTGCGCCAGAAGATCGAGCCCGATCCCTCCAACGCGCGCCTTCTGGTGACCGAGAGCGGCGGCTACCGGCTGGTCGCCTGACAAGATCCCTCCGTGGCCGGGGTACTTGGCCACACCTCCCTGTTGGACTGGCCCGGGTTAACGCCCGGGCCTTTTTTCATGGACTGAGTCGTGCGAGGGGCAGCGAACGGGGCGAGGCCCGGCCTACACGCGGTGATACGGCGTGCCTGCAAGGATCGCGGTGGCGCGGTAGAGCTGCTCGGCCAGCATCACCCGGGCCAGCATATGCGGCCAGACCATCTTGCCGAAGCTGAGGGTAAAGTCGGCCTCGGCCACCAGCGCCGGGTCCAGCCCGTCGGCGCCGCCGATCATCAGCGCCACCTCGGGGCGGCCGGTATCGCGCCATTTGCCTAGCTGGTCGGCAAAGCCGGGTGACGAGACCACCTTGCCGCGTTCGTCCATTGCCACCACCACGGCCCCACTCGGCAGGGCGCGGCGCAGCAGCTCGGCCTCGGCGGGTTTGCCGCCGCCGCGCTTGTCTTCCAGCTCCACAACGGAGGCCGGACCAAGCCCCAGACCGCGCCCGGTTTTTCCGGCGCGGTCGAGATAATCATCGATCAGGGATTTCTCCGGGCTGGCGCGGAGCCGCCCGATGGCGAGAATGGTCAGCTTCAAGGCGGTGTCAGGCGGTCGCGGTGACCGGCTGCCACATCTTCTCGAGCTGGTAGAAGTCGCGGACCTCGGGGCGGAACACGTGAACGATCACGTCGCCCGTGTCGATCAGCACCCAGTCGCCCGCATCCTTGCCCTCGACCTTGCACTGCGTGCCGAAGTCCTGCTTGAGACGGTCCACCAGCTTTTCGGAGATCGCAGCCACCTGGCGTGTGGAGCGGCCCGAGCAGATCACCATGTGATCGGCAATGGTCGACTTGCCGGCGAGGTCGATCGTCACGATCTCCTCGGCCTTGTCGTCTTCAAGCGATTTGAGGATATGCGCGAGCAGGGCCGTGCCGCCTTGGTCGCTGCTGTGTGCCCCTGCGAGGGGCGCGTTGCCTGCCGTGTGCTGGACGGCGGCCTCCGAGGAGTGAGACAGGAGATGGTCCTCCGTGGCTACGCGCCTGCAAAGCCCCGGCGCCGGGCGTGCCACAAAGGTAACACCGGCCACGCCCTGCTTCAATGTTTCATGACACTGCGTAACGCCTCTGTCGCACCGCTGCACGCCGCGCAGGCCGCTCCGCGCTTGCCGCCCCCGCCGCCCGGTGGCACCTTCGGCCCGATGACAGAGCTCAGCGCCTTTGCCCCGCTCACCCCGGCGGAAGAGAAACTGCTCACCACCTGCGCCGGGCCGGAGCGGGTGACGCTGGGCGAGGGGGCGCTTCCCGGCGAGGAGGCGGGCGAGGATGTGACGGTGCGCGCCGCCCTGCTGCGCGAGTTGCTGCTCGGGCTCTACGAGCATCCGCTGAACCCCAAGGGTCTGCGCCTGCGCGGAGCGCGGATCACCGGCACGCTGGACTTGCAGGGCACCGATTGCAGCCAGGATATCACCCTCTCCGCCTGCCGGATCGAGGGCGAGATGAACCTTGTGAACGCCTCCCTGCGCGGGCTGCATCTGCAGGGCTGCTGGGTGAAGGCGATCACCGCCGACAACGCCCGCTTCAGCGGCTCGGTCTACCTGCGGGGCGAGAGCCATGTGGCGGGCGAGATCGGGCTGGCCGGCGCCCGGATCGGCGGCGATCTGCAACTCTGCGGCGTCACCATCGACGGCGGCGGGCAGGATGCGGTCTTCGCCCCCTCGCTCCGGGTCGAAGGCTCGGCCTTTCTGGGCAATTACCCTTACGCCGAGGGCGAAACCACGCTCACCTGCCGCGGAATGCTGTTCTTTTCCTCCGCCCGGATCGACCATGACTGCTTCATCACCAACTGCGCGGTGGATCTGCCCGACGAGCCGCTCGGGCACGAGGCCTTCGGCGCCACCGAGGAGCACGGCTCCGACATCGCCGTCTCGCTCGCCCGCGCCCGCGTTGGCGGCATCCTCTACTTCCAGCACAACGAGATCGGCCGGGTCGTCAACCTCGCCGGGGCCGAGGTGGCGCGGTTCAAGGACGAACCATCGGGGCAGGGCGCGAGCTATCCGCTGCGGCTCGACGGTTTCCGCTATTCCGATTTCTCGCGCCACGCCGACACCCGCCCGACCGAGCGCCTGAGCTGGCTGGCCCGGCGGCCTGAAGAGCTGAACTTCAACGCCCAGCCCTACGAGCAACTCGCCCATGTGCTGGGCCGGATGGGCCACCGCAGCGATGCGCAGACGGTGCTGATGGTGAAGGAGCGGCTGCTGCGGGCCGAAAACCGCAGGCTGCGGGCCGAAACTTCAGGCTACGGGCCGCGCTGGCTTATGATGTGGCTCTCCGACATGGTTCTGCGCTTCACCGTGGGCTACGGCTACCGCCCCGGCCGCTCGGTGGCCTTTGCCGTGGTGCTCATCGCCGGGCTGGCCGCCTTTTACCAGGCCACGTGGAACGCGGGCGACATGACGCCGAACGCCGCGCCGATCCTCACCTCGCAGCCCTGGATCGCCGCCACCGAGAGCCACCCCGAGGGCCCCGGCGCCTTCTGGAGCCAGCCGGGGCAGGCCGGGCAGGACTGGGAGACCTTCTCTTCTCTCGCCTATGCCGCCGATCTGGTGATACCGCTGGTGAACTTCGGGCAGGAAGACGCATGGGCCCCCTCCACCTCACGCTCGCCGCTGGGCCGCCTTGGTTGGGGGCTGCGCTGGCTGGCCAAGGGCATCGGCTGGATCGTCACGGCGCTGGCCGCCGCCGCCCTTACCGGCGTCATCCGCCGCGACTGACCGCTGCCAAATGGCGCGCCCTTCAAACCGGGACAATTTGATTAAAATTGCCCGCACACGCCCTTCATCTTGGCTCAAATATCTCCACGGGGGTGTGGGGGTATGAAACCCCCACTCAGGACTCGTGGGTGTGGGGGTGTGAAACCCCCACCGCGGAACGGCTCAGCCGTGCCTAGAGGTCGAACTCGGCGAACACCGGCGCGTGGTCCGAGGGCTTCTCCCAGCCGCGCACCGGGCGGAGGATGCGGCTGGAGTGGCCGGCATTGGCGATATCGGGCGTGGCCCAGATATGGTCCAGCCGCCGGCCCTTGTCGGCGGCGTCCCAGTCCTTCGCGCGATAGGACCACCAGCTGTAGAGCAGGCCTTCGGGGATGTCCTTGCGGGTGATATCCACCCACTTGCCCGCGTCCTGAGTCTCGCCCAGCGCCTCCACCTCTACCGGCGTGTGGCTGACGATCTTCAGCAGCTTCTTGTGATCCCACACGTCATCTTCGCGCGGCGCGATGTTGAGGTCGCCGACGAGGATGCTCTTTTGCGGCGCGTCGGCGTGGAAGGCGTCGCGCATCTCGGTGAGGTAGTCGAGCTTCTGGCCGAACTTCTCGTTCACCTCGCGGTCGGGCACATCGCCGCCGGCAGGGACGTAGAAGTTGTGGATGGTCACGCCGTTCTCAAGCTTTCCGGCGATGTGGCGGGCGTGGCCGAGCTTGGCATAGTCCGCCGCCCCGGCCTCTTCCATCGGCAGCTTCGAGAGGATCGCGACGCCGTTGTAGCCCTTCTGCCCGCGGGCGACCATGTGGGTGTAGCCGAGCGCCTCGAAGATCTCGACCGGGATCTTGTCGACCGGGCTCTTGCATTCCTGCAGGCAAAGCACATCGGGCGTTTCCTCGCGCATCAGCCGGGCCACGAGATCGGCCCGCAACCGCACCGAGTTGATGTTCCATGTTGCCAGTGAAAATGTCATGCCCGCCTCCTTGGCCCGCCTCTTGGGTTCGGGGCCGGGATAGCCCGGCGGCGTCGGGGTTTCCACCCCTTGTGCCACCGCTCCTGCCACGCCACTCTCGCCGCCATGAAACAGCTCCTCGCCGCCGCCCTCCTGCTTGCCGCCCTGCCGCTCAGGGCCGATCCGCCACCGCAGGGCAGCTTCATGCTGGGCAGCGCGATCTGGCCCGATCACGTGCTGCCACGGTCTGTGCGGCTGGCCTTCGAGGGCGAGGCGATGCAGCTGCATTTCGTGCATCCGCTGCCGCTGGACTTCGAGGCCTGCGACACGACAGGCATCTGCGAAAGCACCGTGCAGGCGGCCACGGCCACTGCGCGAGTGGACGGCGGCAACCTGGTGCTGGAAAACATCGAGATCGACGAGAGCGCGGCGATCGAGCCTTCGACGATGAAGTACCTCGAGATCCCGCAGGACCGGATTTACACCGCCTTTGTGATCAGCCTGTTGCAGCAGGCGGGCTTTGCGCCGACCGACGCGGGCTTCACCCTAACCTCGGCAGGCACGCCGATGGAATTTTATGCCGTCTCGGCCGAGGACGCGCTGACCATTGCCTCCATCCCCGTCGTTTTCGAGCAGTCGATCGCGCAGATGGGTGGCTGCGAGGTGCGTGCGCTTGCGCCGCTGCTGGCCGAGGAAGAACCAACTCCGGCGGAGGCGCGGTTCATCCGGGTGCTGGGCGGGTTCCGCACCATGCTGGACTATGATTTCGCCGCCCGCCGCGCCGCGCCCTTCAAGGCCGATTTGACCGATGCGCAGCGGGAGGAGGGCGACAAGCTGCGGAGCGCCACCAGACTTCCGGCCATGATCGGCAACATCTTTCAAACGCCGGAGGACGGCGGGATCGAGGAATTCCGGGCCGACATGGGTTT
The DNA here is from genome assembly GCF_019801175.1 of Vannielia litorea. NCBI lineage: Bacteria > Pseudomonadati > Pseudomonadota > Alphaproteobacteria > Rhodobacterales > Paracoccaceae > Vannielia > Vannielia litorea. Next base: position 106,411 of record NZ_JAHVJR010000002.1, read on the forward strand.
GAGAATGTTCTGGGACGACAGCGAGGCGCTGGATAACGCCATCGCCGCCTATGGCGCGGCTTTGCCCGACATGGTGGCATGGTACCGGCATCTGCGCGGCATAGAAGGCCGGATTGACGTCGCAACCATCTGCGCCGATCCCTCCTTGGGCTTCATGGAGTAGCGCGGGACTTTCCCGCCTTACCTCGCCCCCTCGACCCAGGCCAGCGCCTCCTCCAGCGCTGCCATGAAGGACCCCGGATCTTCGATCTGCGGAATATGGCCCAGCCCTTCCAGCGGCCAGAGCCGCGACCCTTCGACCAGCGAGACCAGCTGTTCACCCTGCGCCAGCGGGGTGGCGGTGTCTTCCACGCCCCAGAGCACGCCCACGGGCAGGGTGAGGCCGCGCCAACCTGCCTCGGTCACGCTGGCGGCGCCCTCGGGACGGGCGAGCAGGGTGGGCAACCAGTCGGCCATGGCAGGGGTGGTGCCCTCGCGCTTCATCGGGGCGTTGAGCGTGTCCACATAGGGCGCGGCCCGGTCCTTCTTGTGAAGGAAAGCCTTCAGCATCGGCTGCATCGCCCATGGGTTGGTGATGGTGGCCGACACGGCCAGTTGCCTTAGCGCGGGCGCGCGGAGCGGCAGAGGCAGCGCCTTGGCCTCCGCATCCAGCCCGATCGCGCCATCGACCACGATGAAGCCGGCAAAGGCCGCCTGATCGGACATCACCGCCTCCGCCGCAGCGCCTGCGCCGAAGCTGTGCGCCACCAGCACGGGCGTCACGCCCAGCGCCTCGGTCAACGCCAGCACGCGCTGGCCCTGCCGCACGCGGTTGTAATCGCCCTCCGCATCCCGCTCCGACCAGCCCATCGGGGGCATATCGAAGGCGATGGCGCGGTAGCCTGCGCTCTCGAGCGCGACGATGGTTTCATCCCAGAAGGCCGACCAGCCGACGGAGCCATGCACCAGCAGCACCGGGGTCGCCTCCTTGGGGCCATAGTCTATCACGTAGACCTCGCCCATCACGGTTTGCACCATGCTGCCCCAGCGGGGCGCTTCCGCTTGGGTTTCGCGCAGGGCGGCCATGCCGCGCAGCGCAAGCAGGGCAACGACGACGATCACCACCAGAACGGCGGCAAGCTTCAGGAGGAATTTGATGAAACGGCCCACGGGATTACTCGCTGATGGTGATGGGGGTGCCATCGGGCACCAGTGCCCAGATCTCGCGCATCTCGGCATCGGTCACGGCGATGCAGCCATTGGTCCAATCCCACGCGCGATGCAGCCCGCCGAGCCAGCCCCAGCCATTGGCGATACCGTGGATCATGATGTCACCGCCGGGGCTGTGCCCCGCCGCCTCGGCGCGGGCGCGGTCCTCGGCGTTGGGGTAGGAGATGTGCAGGCTGAGGTGGGCGATGGAATTCGGGTTGCGCCAGTCGATCACGTAGCGGCCGGTGGGCGTGCGCTCATCCCCCTCGCGGGCCTTGTGACCCTCGGGCGCAGCGCCGAGACTCACCTCATAGCTGCGGATCACCGCGCCCGCGCGGAGCAGCTCGAGCCGCCGCTCCGACTTGTCGACGCGGATCTCGTCGGCCTGTTCGCTCTCGGCGGCCATCTCGGGCGCGGTGCCGGAGCCCACGCGGGCCATCGCGGCGGTATAGCCCACCAGCCCCACGGCCAGAACGGCAAGCGCCGCGACGATCCTAAAAATACGCTTCATGTCCGACTGATAGCACCCATGGTGAAACACGGGTAGCGGCTCAATTCCTAGCGCGCCGGGGGCCGCAGGCCGGTTTCGGCGTGGCGCGCCGCTCTGCCGTTTCCCCCGCCTGCGCTCTGGGGTAAAAGGCCAGCGAACCCGTGAAGGAGCCGCCCCATGCCCAAGCCCGTTGTCCTCTGCATTCTCGATGGCTGGGGCATTGGCGATGGCGGGCCGGGGGATGCCCCGGCGCTGGCGAACACCCCGACGATGGACAGGCTCCTTTCCACCTGCCCCCATGCCACCCTCACCACCTTCGGCCCCGATGTGGGCTTGCCGACCGGCCAGATGGGCAACTCGGAGGTGGGGCATACCAACATCGGCGCGGGCCGCGTGGTGGCGATGGATCTCGGCCAGATCGACCTTGCCATCGAAGACGGCAGCTTTGCCGAGAACGAGGGGCTGGGCGCCTTCATCGCCGCGCTGAAAAAGTCCGGCGGCACCGCCCACCTCGCGGGGCTGGTCTCGCCCGGCGGGGTCCACAGCCACCAGAGCCACATGATCGCCGCCGCCCGCGCGATCACCGCCGCAGGCGTACCGGTCGCCATCCACGCGTTGACCGATGGCCGCGACGTAGCCCCCAAATCCGCCAGCAAATACATCGGTGAAACCGAGAAGAACCTGCCCGACGGCGCAAAGTTCGTGACCGTCTCGGGCCGCTACTACGCGATGGACCGTGACAACCGCTGGGACCGGGTCGCCAAGGCCTACGCGGCCATCGTGCATGGCAAGGGCGAGGCGGGCGAGAGCGCGGTGGGCGCGGTTGCGGCCTCCTACGCCGCCGACAAGACCGACGAGTTCATCCTTCCCACCGTGCTGGGCGACTACGCGGGCATGAAAGATGGCGATGGCCTCTTCTTCCTCAACTTCCGGGCCGACCGGGCGCGCGAGATCCTGCGGGCCATCGGCGAGCCGGGGTTCAACGAATTTGATGCCGGCACCCGCCCCGACCTGGCCGCGCTGCTGGGGATGGTGGAGTACTCCGAGGGCCACAACGCCTACATGACCACCTGCTTCCCGCCGCGCGACATCGTCAACACGCTGGGGGCATGGGTGGCCAAGCAGGGGCTGACCCAGTTTCATATCGCGGAAACCGAGAAATACCCGCATGTCACCTTCTTCCTGAACGGCGGCAAGGAAGAGCCGGAGGCGGGCGAAGACCGATACATGCCGAAAAGCCCCGATGTGGCGACCTATGACATGCAGCCCGAAATGAGCGCGCCCGAAGTCTCCGAGCGGCTCGTGGCGGCGATCGAGAAGGGCTATGACTTCATCGTGGTCAACTTCGCCAACCCCGACATGGTGGGCCATACCGGGGTGATACCCGCTGCCGTGGCCGCCTGTGAGGCGGTCGATACCGGGCTGGGCAAGGCGCTGGACGCGCTGGAACAGGCGGGCGGCGCGATCATCGTCACCGCCGACCACGGCAATTGCGACATGATGATCGATCCCCAAACCGGCGGCCCGCACACGGCCCACACGCTCAACCCGGTTCCGGTGGTGGTCTACGGTGCGCCTGAGGGCGCCAAGGTGCGCGAAGGGCGGCTGGCCGACCTTGCGCCCACGGTGCTCGCCCTCATGGGCCTGCCCCAGCCCGATGAGATGACCGGCAAGAGCCTGCTCGCATGATCCGCGCTGCCCTGCTCGCCCTGCTCCTTGGCGCTCCGGCGACGGCCCAGCAGGCCGACCCGGCGGATATCGCCGTGGAGGCCGCCTCGCTGCTGACACGCGCCGCTGCAGCGCTGGAAGAAGCCGAAACCCGGGCCGACCGGGTCGAGGCGCTGACCCAAACCGTGCGCGCCTATGAAACCGGGCTGACCGCCCTGCGCACCGGGCTGCGGCAAGCCGCAATCCGCGAGGGCGTGCTGCGCGCCATGCTGGAGGCCCGCGAAAGCGAGGTCAGCCGCCTGCTGGGCGTGCTCTCTACCATGGAGCGCTCGCCCGCGCCGCTCCTGCTGCTGCACCCCTCCGGCCCGGCGGGCACCGCCCGCGCCGCGATGACACTGGGCGCGGTCACCCCCGGCCTTCAGGCCGAGGCGGCGGCGCTCAGGGCGCAAGTCGAGGAAATCGCCCTGCTCCGCGTGTTGCAGGAAAGCGCGCGCGACACGCTGGCCGAGGGGCTGCATGGCGCCCAGCAGGCGCGGCTTGCCCTGACCCGCGCGATTGACGAGCGCACCGACCTGCCGCGCCGTTATGTCGAGGACCCGGCCCGCCTGCGCCAGTTGCTGGAGACTTCCGATACGCTCGCAGCCTTCGCCTCCGGCCTCAGCCGGATCGAGGGGCAAACCGCCCCCGAGAACGCCAGCTTCGACGCGCAGAAAGGCAGCCTGCCGCTGCCCGGCCCGGCCACGCTGATCCGCCGCTTCGAAGAGCCGGACGCCGCGGGCATCGCCCGCCCCGGCCTGCTGCTCGCGCTCTATCCCGGCACCCTGCTCACCGCCCCCGCCGCCGCCACGATCCGCTACACCGGCCCGCTGCTCGACTACGGAAACGTGATGATCCTTGAGCCCGCGCCCGACACTCTGTTGGTGCTCGCCGGGCTCGAAACTGTCTATGGTGAGCCTGGCCAGATCGTGACCGCTGGCGCGCCGCTCGGCCTGATGGGCGGGCGGGTGACGGAGGACGAGGCCGGAGAATTTGCCGAAGGTCAGCCACCGGAGGCTGGTGCGGAGCGCAGCGAAACGCTTTATATGGAGCTCAGACAGGGCGAGACCCCGGTGGACCCGACCGAATGGTTCGCCGCGACAAAGGATGGATGATGGCATGAAGAAGTTCACGATGGCCGCGCTGGGCGGCACGCTGGCAGGGGTGCTGCTGAGCACCCAGATCGCCGGCCCGCTGATCGCGCAGGAGACCGACCGCAACGCCTCGATCTACGAGCAGCTCGATCTCTTCGGCGACATCTTCGAGCGGATCCGCGCCCAGTATGTCGAGGAAGTGGACGAGAAAGAGCTAATCGAAGCCGCCATCAACGGCATGCTCACTTCGCTCGATCCGCACTCCTCCTACCTCTCGCCCGATGATGCCGCCGACATGCGCGTGCAGACCCGCGGCGAGTTCGGCGGCCTCGGCATCGAGGTCACGCAGGAAGAGGGTTTCGTAAAGGTCGTCTCCCCGATCGACGACACCCCCGCCGACGAGGCCGGCATCGAGGCTGGCGATTTCATCACCCATGTCGATGGCGAGTCGGTGCTCGGCCTAACGCTCGACGATGCGGTCGAGCTGATGCGCGGCCCGGTCGGCAGCGAGATCATCATCACAGTGGTCCGCGAAGGTGTCGATGAGCCCTTCGACGTGACCATCGTGCGCGACACCATCAAGCTGACCGCCGTGCGCACCCGGACCGAGGGCGATTCGGTGGTGCTGCGGATCACCACCTTCAACGACCAGACCTTCCCCAACCTCGAAGAGGGCCTCGCCAAGGCGGTGGAAGAGGCCGGCGGCATGGATGCGATCAATGGCATCGTGCTCGATCTGCGCAACAACCCCGGCGGCCTGCTGACGCAGGCGATCAAGGTCTCCGACGCCTTCCTCGAGAAGGGCGAAATCGTGAGTACCCGGGGCCGTCAGGCCGCCGATGGCGACCGTTACAACGCCACCGCGGGCGACCTTGCCGAGGGCAAGCCGATCGTGCTGCTGATCAACGGCGGCTCCGCGTCGGCCTCCGAGATCGTGGCCGGTGCGCTTCAGGATCACCGCCGCGCCATCGTGGTCGGCACCAAGAGCTTCGGCAAGGGCTCGGTCCAGACCGTGATGCCGCTCAAGGGTGACGGCGCGATGCGCCTGACCACCGCGCGCTACTACACGCCCTCGGGCCGCTCGATCCAAGCGCTGGGCGTGTCGCCCGACATCGTCGTGCAGCAGCCCACGGTGAACCCCAACGCCGAGCCGGAGGAGGATGAAGAGGCCTCCGCCGCCGCCCGCCGCCGCTCCGAAGCGGACCTGCGCGGCGCAATCAGCAACGACAGCCTGAGCGAAGACGAGATCCGCCAGATCGAAGAGGAACGCGCCGCCGCCGAAGCCGCCGCCGAACTCCGCGACGAGGACTACCAACTCGCCTACGCCATCGACCTCCTGAAAGGCCTCCACGCACTGGAGCCCGCCGAGTAGGTTGCGGTTTTAGGTTATGAAAAGGGCGGCCTCCGGGCCGCCCTTTTTCGTTCCCCGCCCGCGCCCCATTTCCGCCACAGCCGGAACTGATGCTCGGCGCATGTTTCACGAGTCCACTCCCGCCCGCACCGCCCTGTTGATTGACGGCGACAACATCAACGCCAAGCATGCCGAAGCAATCCTCGCAGCGGCGCCAACCGGGCAGGTCGCCCGTGTCTACGTTGATGCCGCGCACGTACAGAATTGGCGGCACTTGGCGGCCTTCGAAATCATACACTCCGGCCAGCACAAAAATGCCTCGGACATCCTGTTGGCGCTTGATGCCCTCGAGCTCGCTCTGACAGGCGGATACAATTACTTTACACTGGTTTCATCTGACACCGACTTCACACATCTCGCCCGCCGCCTGCGAAAGTACCGTTGTACGGTCAACGGATTGGGCAATAGAGATTCTTCCGGTCGTCTTGGGCAGGCGTTCGATAGGTTCGCGGAACTTCCATGCGAAGACGCACCACTCGCGTCCATCACAGCGACCTCGCTGGACGAGAAAATTCGCACCGTCATCGCAATGGGTAGCCGCAAGGCAAGAGGTATCCTTTTCACCTCCCTCGGGGCCAAGATGTTACGAACTCACAAGATCACTCTTGCGGACATTCCTGATCCCACTTGGCGGACCTATGTCACCAAGCGCCCCAATCTTTACGAGGTCGATCCGCCCAGCAGAGGTGCCTACATACGCTTTCTTAAGGACGGCTTCAGGGCCAACAGCTGTGAATAGTCCGATCTCCAGAGGCACAACCACGGCCACCCGGCTATTGAATAACCGCCCCGCCTCGCTCTAACTCCCGGCATGGCACAGACCGCAATCAACCCCGACTCGCTTCCCTATAGACCCTGCGTGGGCGTGATGCTTCTCAATGCTGCGGGCGAAGTCTTCGTCGGCCAGCGGATCGACAGCGAAACGCCCGCCTGGCAAATGCCGCAGGGCGGGCTCGACGAGGGGGAAGATCATCGCACCGCCGCCTTGCGGGAGTTGGAGGAAGAGACCGGGATCGCCGCCAGCCGGGTGGAGATCATCGCCGAAACCGCGGAGCCGGTGCGCTATGATCTGCCGCCGCAGCTGCTCGGCAAGGTCTGGAAGGGCAAGTATCGCGGGCAGGAACAGCATTGGGTGCTGATGCGTTTTCTCGGCGACGACAGCGAGGTGGACCTTGCCACCGATCACCCGGAGTTCTCCGAGTGGTGCTGGCTTCCCGGCTCGGAGCTCGTTGCCAACATCGTGCCATTCAAGCGGGCCGTCTACGAGGCCGTGGTGGCCGAATTCAGGGAGTATCTCGCATGAAGCCCCTCGCCTCCATTTCCGCCGCCGCCGTGGCGTTCACCGCCGCGCTGGCCCCCGCATTGCCCGCCAATGCGCTCTCCTGCCTGCGGCCGGACCCGGTGCAGCTTTACACCCAAGCGCGCGACAGCGACGGGCGGTTCCGCATCGTCCACGGTACGCTGACCGCGCAGGAGACCATCCGAAAGCGCCGCCAGACCGGCAGCGACCGGCTCAACCCCAAGCCGGTGCATGTGAAGGCCCGGCTGCAGGGGATGCAGCTTGGCAAGGGCGGCTTTTCGACCCCGATCGACGCAGCCGTGACGGTGACGCTGGAGTGCTTTGCCTCGTGGTGCGGCGGCTGGCCCGGATCGGATCAGATGCTGATGGCGGTCGAAGAAACCAAGGGCGGCGGGCTGACCGTGTTCTCCGATCCCTGCTCCTCGAAGATCTACCCCAAGCCCACCAGTGCCGAGCTGCGCAGGGTGCTGACCTGCCACAAAGGCGGGAGCTGCCCGACCGAGATGCGCTGATCGTGCTTTTCCGCACATCCCGGCTCGGCTAGACGGGATGCATGGGACAGAAAGTCGATACCCGCGCCATCGGCCTCGACGTGGGGCTTTCCTTCATGAAATGGCTCACAGGGGCCGAGAACCTGCATTACGGGCTGTGGGACGGGCTGGCCTGCACCGCCGAGAACCTTGGCGCGGCGCAGGCGGCTTATACCGACAAACTGTTCTCCTACCTCCCCGAGGGGCCGCTGCGGATTCTCGACATTGGCGGCGGCGCCGGGGAGACGGCGCGCAAGCTGATCGCGCTCGGCCATGAGGTCGAGATCGTGGTGCCCTCGCCCTTCCTCGCCTCCCGCTGCCGCCAGAACGCGTCGGAGGCGCGGGTGCATCAGTGCTTCTTCGAGGAGTTCAGCGGCGCGGGCGGGTTTGACCTGTGCCTGTTTTCCGAGAGTTTTCAGTACATTCCGCATGAGCTGGCGCTGGAGGAGGCCTTTGGGCTGCTCAAGCCCAGCGGGCAGGTGCTGATCGCCGATTGCTTCCGCTCGGAGCACTACGAGGGGGTGAAGCGCAGCCAGACGGTCGGTGGCGGCCACCGCCTTGCGGCGATGCGCAAGACGGTCGCGGCGATGGATCTGACGGTGGAGGCCGAAGAGGATATCACCGAGGCCGTCGCCCCTTCGATCGACCTCGAACAGGGGCTGTTCAACGTGATCGGCCATGCGGTGAGCCGGGTGGACGAGGAATTGAAGCTGAAGCGCCCCAAGACCCGCTGGACGCTGGCTTTCGCGATCAAGCGGATGGTGAGCGAGCGGCGCTTGTTCCGGCTGAACGAGCGGCTGAACGAGCAGAAGCGGACGGCGGAAGCGTTCTGCCACTTCAACCGCTACATGATCATGCGCTTGTCGCGGTGAGCCCTGTAGCGCCGTCCCGTGGGGTGGCGCATGCAAGGGCTGTTCGTGGCACTTTATGGTGCGTTGTTCATCTTACTTCAGAGGTGAGTGCTGCCCTCACCGAAGCGCCGCCCCGGGGGGCGAGACGGCGCTGCACGGCGGCTTTGCCATGATTCCGTGCGGGGGCAAGGCTTAGTCGTGGGGAGCGCTCCTCCCTCACATCACCGCAAACGCGCTCTTCTGCCCCGCCGTGGCCTGGGTCTTGAAGATCGAGGTGTTATCCGGCGCGGGCGGCAGGGGCATCCGCACCGGCACGCTCTCCAGTCGTGGCTCCAGCACCGGCGCACCGGTCACCACGCGGCCTTGGATATCCTCCCAGAATTTTCTCTGGCCGAGGCTGTGGATGTAGCTCGATGCCCCGAGAATCGGCCAGGCATCGGCCCTTGCCAGCTCGTAGAAGAGGATCAGCCGGTTGCGGTCGCTCATGTTGGGCGCGGAGCCGTGCAGGGTGCGCACGTGATGCACGGTCATGCTGCCTGCCTTGCCGGTGAGCGTGACCGCCTTTTCCATGTCGAAATCCGGATCTTCGGGCGAGACCGCCCCGGCGAACACGCCGTTCACATGGTGGCTCAGCACCGGCCCCTTGTGCGAGCCCGGGATCACCATCAGCGGGCCGTTCGCCTCATCGACATCGGCCAGCATCAGCCCGAAGGCGAGCAAGTCGTCATTGGTGTGCGGGTAGAAGGCCCAATCCTGATGCCACTCCACCGCCGCGCCGCCGCCCGGGGCCTTGGTGTTGAGCTTGGAGGTGTTGATGATCGTGTCCGGCCCAAGCAGGTCGTTTAGCACCTCGGTCACCCGGCTCTTGGTCAGAATCTCCCAGTAATAGGGGTTCTGCAGGTGCGGCAGCTTGATCCGGGTCAGGCGGGGGTTCTCAGCCGTATGGCCCTTGTCGAGGTCGTAGCGGGCATCGCTCTCGGTCAACTCTCGGGAGGCGTCGATCATCTCGGCGGTGATCTCCTGCAGCTTCGCCAGCTGCTCCGGGTCCACCACATCCTCGACCATCAGGTAGCCGTTCTCCTCGTAGAACTCTTTCTGCTCATTCGTCAGCATCGCGCGTTTCCTCCCGTCAGCGACTCGATCCCTTGGCTATGGTATCGATACCATATCTTGCGTGGTACCGATACCATCGCTATCCCGAAACCGTCAACAGCGGAGTGCCGATGCAAAAGAAATGGGTCACCATGGGCGACGTGGCGCGCGCGGCGGGGGTGGGCAAGATCACCGTCAGCCGGGCCCTCTCGACGCCTGAAAAGGTCTCGCCCGCGACCCGCGAGAAGGTTGCCGCCGCCGTGGCGGAGCTGGGCTACGTGCGCGATGACACGGCAGGCGCGCTCTCGTCGCAGCGCAGCCGGGTGGTGGGGGCGCTCGTCTCCAGCCTCGATCAGCCGACCTTCGCCTCCACCATCCGCGGCCTTTCCGAGGGGCTGGCGGAGGGCGGGCTGCAGCTGCTGCTGGGCACCACCCAATATGAGCCGGAGACCGAGGCCGAGCTTGTCTCTGCCCTCATGGGGCGCCGCCCCGATGCGCTGATTCTGACCAGCTCCGATCACACGCTTGAAACCCGGGCGCTGCTCACCCGCGCGGGCCTGCCGGTGCTGGAGCTTTGGGAGCTGCCCGAAAGCCCGATCTATGCCGCCGTGGGCTTCTCCAACCGCGCCGCCGCCCATGCGGTGACCGCGCATCTGGCAGAGACTGGCCGCCGCGCCATCACCTTCCTCACCACCGACCGCCCGCATGACACCCGCGCCCACATGCGCGCGGAGGGCTACACAGAGGCACTCACCGACCTCGTGCCCGGCCACGCCCCCCGCATCCTGCGCCTGTCCCCCCGCGCCGAGGCGACAGGGCCGGAGTATGGCGCCGAAGGGCTGGCGCAGGTCATGGAACGCTGGCCCGATACCGATGCCATTGTCTGCGTATCCGATGCGCTGGCAATCGGCGCGTTTTGCGAGGCCGAGCGGCGCGGCATCGCGGTGCCGGGGCGGCTCGCCATCACCGGCTTCGGCGATGTGCCAGAGGTCGGCGCTTCGGCGCTCGGCCTCACCACCGTGCGGATCGACGGCCACGCCATCGGGCGCAAGGCCGCCGCCCTGACCCTCGCCGCCACCGCAGGCGAAGCGCTGGCAGAAACCCGCATCGACATGGGCTTCACCCTCGCCCGGCGGGCCAGCAGTTAGGCTCTAACCCGCGCTCAAATGCGCCGCCAGCGCACGGCCCAGCGCCACGTGATCCTCCGCCGCGATGTGGATGCCATCCACCGGGCTGACCGAAATCACCGACCCGGCATCGAAAAACCCGATCCCCCGCAGCTCGGCCAGCGCCCGGAGCGCCGGGGCCAGCCCCGCCCCATGCGCCCCCGCCCCGGCAAATTCAGCGCGGAACAGCCCGGCCTCGATCGGCGCAGGCGGCGCGACGAGGGTGATCTGCATATCAGGAGAGCGCGGCGCCTCCTCGGCGCTGGCGGCGATATCGAGCAGCCCCGCGATCCCGGCCGCGATCTTCTCTGCCGTGGGGGCAAACCGCGCCTTGAAGTCATTGGTGCCGAGCATCAGCACCATCCTGTCCAGCGGGGCATGGCTGCGCAGCGCCATCCGCAGCGCGGGTTGGGCGTTCATGAAGGCGCCCATCAGCGGGTCGTCATGCTGGGTCGTGCGCCCCGGCAGCCCCTCTTCCACCAACTCAACATCGCCCAGCGCTTCGGCCATTACGCAGGGCCAGCGGACGTCGCGGCCAAAGCGCTGCCCCGGCCCGCGCGCTTCCATCGGGGGCGTGCCGTAGGTGTTGCTGTCTCCAAAACAGAGAATCCTTTGTGCCACGGTTTCCTCCTCGCTTTGCCGCCTGCGCAGATTTCCCGTTTTCCGGGGCGGCGTCCATTGGCAGGATGCGGCAAAAGCGAGGGCGTGTGATGGGTAAGTTGGGCCGCAGGGCCGTGGTATTTGGCGCAGGGGCCGCAGCAGGGGTGGCGGGCGCGAAGTGGCTGAAGAGCGATGTGCCGGTGCTGGCAGGCACCCGCTCGATCGCGCCCGACGGCCGGGTGAACACCCTCAATGACGCCTCCGGCCTCAGCGAAACCCCGGTCGCCAAGCACGTGATCCTCACCGACGATCCGGGCGAGCAACTGGTGGCCGCGCTCCGCGCCGAGTTAAAGGAGGCGCAGGCCGAGGGCCGCCCGGTGAACCTTGGCGCGGCGCGGCACTCGATGGGCGGGCAGGCGATCCCGCGCGAGGGCACGGCGATCAGCTACCGCAACCCTTTCGTGGAGCTTGATACGGCGGCCAGCACCTACCGCGCCCATGCCGGCGCCCGCTGGTACGAGGTGATCGCCGCGCTCGATCCGCAGGGCTTTGGCCCCGCCGTCATGCAATCCAACTCCGATTTCGGCCTTGCCGCCACCTTCTCGGTCAACGCCCACGGCTGGCCGGTGCCTTACGGCCCGATGGGCTCTACCGTCCGCTCCGTGCAGATGGTGCTGCCCGATGGCGAGCTGGTCACCGCCAGCCGCAGCGAGAACGGCGAGCTCTTCGCGATGGCGATGGGCGGCTACGGACTCGTTGGCCTCATCACCGAGATGGTGGTGGATATGGTGCCCAATCAGCGGCTGGTCCCGACCTTCCGGCGGATGGAGGCCGAGGCCTTCGCCCCCGCCTTCCGCACCGCCGTCGACACGCCCGGTATCCCGATGGCCTATGGCCGCCTCAACGTGGGCCGCGATAGCTTCCTTTCCGAGGCGCTGCTCATCACCTACGCGCAAGACCCCGAAAGCACCGAGATCCCGCCCGCTGAATATGCCTCCGGCTTCACCTCAAAGGCCGCCGCAAGGCTCTACCGCTGGCAGCTTGGCAACGAGCGGATGAAGCGCTTTCGCTGGTGGACGGAAGCCAGCTTTGCCCCGATGCTCGCAGGCCCCGCCAACCGCAATGCGCTGATGAACGAGCCGGTCGTCACGCTGGACGATGGCGACGAGGCCCGCACCGATATCCTGCACGAGTATTTCGTGCCCTTCGACCGGTTCTCCGATTTCCTGCAAGTTTGCCGCGATGTGATCCCGGCCAGCTACCAGGAATTCCTGAACGTGACCCTCCGGTTCGTGGATACCGACGAAACGAGCTGGCTCTCCTACGCCCGCGTGCCGCGCATTGCCGCCGTGATGAGCTTCAGCCAAGAAATGACCGCGCGCGGCGAGGCCGACATGGCTCGCATGACCCGCAGCCTGATCGAAGGCATCAACGCCATCGGCGGCGCCTATTACCTGCCCTACCGGCCCCACGCCACGCTCGACCAGCTTGCGGTGGCCTACCCGAGGGCGCAGGAATTTGCCGCGCGCAAACGCGAGATCGACCCGGGGCTCCTGCTCCGGAACAACCTTTGGGACAGTTACCTGGGCCTCATATGACCATTCTTCGCCTCATCGCCTTCGGCTATTTCATCGCCCTGCTCGGGGCCGCCGCGCTCAACTACATCCCCGGCATCACAGACAGCACTGGCCTCGCCTTCGGCATCTTCGAGCTGGATATCTTTGACGATGCGCTGCATCTCGTCTCTGCCCTCTGGGCGCTGGGCGCAGCGCTCACCTCGCACCGGGCGAGCAAGCTCTTCCTGCTGATCTTCGGGGCGCTCTATTTGGCCGATGGCGCGATGGGGCTGGCCTTTGGCTCCGGCTACCTCGACATGGGCATCTTCACCAACGGCGTGCTCGATCTGCCCTTCGGCTTTAAGATCCTCGCCAACCTGCCGCACATCGGCCTTGGCGGCTTTGCCCTCTTCGCCGGGCTGGTGCTGGATCGCAAATGATCCGCTGGCTCTGGAAATGGGTCAAACGGCTGCTGGTGGTGGCGGTCCTGCTGATCGCCGCCCTGCTGGCGCCGGTCGGCTACGTGGAGGTTGCCTGCCGCGGCGGCGATGCGGTGGCGAGCGATTACGAACCGATCCTGCCCCCCGAGTGGCACCGCGCCGAGGGCCGCACGCTGATGACCTACCCGGAGTGGCACATCGTTCATGCCTATGACGATTACGCGCAGGTCATCACCACGGACGACCCGCACGACTTTGGCTACCTCAAGGCCGTTGGTGGCTTCTGGGGCTCGCTCTGCGCTCTCTCCGAGGCCTCCCCGCCCCACGGCGGCTTCGACTGGACCACCAAGCAAACGATCTACGTGATCGGCGTCAGCTTCACCGCCGAGCTGATGCTGAAGGCCGCTTATGAGGAGACCATCGGGCGCTTCTACACATGGCGACGCGGGCCAGACCATTCGGCGCTGGATGATCTTTCCGCCCGGCAGGCGCGGGACTATGCGGAATTTCTCCAGCAGACCCCGTGGTACAAATGGGACTTCCAGCGCGACATCGCCGAGCAGGCGGCCGCCACCGAGGGCACCCCGCGCGACAACGAGCGGCGGCTGGCGCTGGGCATCGAGTTCTCTGCCAAAGCGAGTTACGCCAAGGCGATTGAGGCCGCCGTGGCCGGCGTTGGCGCCGATGCGCTGCGGCTGCGGATGGTGGTGCGGGCCGAGCCGGAGCAGGTGGCCGGGCTGGAGGGCGTCGAGATCATCGAAACCCGCCCCGAGGGGCTGGTGCTCGAAACCCCGCGCTACCGCGAGCTGACCGAGTTGATGAAGGCGATGGCCACGCGCGGCGTCGAGTTCACCGAGATCGCCGGCAACGATGACATCATGCTCACCGCCGTGGCCGAGGCACCCCTCCCCGGCGCGCTCTATGCCAAGGCGCGGCAGGGCTATGGCGACACCCGCTCGCTGATGCTGATGAAGGTGTCCGAACTTGCCGCCTTCCTGCGCGAAAACGGCGCTATGGTGGAGCATGTCCACGATTATTAAGCGCATCGCCCTCTGCGCACCGCTGCTGCTTGCCGCATGGGTCGCCGTCATGGCCGCCGTCATGCGCTTTTCCGATGCCGCGCCCGCCGCCGTGGTGATGCTGCCCTCGCAGGGCTTCATCGCCGCCCTGCCGCCCGATGCTGCGATTCTCAGCCAGAACGCGGTGAGTCTCACGCTCAAGTCCGACACACCCGGTTTTGCCGCCCGGCTCTATCGCGCCGGGGCCCTGCTGGTGCTGCCCGCCGGGCTGACAGGCTGCCTTCCGCTCCCCGGTGCCCTTGCAAACAAGGGCTGAGTGCTCCATCTACCCTGCCAACAGATGATGGAGACTTGAGATGCTTGAACTCGGCCAAGGCACCGATGCCGCCCCCGCAGGCGACCTGATCAAGGACGTGAACGAAGCCGACTTCATGAAAGAGGTCATCGAGGCCTCGCAGGAAGTGCCGGTGATCGTGGATTTCTGGGCCACCTGGTGCGGCCCGTGCAAAACCCTCGGCCCGCAGCTCGAAGCCGCCGTTGTGGCCCAGAAGGGCCGGGTGAAGATGGCCAAGGTCGATGTTGACCGGAATCAGGGCATCGCCGGGCAGCTTCGCATCCAGTCCATCCCCACCGTCTATGCCTTCTGGCAGGGCCAGCCGGTCGACGGCTTTCAGGGCGCGCTGCCCGAGAGCCAGTTGAAGGAATTCGTCGCCAAGATCGCCGCGATGGGGCCGGAGGGCGATGGCGGGCTGGCCGAGGCGCTCGCCGCCGCCGAGGAGATGCTTGAGGAAGGCGCCGCCGCCGATGCCGCCGAGGTCTTTGCCGGTGTGCTGGGCGAAGAGCCCGAGAACGCCACCGCTTTTGGCGGGCTTATCCGCGCCTATATCGCCGCAGGCCAAGTGGAGCAGGCAGAGGCGATGCTGGCCAATGCCCCCGAGGCCCTGTCTGGCGCCTCCGAGGTTGAGGCCGCCAAGGCCCAGCTCGACCTGCTGAAACAGGCCGAAAGCGCCGGCCCGCTGGCTGAGCTGACCGCCGCCGTGGAGGCCGACCCGGCCAACCATCAGGCCCGCTTCGACCTTGCCACCGCGCTGCATGCCTCGGGCGATGCCGAGGGGGCCGTTGGCCAGCTGCTCGAGCTCTTCCGCCGCGACCGCGAGTGGAACGATGGTGCCGCCAAGGCCCAGCTCTTCACCATCTTCGATGCGCTCAAGCCGAGCGATCCGGTGGTGCTGAACGGCCGCCGTAAACTCTCCTCGATGATATTTGCCTGACGCACCGGTCGGCCTACCTCCTTGGCCATGATGCACGCAGCAGATCTCCCCGAGACACTCCCTGTCTTCCCCCTTCCCGGCGCCCTCCTCTTGCCGCGCGCCCGGCTGCCGCTGCACATCTTCGAGCCGCGCTATCTGGCCATGCTCGACGATGCGCTGAAAACGCCGGGGCGGCTGATTGGCATGGTCCAGCCCTGCGAGGGGCCCAAAGGCTGCGGCTGCGGGCCGGGGCGCCTGCAGAAGATCGGATGCGCCGGCCGGCTCACCGGGTTTTCCGAAACCGAAGATGGCCGCTACATGGTGACCCTCACCGGCATCTCGCGCTTCCGGCTGCAGGAAGAGCTCGATGGTTTCACCCCCTACCGCAAGGTCAAACCCTGCTGGAAAGGGTTTGACCGTGACCTTGGCAAGCCCGAGCATGACAAGGGGTTTGACCGCAAATCCTTCATGCCCAAGCTCTGCCGCTACTTCGAGGCGCAGGGGCTTTCGACCGATTGGGAGAGCCTTGAGGAGGCCGACGACGAGCTGCTGATCAACTCGCTCTCCATGCTCTGCCCCTTCGAGGTCGAAGACAAACAGGCCCTGCTCGAGGCGCCCTCGCTGGAAACCCGGCGCGAGACGCTGGTGACCCTGATCGAGTTCGCCCTGCGCAGCGGAGAAGACGGCGAGGAGCGGCTGCAATGAGCGCTGAGATCAAGGCCCATTCCAGCGTGGAACGCCATGTTCTGGAGGCGCTGGTCTGCCCCGAAACGCAGGGCGTGCTGCGCTACGACCCCGAGGCGGGCGAGCTGATCTCCGAGCGGGCAAGGCTCGCCTTCCCGATCCGCGATGGCATCCCGATCATGCTGGTGGACGAGGCCCGCAAGCTGGAGGAGTGAGCCGGGCAGCGCCGTCCCGTGGGGTGGCGCATGCAGCCGTTGCGCATGGCACTTTATGGCGCCGTAGTCATCTTACCTGACTGGAATGCGCCGGTTTCGCCGAAGCGCCGCCCCGTGGGGCGGGACGGCGCTAAAAGGGTGATCCGTCGCAGGGCGTGCAATCAGGGCGCACCGCGCCTAAAGAGCCTTCCCCTGCAACAACCGCGGCAGATCTCCGGTCAGCCCCGCCGCCTCGCGCATGAACCGCTGGCGGAGCTCGGGCACGGCCGCCACGGCAGAAACGCCCAAGTCCCGCGCCGCCCTCAGCAACGGATTATCGTTAGAGAACAATCGGTTGAACCCGTCCGTCGCCAGCGTCAACGCGGTCCGGTCGAAGCTGCGCCACGCGCGGTGCCGCTCCAGCACCAGCGCAGATCCGCAATCCTCGCCGCGCCGGCGCGCCTCTGTGACCACCTCGGCCAGCGTGGCCACGTCGCGCAGCCCCTGGTTCAGCCCTTGCCCGGCAATCGGATGAATCCCCTGCGCCGCATCGCCCACCAGCGCCACCCGCTCCGCCACGATCCGTTCGGCCACGGTCAGCCCCAGCGGGTAGGCAAAGCGCACCCCCTCCAGCCGGATCTCCCCGAGAAAGTCGCCAAACACCGGCCTCAGCGCCTCCAGAAACGCCTCATCGCTGGCCTTCGCCAAGTCTTCAGCCCGGTCTCGCCGTTCCGACCAAACAATCGAGCTTCGATCTCCCGGCAGCGGCAGGATCGCCAGCGGCCCGGAGGGCATGAAGAACTGATGCGCCACCCCGCCGTGGGGCCGCTCATGGGCCACGGCACAGGTCAGCGCGGTCTGGCCGTAGTCACTGTCGCGCCGCGCAATCCCGGCCCGCCGCGCGGTGGGCGAGCCGCGCCCGTCGGCCCCGGCCAGCAGCGCCGCCTTCAGCACCCGGCCCGAGGCCAGCGTCACCGCCACATGCCCCGGCTGCACCTCCTGCGCCACGATCTCCTCGCCTGCCAGCACCGTCACGCCCTTGGCCTCCGCCAAGGCCGCCATCAAAGCGGGTCGCAGGTGCCGGTCTTCCATCATGAAGCCCATCGGCCCCTCGTCGATCTCGCCGTGATCGAGGTGCAGCAAGCCGCCCAACACGCCCTCGCCGGGCCGCCCGTCTCCGGTTTTCACATGCAGGATCGGTTGCGCCTTTTCGGCCACCGCCTCCCACACGCCCAGCGCCCGCAACAGCCGCTGCGAGGCCAGCGCCAGCGCATAGGACCGCCCGTCAAAATCGGGCGACACCTGCGCCCCGGCAGGCAGCCGGTCCACCACCACAACCCTTGCGCCGCCCTTGGCCAGGGCCAGCGCCAGCGAGGCCCCGGTGAGCGCGCCGCCCGCGATGATCACATCCGCATCAAACATGGGGCGGACTATGGCCCGGCACGCGGGATTGTCCATGGGGCGCGGCGTCGCTACCGTCGCCGCGAAGAACGGGGAGACGGATATGGACTGGCAGGGCACATCGGCATCGGAGCTTGGCAGGGCGATTGGCAGGGGCGAGATCTCTCCTCTGGCGCTGACCGAGGCGATGCTCGCGGCCATCGAGGCCCATGAGTTCGGCCCCCGCATCTACGCCCGCCTGACCCGCGAGCGGGCGCTGGCCGAGGCCGAGGCGGCAGAGGCCCGCGCCAAGGCCGGCACCCGCCGCGGCCTGCTCGATGGCGTGCCGATCTCGTGGAAAGACCTCTTCGATACTGCGAGCGTTGCGACCGAAAGCGGCTCTAAACTGCTCAAAGGTCGCACGCCCACGCGCGACGCCCTCGTGCTCGCCCGCGCTTCCGCTGCCGGCCTCGTCTGCCTCGGCAAGACCCACCAGACCGAGCTGGCCTTCTCCGGCCTCGGCCTCAACCCCGTCACCGCCTCGCCCCCTTGCGTCAACGATCACGAGGCCGTCTCCGGCGGCTCCTCCTCCGGCGCGGCGACCTCGGTGGCCTTTGGGCTGGCAGCCGCAGGCATCGGCTCCGACACCGGCGGCTCCGTCCGCACCCCCGCCGCGTGGAACGACCTTGTCGGCCTCAAAACCACCTCGGGCCGTCTGCCGCTCACCGGCACCGTCCCGCTCTGCGCCAGCTTCGACACCATCGGCCCGCTCACCCGCAACGTGGAGGACGCCGCCGAACTGCTCGCGGTGATGGAAGCAGGCCGCCCCGCCGACCTGCGCGGCGCGACGCTGGAGGGCACCCGCCTGATAGTTCTGGAAACCGTCGCGCTGGATGATCTCGCCGGTCCGGTCTCTGCCGGCTTCAACAGCGCCGTCGAGCGGCTTCAGGCCGCAGGCGCGCTCGTCACCCGCCGCGCCCTGCCGCTGGTCACAGAGGCGATGGCGCTGGCCGGGCCGCTCTATGCGCCCGAGGCCTATGCCACATGGGAGGCCGAGATCGAGGCCGCGCCCGAAAAGATGTATCCCCCCGTGCTTGCCCGCTTCCGGGGCGGGCGCGATGTGGCCGCGCGCGAGAACATCGCCGCATGGCACACCCTCCACCGCCTGCGGGCGGAATGGGCCGAGGCCACCGCAGGCTTCGACGCGATCCTCATCCCCTCCGTCGCCAACCTGCCGCCCAAACAGGCCGATGTGCTGGCCGACGAGGCGCTCTTCACCGCCGAGAACCTGATGGCCCTGCGCAACACCCGCATCGGCAACCTCATGGGCCTGCCCGCACTCACCTTGCCCACCGGCCTGCCCTCCACCGGCATCATGCTGATGGGCGCACCGATGGGCGAGGAGCGGCTGCTGCGGCTCGGCGCGGCTGCGGAGAAGGCGCTGCGCTGAGGCTCCGGGCATGTCGTAGGACAACCGTTTGACTCAAATGCCACAATTCGCGCCCCACCCGGACCAAACAGCAACGGTTTCGCTGGACGGGGCCCGCCCGCGCGGCCTATCCTGCCTGCAAAAGCGGGGCAAAGACCCTGCACCCGAGGCAGTAACGTACAAACAAGATGACCTTTCCAGAGCGGTTCTCGAACCTGCCAGATTACGCCTTTCCGCGCCTGCGGAAGCTCCTGCACGGCACCGAGCCGGGCGGGGAGGTGATCGATATGACGATCGGCGAGCCGCGCCACGGCCTGCCCGGCTTCGTCGCCCCCGTCATCGCCGAAACCGTTGAAGGCTTTGCCAAATACCCGCCGAACGATGGCACACCCGAGCTGAAGGCGGCGATCACCGGCTGGCTGAACCGCCGCTATGGCGTGACTCTCGACCCCGAAACTCAGGTGATGGCGCTCAACGGCACCCGCGAGGGGCTGTTCAACGCTTGCCTTGCGCTCTGCCCCGAGCGGGCCGCCAATGGCGACACGCCCACGGTGCTCATCCCCAACCCGTTCTATCAGGTTTATGCCGTGGCCGCGGCCGCCGCCGGGGCCGAGCCTGTGTTGGTGCCCGCCACCGCCGAAACCGGCTTTCTGCCCGATTTCGCCTCTCTGCCCGAAGATATCCTCGCCCGCGCCGAGATCGCCTACATCTGCTCGCCTTCCAACCCGCAGGGCGCGGTGGCCGACACGCTCTACTGGCGCGAGCTGATCAGCATGGCCGAGGGCTACGGCTTCCGCATCTTCGCCGACGAGTGCTACTCCGAGATCTACCGCGAGACCCCGCCCCCCGGCGTGCTGCAGGTTGCCGCCGAGCTGGGCGCGGACCCGGAAAAGATCGTCAGCTTCCACTCGCTCTCCAAACGCTCCAACCTCCCCGGCCTGCGCTCGGGCTTTGTGGCCTCCGGCCCGGCCAACCTGACCGCCATCAAGCGGCTCAGGGCCTACTCCGGCGCCCCCATGCCCTTGCCGCTGCAACACGTCGCGCAACTGGCATGGACAGACGAGGCCCATGTGGAGGAAAGCCGGGCGCTCTACCGGCAGAAATACGCAATCGCCGACAAGATCTTCGCCGACTGGCCCGGTTACATGCCCCCGCAGGGCGGGTTCTTTCTGTGGCTCAAGGTGGATGACAGCGAGCAGGCCACCCTCAAACTCTGGCGCGAGACCGGGGTGAAGGTGCTGCCGGGGGCCTACCTTGGCCGCGCGACGGACGGGGTGAACCCGGGCGCAGGCTACATCCGGGTGGCGATGGTGACGAAAGATATAGACGAGTTGCAGGCGGGGCTGACAAGGCTCCGCGACTGCCTCGCAAGTTGAGGATCAGGACGAGGGACAAGATGGCATATCAGGCAAAACACCGTGACCCGCTGTTCGACAGCGCCATGCAGGCGGCAATCGAGAAACGCGGCAAGGAGATGATCGGAATCGGGCTCATCGCCGCCGGTCTCATCGTGGCGCTGATGCTCGGCTCCTACGTGCCGGACGATCCCTCGTGGCTCTCCGCCACCGACGCCCCGGCGCAGAATATCCTCGGCCGCTTTGGCGCCTCCATTGCCGGGCCGCTCTTCATCATCGTCGGCCACGCGGCCTGGACCCTGCCGGTGATCCTCGGCGCATGGGGCCTCCGCTTTGCCCGGCATTACGGGAGCGAACGGGCCCTGTCCCGGCTCGTGTTCGCCCCGATCGCCGTGGCGCTGGCCGCGATCTACGGCGCCATGCTCACCCCCGGCGGCGACTGGGCGCACAGCTTCGGCCTTGGCGGGTTGTTCGGCGATACCGTTCTGGGCGCGCTGCTCAACATCCTGCCCATCGGCGCGGGCCTTGGCGTGAAGCTGCTGGCCATCCCCTTTGGCCTCGGCGCGCTGGCGATGCTGGTCTTCGCACTCGGCTGCACCAAGCTCGAGCTGCGCCTGTTCGGAAAGTTCCTGCTGGTCGGCCTGATCATGCTCTATGCCGGCGCGATGAAGCTGATGGGCAAGGGCGCGCAGGGCTCGCTGACGCTGGCGCAGGCCGTGAAGGCCCGCCGCGATGCCCGGCGCGAGGCTGCTGCCGAGGCCGAGCTTCTGACCGAGGCTGCCGCCCCCGCACCCGCCCGCACCGACTTTACCCCGCGCCCGCTGGTTATGCGCGATGATGATCCCGTGCTCGAGGCCCCCGCGCCGGAGCGCAAGGGCTTGCTGGCCTCTGTCACCGGGCTCGTCCGCCGCCCGGTGGAGCCGGAGTTGGTGGAGCATGAGCCGCAGGTCGAATACGACCCCGAGCAGCCCGCCGATGACCGCATTCGCGCCCGCATTTCCGATGCCATCCGCCAGCGCGCGCGTGGCGGCGGAGCGGTGCGCCCGGTGCTCTCCAACGGGTTGCCCGCCGAGCCGCCGCTGGTGCGCGCCCGCAAGCCGCAACCGCTGCTGCTGAACACCAAGGGCGCCGTGCCGCCCGCGCCGATGGCCATGCTCGACGAGGAGGTTGAGGTGCTGGAGCGCGAGGCCGCGCCGATCCCGGCCCAGCCGCCCGTCACCGCCGCGCCCGCCGCAGCCCCCGCGGCTGCCGTGGCCACCCCGGCGCCCTCCCCCGAGGCCCGTGCTGTGGTGCAGCACCCGGTGCGCAAGCCCGCCCAGCCCTCGCGCCGCGCGCAGGCAGAGGCGCAGCCGACCCTCTCCTTCGACCCCGAAGAGGCCAAGTTCGAGCTGCCCCCGCTCTCCCTGCTCTCCCCCGCCAAGGCGGTGGACCGCAGCCACCTATCCGACGAGGCGCTCGAAGAGAACGCCCGGATGCTGGAGACCGTGCTCGATGATTACGGCGTGCGCGGCGAGATCGTCTCGGTCCGTCCCGGCCCGGTCGTCACCATGTATGAGCTGGAGCCGGCGCCCGGCCTCAAGGCCAGCCGTGTGATCGGCCTCGCCGACGATATCGCCCGCAGCATGTCGGCCCTCTCCGCCCGCGTCTCCACCGTGCCCGGCCGCTCGGTCATCGGCATCGAGCTGCCCAACGAGCGCCGCGAGATGGTGAACTTCCGCGAGATCCTCTCCGGTAAGGATTACGGCGATGGCAACCACCGCCTGCCCCTCGCGCTCGGCAAAGACATCGGCGGCGAACCGGTCGTGGCCAACCTCGCCAAGATGCCCCACCTGCTGATCGCGGGCACCACCGGCTCCGGTAAATCCGTGGCCATCAACACCATGATCCTCTCGCTGCTCTACACGCTCCCGCCCGAAGAGCTGCGGATGGTGATGATCGACCCGAAGATGCTCGAACTCTCCGTTTATGACGGCATCCCGCATCTGCTCTCGCCCGTTGTGACCGACCCGAAAAAGGCCGTGGTGGCCCTCAAGTGGGTCGTGGGCGAGATGGAAGACCGCTACCGCAAGATGTCCAAGATGGGCGTGCGCAACATCGAGGGCTACAACGCCCGCGTCCGCGACACGCTCTCCAAGGGCGAGATGTTCTCCCGCACCATCCAGACCGGGTTTGACGACGACACCGGCGAGCCAATTTTCGAGACCGAGGAGTTCAAGCCCGAGACCCTGCCCTTCATCGTCGTGATCGTCGACGAGATGGCCGACCTGATGATGGTCGCGGGCAAGGAGATCGAGGCCTGCATCCAGCGCCTCGCCCAAATGGCTCGTGCCTCGGGCATCCACCTCATCATGGCCACCCAGCGCCCCTCGGTCGATGTGATCACCGGCACCATCAAGGCCAACTTCCCCACCCGGATTTCCTTCCAGGTGACGAGCAAGATCGACAGCCGCACCATCCTCGGCGAGATGGGCGCCGAGCAGCTTCTGGGCATGGGCGACATGCTCTACATGGCCGGCGGCGGGCGCATCACCCGCGTCCACGGGCCGTTCTGCTCGGATGAAGAGGTCGAGGAGGTCGTGAACCACCTCAAGAGCTTCGGCGCGCCCGAATACGTCAGCGGCGTGGTCGAAGGCCCGGATGACGACAAGGAGAGCGACATCGACCTCGTCCTCGGCCTCGGCGGCAACACCGATGGCGAAGACGCGCTCTACGATCAGGCCGTGCAGGTGGTGATCCAGGATCGCAAATGCTCGACCAGCTACATCCAGCGCAAACTCGCCATCGGCTACAACAAGGCCGCCCGCCTCGTGGAGCAGATGGAAGAGAACGGGCTGGTGACGGCGGCCAACCACGTCGGCAAACGCGAGATCCTGGCGCCTGAGCAGAACTGAACGTGATGCGTTACACCAACCCTGCGGACAAACTGTAGGGTGGGTGAAGCCTACCACCCCCTCCCCCGCCCGATTGGTTAACCAGAATCCGGCCATACGTGCGTATGCATGGAATGTGCATCGGTTGTGCATCACTTGTGCATCGCCAGTGTTCCCCGCCCGTTCCGGCTGGAAAGGGTTTGGCGCGGTGGGTCAAGGCTCTGTTAACGGATGACCGCCCAACTGGGCCCGAACTCGCCGCCTTGTTATCGCATATCAGGAGCAAACAGCCTAAGTAGGGCGTTAACGGGCACTGAGCCTGCACAGAAACAAGAAAGGCGCCGCATGAAACTCCTGCGCACCCTGATGGCCCCGGTCCTGCTGGTGGCCCTCGCCCTCCCGGCCGCGGCCGAGAAGGTCTCCCTGACCAATTTGTCGAAGTATCTCAACAACTTCACCACCGCGACGGGCGAGTTTACTCAGATCAACTCCGATGGCACCATTTCCACCGGCCAGATCTACATTCACCGTCCCGGGCGCATCCGGTTCGAGTACAACAAGCCCGACAACAGCCTCGTCATGGCTGGCGGCGGGCAGGTGGCGATCTTCGACAGCAAGTCGAACACCGGGCCTGAGCAATACCCGCTGGCCCGCACGCCGCTCTCGATCATTCTCGCCAAGACGGTCGATTTCAACCGCTCCGGCATGATCACCGGCCACAAGTCCGACGGCAAAACCACCACCATCCGCGCCCAGGACCCCGAGCACCCGGAGTACGGCCACATCGAGCTGGTCTTCACCTCCTCGCCGGTCGAACTGCGCCAATGGGTCATCACCGATGACACCGGCACCCAGACGACCGTGGTGCTGGGCGAGCTGAACAAGGGCGGCAACATGCGCCCCTCGCTCTTCAACATCCCGCAAGAGACCAACCGCCGCGGCAACTGACCGCGCCGGAGGGTCAACAAAACAAGGGCCGCGCCATCGGGTGCTGCCCTTTGCTATTGGGGGTCAGGCCTTGCCGCAGGCCCGCAACTGGGTGCGATACACCTCGGACCGGGCGCCAACTTCGCCCGCAACCCGCACCAACCACGACTTGGCGTTGTAGCTGCCATTTCGGAAGCCGGTGTGGCCCTCGTGATAGGCGAGATATTGGTTGCGCGCATCGGTCAGCGGGACCCCGTTCTTCTCGCGGGTCTTGTTCATGTACCAGCCCATGAAGTCGGTCGCGTCCTGAATGTCATCGCGCTTGGCGCGGCGATTTCCGGTCTCGTCCTTGTACTCCTGCCAGGTCGCATCCAGCGCCTGAGAGTAGCCGAAGGCCGAGCTCTGCCGCCCCATCGGGATCACCCCGAGCGACCACCTGAAGGGGGTACGGGCATCGCCGTCAAACTTGCTTTCCTGGTAGATCGTGGCCATCTGCACATGCACCGGCACGTTCCAGCGCCGCTCCGTGCGCTTCATGGCCCGCAGGTACTTGGGCCGCTCATCTGCCAGGGCGCAGGCATTTTCGAGGTTGCGCGGGCTATCCAGCTCACGCCCACCACCGCAGCCCGACAGCAGGGCCAATACCAGCATACAGCCGATTTTCCTGAACATTATCACTCGCTCGCCTCATTGCGCGGTCTTTGCCGCTTTTGCCCGAGAATAAGCGAATTGCCTGCGTGTTGGAATGTCTTACTGCGCAGCGGCGATCAATTTCAGATCAGGAAGGCCAGGGCGAGCGGCAAGAAGGCAACGGAAAGCAGGGTCGAGGCCACCACGAGGCCCGCGACGGCGGTGCTGTCGGCCCCGAAGCGTTCGGCCAGTAAGTAATTCGTAACCGCAATCGGGGTTATGAGTTGCAGGACCAGAACGGCAAAGGCCGTGCCTTCGAGCCCAAAGGCCCAGCCCGCGCCCACGCCGATGGCCGCGCAGAGCGCGG
Source organism: Vannielia litorea (assembly GCF_019801175.1). Taxonomy (NCBI): domain Bacteria; kingdom Pseudomonadati; phylum Pseudomonadota; class Alphaproteobacteria; order Rhodobacterales; family Paracoccaceae; genus Vannielia; species Vannielia litorea. The sequence continues at coordinate 131,938 of NZ_JAHVJR010000002.1, forward strand.
CCTTGAGGAGCGAAAGCCAGAACGAGCGACCAAGGTCGCCGGGTTTCAGCCGGGCCACGGCCACGCCGAGGGTGATGAGCATGAGCGGGATGGCGACCTGCGCAATGAGATCGACGGTGTTTGTGATCCACTTCGGGGTCTGCCAGCCCTGCCACAGAAACAGCGCCCCGAGCGCGGTGCCGATGACGACCGGCTCCTTAATGGATTTTAAAGGATTGCCGCCACCCGAGACAAGCCAGATGCCGAAGGTGAAGCTCATCATCGCCATGATCGCAAAGATCACCACGGCAAAGCCCAGCCCCTCCTCGCCGAAGGCGAAGAGCGCCAGCGGCAGGCCGAGGTTACCGGTGTTGCCGAAGATCAGCGGCGCCAGATAGGTCCGCCGGTCGAGCCGGAGAGCGAAGGCGATCACGGTGAAGACGGCGACGACGACGAGATAGGCCACCAGCGCGGCCAGCGAGACGGCGGTGAGCGCCTGCGGGTCGATCTCGGTTTTCATCAGGGCGCCGAAGATCAGACAGGGGATCGCCATGGTCATCACCAGCCGCGTGATGAACCGCATCGGGTAGTCTTGCCCGAGCTTCACCCAGGCAAAGCCGATGGCTGCCAGGATGAATACGGGCGCGACAATTTGCGCCACTGTCAGAACGAGGTTCACACACTGTTTCCCTGTTTTTCCGGGCCGATTGATAGACATCGCCCCCCGCCTGCACTAACCATCGGGGCGTGGGGAGCACAATGGTATGATGAAGACCCGGGCGAAATATCACCTCGGACAAGTGGTGAAGCATCGAAAGCACCCGTTTCGCGGGGTGATCTTTGATGTCGATGCCATGTTTTCGAACACCGAAGAATGGTACGACGCCATCCCCGAAGAGAGCCGCCCGTCCAAGGACCAGCCGTTCTATCACCTGCTCGCGGAAAACGACCAAAGCTACTACGTGGCCTACGTCAGCGAGCAGAACCTGATGGCCGATTACTCCGGCGAACCGGTGGACCACCCGGATCTGCCCGATCTCTTCGGCCCGTTCGAAGATGGGATCTACCCGCTGCACTTTCAGCTTAACTGACTGAAGCGCAACGGGTTTGCTGATTTAGGCCCTACTGTCAGTAGCCAATGGCGCAGCCGTCCTTGCGCGGGTCGGACGCGCCTATCAGCACACCATCCGCCGTGATCCGGATCGCCTGCGCCCCGCCGATGGGTGTGGGCGGCGGCACAACCTTGTGGCCAAGATCGGCCAGCGCCGCCCGGGTCGCCTCGGGGAAGGGCGCCTCGAGCTGAAGTTCGCCCTTCTCGGCAAAGAGGCGCGGAAAATCGATCGCCTCCTGCGGGTCCATCCCGAAATCCAACATGTTGGAGGCGAATCGCGCATGGCCAGCAGCCTGATACTGGCCGCCCATGACACCAAAGGGCATCTCTACCCGGCCCTGTTCGAGCATCATCCCCGGGATGATCGTGTGCATCGGGCGCTTGCCCGGCCCGACCTCGTTGGGGTGGCCCTTCTCCAGCGTGAAGCCAGCGCCGCGGTTCTGCATCAGGATGCCGAACTTGGGGCTGGCGAGGCCGGAGCCGAAGCTGTGGAAGACCGAGTAGATCAGCGAAAGCGCCATGCCGTCACGGTCGACCACGCAGAGGTAGACCGTGTCGCGATGCACCGCCTCGGTCACGCTCGTCACCTGCGCCATTGCCCGCTTCGGGTCGATCAGCGCGGCGAGTTCCTGCGCGAGGCCGGGGCGCAGCAGTGCCGCCGGGTCTTTCATCGCAGCAGGGTCGGCCATGAGGCGGTTGCGGGCGTCATAGGCCAGCTTGATCGCTTCGGCCTCGATATGGGTCCGTTCGGGGCCGAGCGGGTCCATCGCAGCGATGTCGAACTCTGCGAGGATCGCGGCGAGCAGCAGTGCGGCAGCGCCTTGCCCGTTGGGCGGATGCTCGGCGATCTCGCGGCTACGGTACGGCCCGGTGAGTGGGCTGCCCCAGTCGGCGGTGACGGTGCCAAAATCCTCCAGCGCGTGGCTGCCACCGGCACAGGCGGCCAGCATATCTTCGGCCACTTCGCCCTCGTAGAAGGCCTTAGGGCCGTCCTTGGCGATCCGGCGCAACACCTCGGCCTGGCCGGGTGCCCGGAACACCTGCCCGACCTCCGGCACCTTGCCACCCATCAGGTAATGCTCCCGCGCTGCGCCTTGCAGCGTGGCCTCAGCGGCCTGCCAATCCCGCACCACGCGCGGCGCGACGGGGATGCCCTCTTCGGCGTAGTGGATCGCGGGCGCGAGGCTGGCGGCGAGGCCCTTTCGGCCATAACGCTCTGAAAGCGCGGCAAAACCGGCGATGGCGCCGGGCAGGGTGACGGAATGGGGCGAAGTGAGAGAAATGGCATCTCCCTCGGCACGGAGCGCATCGGCATCGACGCCAGAAGGTGCCCGGCCAGAGCCGTTGAGCGCATGTATCTCATTGGAGCCGGCGGGCTTGACCAGCGCAAAGCAGTCGCCGCCAATGCCTGTGCTCTGCGGCTCGCAGAAGCCGAGCAATACGGCAGCGGCGATGCCGGCATCCACCGCGTTGCCGCCCGATTTCAGCATTTCCACCGCGGCCTGTGCGGCGAGCGGATGTGAGGTGGCACACAGGCCGTTGGTCGCCAGCACGGGCGAGCGACCGGGGTATTCAAAATTGCGCATGGGGTCTGTCCTCCGGCGGCGAGACTAGGCGGCACGGCAGGCAGCGGCAAGGTGGCGATGGGGAGAAAGAGAAGAACCTCGACGCCACACACTGGGTGGGGGCTATGAAGCGTGGCGCCGAGGGAAGCTATATGCAGCTACCCCTTTGTTGTGCGGGTTGAACCTGTCTGGGTTTTGGTCGGATAGGGACCATTTTGGGGCGGTGATTTCCGACTGAGAAACAATGCTACTGCGGCGGAGAGGTTTGGCAGTGAGCTGCGATGGAAAGCGCGAGGGCGCAGGCGGGAACGGGGGCTGTGTTAGCCGCGATTGGCCAAAGAGCCGACCTTGAGCGAGAACGTCAGGCGATTCTCGTCTCTTTCGCGGCGGTAGTTGAGATCATCTGAGAGTTCGCGGATCAGGAACCAGCCAAAGCCGCCCTCTGGCAGCGCCTCGGTCGGCACGTCGACAGCCGCGGCTTCGCCCGAAGGGGCGGAAAGGCCAGGCATAGCGCGCCCGTGATCAGTGACCGAGCAAAATAGGCTTTGCTGGCCCTGCAAGACAGTGATTTCGATCACACCTTCCGCAGCCGCCTCGTAGGCGTGCTCAACAACGTTGTTGAGCACCTCAGCCAGAACCAGCTCGACGGTGCCACGGTCTTCTTCGGAGAGTTGCAGCGGGGAGAGGTCGCCCAGCACACGCTCCAGCGCGCGGCGCACCTCCAGTGGGGTGCTCGAGAGCACGATGCGCAGCGCGTTGCGTTGACCCTCCAGCAGCCGGGGGTGCGGCAGGGTATCGGCGGGTCTTTCGATACGGGCGCGATTGGGCATCAGGCGGCGGGGTCAGGCGGCATTTTCGTCGGCAGCCAGCGCGGCTTCTGCGGAACTGTGGATGGCAAAGACCGTGTCCATCCGCGTGAGTTTGAAGACCTTGGCGACCGTGCTCGTCAGCCCCGCGAGCTCCAGCGTTGCGCCGGGGTCCACCTGCTTCATTGCACCCACCACGGCACCGAGGCCGGAACTGTCGAGGAAGCCAACTGCGCTCATGTCCACGATGATCCGACCGGGGTGGCCGACGGTCAGCTCGCGCATCCGCTCCTTGAAGGCGACGGAAATCGCCGCGTCGATCCGGCTTTCGGCCACTGTCACCAACAGCACTTTGCCCTTGGGAGTTGCATCAACGTTCATGGCCTGCTCCGTCGCAATTGGGGTTGTGTCAGGCCTAGACGTGAAACCTTACCATTCGGTATGCACGGGAGCAGAGAGGCCAAGGGAGAGAGCGATGGCGCGGGTAGGAATTGCAGGGGCGGCACGGACGCCGATGGGTGGGTTTCAGGGCGCCTTCTCCGATGTGACCGCCGCCGAGCTCGGCGGCGCGGCCATTCGTGCGGCGATGGAGCAGGCCGGGGCGGAGAGCGCCGATGAACTGCTGATGGGCTGCGTTCTGCCCGCCGGTCAAGGCCAGGCTCCGGCGCGGCAGGCCGGCTTTGCCGCCGGGCTGGGCGAGGGACTACCGGCCACCACGCTGAACAAGATGTGCGGCTCCGGCATGAAGGCCGCGATGGCCGGGTTCGACACGATCGCGGGCGGCGGCGCCGATGTGGTCATCGCTGGCGGAATGGAGAGCATGACCGGCGCGCCCTACCTGCTGCCCAAGATGCGCGGCGGCGCCCGGATCGGCCACGGGCAGGTGATTGACCACATGTTCCTCGACGGGCTGGAAGACGCCTACGACAAGGGCCGCCTGATGGGCACCTTTGCCGAGGATTGCGCGGAGAAGTTCCAGTTTACCCGGCAGGCGCAGGATGATTACGCGCTCGGATCGCTCGAGAACGCGCTGGCCGCCCAGAAGGAGGGCCGCTTCGAGGGGGAGATCACGCCGGTTACCGTGAAGTCCCGCCGGGGCGAGGTGGTTGTTGGCGAGGATGAGCAGCCCGGCAATGCCCGGCCCGACAAAATACCCCAGTTGAAACCCGCCTTCCGGGAAGGTGGGACGGTGACGGCGGCGAATTCTTCGAGCATCTCTGATGGCGCGGCGGCGCTAGTGCTGGCGGGGGAAGGCTCCGGCCTGCCGATCCGCGCACATATCCTCGGGCATGCCTCCCACGCGCAGGCGCCCGGCTGGTTCACCACGGCGCCCGTGCCTGCCGCGCAGAAGCTGCTGAAGCGCCTTGGGTGGGGCGTGGAGGATGTGGACCTCTGGGAGGTGAACGAAGCCTTCGCCGTGGTGCCGATGGCCTTCATGCACGAGATGGGCGTGCCGCGGGAAAAGATCAACGTGAACGGCGGCGCCTGCGCGCTCGGCCACCCGATCGGCGCCAGCGGCGCACGGATCATTGTGACGCTGCTGAACGCACTAGAAAAGCGGGGCCTCAAGCGCGGCGTGGCCGCGATTTGCATCGGCGGAGGCGAGGGCACGGCCATCGCGATCGAACGTGCCTGAGGTGGATTATGCCGCGCTCGCCGAAGTGGTCGACAGCCTGACCGAGAGTGAGACCGACGAGGTGGCGATCATGGCCACGCTGGCCTGCGAAATCCACCATGCCGACGACCGCTTTGACTGGACGGGGTTCTACCGCGTCACCGCACCGGGCGTGCTGAAGATCGGCCCGTACCAAGGCGGACACGGCTGCCTTGTCATCCCTTTCGGCAAAGGCGTGTGCGGCACCTGCGCGCAGACCGGCGAGGTGCAGCTGGTGGATGATGTAGAGGCCTTTCCCGGCCATATCGCCTGCTCCTCCTCCACCCGCTCCGAGATCGTGCTGCCTGTGCGCGGGGCCTCGGGGCGGCTGATCGGGGTTCTGGATATCGACAGTGACAAACCCGCCGCATTCACTCAGGCCGATGCCGAGGGGCTGACGCGCGTTCTGGAGGTGGCCTTTGGCAACGGGGGGCACTGGCGGTGAGTTTGAAAGGCAGCTGCCTCTGCGGGGCGATCCGCTTCGAAGCTCGTGGCGAACCGCAAGGCGTTTCGGTCTGCCACTGCGGGCAATGCCGGCGCATGTCGGGGCACTTGTGGTCTTCGGCTTACGTGCCGGACGACGCGTTAACGATATCGGGTGAGCCGCAGTGGTATGAAAGTTCCGAGACCGCCAAGCGGGGCTTTTGCACGATCTGCGGCAGCTTCCTGTTCTGGAAGCACAATGACGAGGACACCATCAGCTTTTCGCTCGGCTCCATCGACGGTCCGACCGGCCTGCGCCTGCAGAAGCACATCTTCACCGCCGACAAGGGCGACTATTACGACATCGCGGACGGGGTGGAGCAGCGGTGAGTCTTACCGGTCGATGTAACTGCGGCGCGGTGCGATTTACCGTGACGTGCACGCCAGACGAGGCGGTGGCCTGCCATTGCATGCAATGCCGCAAGCAATCAGGGCATTTCATGGCGGATGCTGAAGTGCCCGAAGGCGAGATCGGGATCAAGGGCGCAGTGCGGTGGTATCAGGCCAGCGCTACGGCCCGCCGCGGGTTTTGCCCGGTCTGCGGGTCGGGGCTGTTCTGGCAGCGGCTGGGATCGGGTGACATGAGGTTTTCGCTGGGAGCACTGGACGGGCCCTCGGGCTTGCGGCTGCAGCGGCATCTGCACGTGGCCAGCAAGGGTGACTATTACGAGATCGCGCACGGGTTGCCGCAGGAATGAGTGACACCTACGCGCCGCCCGACACGCCGCTCGACGTGCTGCATCATGACCATGAGTTGCTGGCTGTGAACAAACCTTCGGGCTTGCTCTCCGTGCCGGGAAAGGGCGAGCATCTTGCCGACTGCCTGCTGTCGCGGGTTCAGGCGGCCTTCCCTGAGGCGCTGCTTGTTCACCGGCTGGACAGGGACACGAGCGGGGTCATGGTGTTTGGCCTGACACCTCACGCCCAGCGCCACCTTGGCCTGCAATTCGAGCATCGACGGACGAAGAAACAATATGTCGCGCGGGTTTGGGGTGAGTTGGCCGAGGCGGAGGGCGTTGTGGACCTGCCGCTGATCGTGGACTGGCCCAACCGGCCGCGGCAGATGGTTGCCCATGAGACCGGCAAGCCCGCGCTGACGCGTTGGAAGCGGCTGAAGGCGGGGAAGGGCGAGAGCCGGGTGCGACTGATGCCCGAAACGGGGCGCTCGCATCAACTCAGGGTGCATATGCGCGAGATCGGGCACCCGATTTTGGGCGATCCATTTTACGCCGAGGGTGCGGCGCGCGATTTTCCGCGCCTTATGCTCCACGCCGAGATGCTCCGGGTGCTTCACCCGGATGGCGGGAAGGGCGTGAGCTTTCGCGCGAAGGTGCCTTTCTGACCCCACCCATCGCCGCGCCCGGGCGGCTTACCGCGCGTATTTCGCCGCGTTGCTGTCGATCTCTGCGATCTGATCGGCCATTGCTTTCTCGTAAGCGGGGCGCGCGAGGCAGCGGTCGCGGTAGGTAACGAGGGTAGGGTGCTCTTCGATCAGGTTCAGACCGTCGAGGCCATGCAGGACGGAGGCCATCATCAGGTCGGAGACGCAGAATGTGTCGCCGAGCAGATAGTCCTTTTCACCCAGAGCCCCGGCCAGCCGTTTCAGTTTCTTTCCAGCCATCGCCCGGAGTGTTGGCGCAACCCGTTCTGCGGCTTCGCGGTCTTCCACGAAGGTCTGGACGGTGCCGACGACGGCGGTGAGAGGCTCGACCGAGTTGAGCGCGGCAAAGACCCAGCTGAGGGCTGCGTAGCGATCTACGCCCGGGGGCAGGAGCGCGTCGCTCTGCTCAGCGATCCGCCAGACGATTGCACCGCTCTCGAACATCGGCGCGCCGTCGACCTCGAGCACTGGCACCTGCCCAAAGGGCTGGCGTGCGAGATGCTCGGGTTTGCCCTGCGTGCCCATCGCCACATGGGCCACATCATAGCTCAACCCGGCCTCCAGCAAAGCCCAGCGCAGGCGGAAGTCGCGCACCTGGCCCTTGGCGAAATCGGGCACCCAGTCGTAACCCCAGACCTTCAGTTGGCTGTCTTTCATCTCGGCCTCCATACCATTTGAGTTGAGGTCAACATGATTGGATGCAAAGAGCAAGCCCGCCGGAATGAACCGGCAGGCCTTTTGGATCAGTAGCCGACGGTTGCGGCATCCACCCGCCGCGGGTCGGACGCGCCGAAGAGCAGGCCGGCCTCCTTGTCGACCATGATCGACTGGGTAGAGCCCATCACCGATTGCTGGCGCAGCTTGTGGCCCTTCTGCTCCAGAATCGCCACGGTATCGGCGCTGATGCCATCCTCGGTGCGAATCTCGTCGGGCAGCCACTGGTGGTGGATGCGGGGCGCGGTGCTGGCCTCGGCGATGTTCATCCCGTGGTCGATCACGTTCATGATGACCTGAAGCGTGGTGGTGATGATGCGCGAGCCGCCGGGTGAGCCGGTGACCATGAACACCTCGCCATCCTTCATCACCAGCGTCGGGCTCATGGAGGACAGCGGGCGCTTGCCGCCCTCCACCGCGTTGGCATCGCCGCCGATCAGCCCGTAGGCATTGGGCACGCCCGGCTTGGCGGCGAAGTCATCCATCTCGTTGTTCATCAGCACGCCGGTGCCATCGGCAACCATGCCGGATCCGTAGGAGAAGTTGATGGTGTAGGTGTTGGAGACCGCGTTGCCATCCTGGTCAACGATCGAGAAGTGCGTGGTCTCGTTGCTCTCGTAGGGCGCGAGGTTGCCGGGTTTGATGGTGCTGGAGGGCGTGGCCACGTTGCGGCTGATCTCTTCGCGGATCGCGGCGGCGTAGTCCTTGGAGGTGATCTCGGCGAGCGGCACATCGACGTAGTCGCTATCGCCCAGATACTCGGAGCGGTCGGCATAGGCGCGCTTCATTGCTTCGGCCATCAGGTGAATGGTCTCGGCTGAGTTATGGCCAAGCCAGCCCACTGGATACTCCTCGAGGATGTTCAGGATCTGCACGATATGCGCCCCGCCGGAGGAGGGCGGTGGCATGGAGACGATCTCGTAGCCTCGGTAGCTGCCGGTGACCGGCTCGCGCAGCACGGCCTTGTAACCGGCCATATCCTCGACGGTGATGCGCCCGCCGGCATCGGTGACGGCCTTGCTGATCGCCTCGGCCACTGTGCCTTTGTAGAATCCATCCGGTCCCTCGTCGGCAATTTTCTGGAGCGTGGCGGCGAGATCGGCCTGCACCAGCCGTTCGCCCGGCTCGTAGAAGCCACCGCCCTCCTTGTAGAAGATTGCCTCGGAGGAGGGATGCGCCTTCAGCCGCTTTTCCAACCCCTTGAGGCTGTCGGCGAGGCCCGGGGTCACGTCGATCCCGTCGCGGGCGAGCGCGATGGCGGGGGCGACGACCTCGGCCATGGTCATGGTGCCGTATTGCTCCAGCGCCATCTGCATGCCCGCCACGGTACCGGGCACGCCGGTGGCCAAGCCGGTGAAGCGGCTCAGGTTGCTGTCAGCGTTGCCCTCGGCGTCGAGGAACATGTCGCGATCTGCGGCAGCTGGGGCCATCTCGCGATAGTCGATGGCCTTGGTCTCGCCGCTCTCGGCATCATGCACGATCATGAAGCCGCCGCCGCCGAGGTTGCCTGCGCGGGGCAGGGTGACGGCGAGCGCAAAGGCCACGGCCACACCGGCATCCACCGCATTGCCACCGGACTGCAGGATATCGAGCCCGACCTGCGCTGCCACGGCCTCCTGGGCAGAGACCATGCCGTTTTGCGCGTAGACCGGATGAAGCCGGTCGTCGCCCGAAAAAATGGCCGCCTCCTGTGCGGCAAGCGGGCCAGCGGCCAACGATAGGGCCAGTGCCCCCACGATGACTGGTTTCATGTCTCTCTCCCTGTTGTTGTGAGCTCCGTCCTCGCAAACCTGTGATGTGAGGCGGCAGGGGCAACCACCTCGGCGGGATTTCGCTTATAGGTTGAATGCTTGCATAGAACCGCCGTGCCACGCGCCCGGCGCTGAGGAGACGCAGGTTCGCCCTGTCCATCCAGTGGCAAAACGCCCTCCTTCTCTGGGCCGCACGGGCCTTTCAATTTTGTCTGCCACGCGTATCTATTGCCGCAAGGAAACGCTGCCCGAAGGAGGATACCTCATGGCTCTGCGCATCAACGACACCGCCCCCGACCTGACCGTCACCACCGACCAGGGCGAGATCTCGCTGCACGACTGGATCGGCGACAGCTGGGCGATCATCTTTTCTCACCCGAAGGACTTTACCCCCGTCTGCACCACCGAGTTTGGTGCGGTGGCCCAGCTGGCCGACGAATGGGCCAAGCGGAACACCAAGGTGCTTGGCGTCTCGGTCGACGGCGTGGAAGATCACAAGAAATGGAAGGGCGATATCCAGAGTTTCGGCGGCGCCGAGCCGACCTTTCCGATCGTGGCTGATGACGGTCTGGAGTTGGCCAAGGCCTTCGACATGCTCCCCGCAGATGCCTACTTGCCCGATGGCCGCACCCCGGCCGACAGCGCAACCGTCCGCTCTGTCTACATTATCGCGCCGAACAAGAAGGTGCAGCTGGTCATGACCTACCCGATGACCGTGGGCCGGAACTTTGCCGAAGTGGTGCGCGCGCTCGACGGGCTGCAGCGCACTTACGAGCAGCCGCTGGCCACCCCCGCCAACTGGGAAACCGGGCAGGACGTGATCGTGGCGCTGGCGCTGGACGATGCCGCGGCAGAAGAGAAATACGGCACGCTCGACAAGAAACTGCCCTACCTGCGCTTCGCCAAGAACCCGGGCTGAGCCGCGCCTGAGACCCTGCGGCAACATCCCGCAGATGTGAGAAAGCCTCGTTGGTGACAACGGGGCTTTTTTGCTAGGCTTTGTTGCGAAAGGTGCGTGGCCGCAGCGCTTGGCGCCGCGCAGATGGATTGAATGACGAACCCCTACCGGCGGATTTGCGCCGTGCTTGCCCTCGTGATCGGAGCGGGTCTGGCCGCTTCCGCGCCCCTGCATGCTCAGGAGGCCGTTGGCGAGGCTGGGGCAGAGGCCGCGGTGTTGATCGATGACGCCGCGGAGGTGGATGTTTCCGAAGGGGTCAACACTGACGGTATCATCGGCGAAGACGTGCAGGTGACGCGCGCCGATGACGGCACCCCCATCGTGCGCGTGGCGATCCCGGCTACCGTGTTCATGCCAATCGAGGATGAGGAGCACGAAGACATGCTCTTTACCCTTCAGGAAGAGCTTAACCGTCTGGGTTGCGATGCCGGGCCGGTGGATGGCGACTGGGGCCGCCGCTCGGAGCAGGCGATGGACCGGCTGCGCGATGCAGTGCCCGACATCTCGGAAATGGAGTTATCGATCACCCTTGCCGGACTGATGCAGATGATGCCCGAAGGCACATGCCCGCTGGTCTGCTCGGTGCGCGAGGTGAAGGTCGACAATCGCTGCGAGCTGAAGACCTGCCCCTCCGGGCAATACCTCGACACACGCGGCTCCTGTCAGGTCCGGCAGGCCAAGGCCTCGAAACCCAAGCGCAGCAGCAGCGGGGGTGGCGGCTCGGCACGCAAATGTGCAACCTACAATGGCCGGACCTACTGCAATTGAGCGCGGGGCGGCCCTGCGGGAGGTGATGAGATGAAACTTCTGACCTTGGCCCTCGCCCTGATGATGGCCGTGACCCTGCCGGCAACCACCGCCAAGGCAGAGCTGAAGTTGCGGATGAGCTTTACCGAAAAGCAGGTGCGCACCCGTGGCCTCGGCCGGTCGAACGACACTTGCCGCACGGTCTATGACATCAACCAGTTCGGCGGGCTGCTGGCGATTGAAACGGTGAAATCCAACTGCAAGACCTTTGAGATTGGTGCCAAGCGTGGGGCGGATGGCTCGGCCTCTGCGCTGGTTTTCGAAGGCCCTTCCAGCCGCCAGCGCAAATCGTGCAGCTACTCGGCCAAGAGCCGCACCGAGGCCTGCAACGATGGCAGCAAGGTGCGCCTGCCCCCCGGCATCGCGGTGAACTACAAGGCCACGGTCGACACCCGCAGCCGCTACCAGCTCAGCCGAAGCGGGCTGACCGCCACCGTCAACGCCAACCGTGTGCTGACCACCGCTGAGGGCAGCAAACAGGTGACCGAGGCGGGCTTTCGCATGAAAGTGGCGCTGCAGGGAAACAAGTGCCAGTTGACCGAACTTGTCTCCTCTTCGACCACGCAGGTGACGGAGGCCGGAAGAGGCCGGGCAGTGAGGGGGGCCACGCAGCGGGAGAGCCGCAAACTGGTGAAGGCCGAAAGCTGCCAGGTTATCAGTCGCTGAAGATGAAATGGCTGTCATGGCTCCCGTTCGGCTGGTCGCGCTCGGCCCCGACAGCGCCCGGCTTTCGTGGCTCGCCCCCCCAGCCTGACGCCGCATTTGTGGCCATCGGAGACATCCACGGCCGGGACGATCTGCTTGCGCGGTTGCTTAGCCGTCTGGAGCAGGAAGCGCCGGGCCTGCCGCTCATCTTTGTTGGGGATTACGTGGATCGCGGGGAAGCTTCGGCAGGGGTGCTGCGACGGCTCAATGCACTTTGCGAGGACGGCCGCGCCGTTTGCCTATGCGGCAACCACGAGGACATGATGCTCGATTTTGCCCGCGGGAAGTATCCGCGGTGGCTGGCCTACGGCGGCTTGCAGACCCTCGCGAGTTTTGGCCTTGGCGCAGAGGTGTCAGAAGAGGGCGGGCCGGAGCTTGAGGCCGCGCAGGAGGGGTTGGCCAAGGCTCTGGAGGCGGAGGGTTTGCATGAGTGGCTGACGGCCCTGCCGCGCTATTGGCAGAGCGGCAACGTGGCCGTCACCCACGCGGGCGCTGACCCGTCACGGCCTATCGCTGCCCAGCGACATTCGCTCACGTACGGCCACCCCGGGTTTTTCTCGACGCCGCGCCCGGATGGCATCTGGGTGGTCCACGGCCATTATATTCGCGATGAACCAGAGGTCGTCCCCGGTCGCATTGCCATCGACACCGGGGCCTATGCCACCGGGCGGCTGACAGCCGTGATTATGGCACCGGGAGAGACACCGCGCTTCATCGAAGCCTGAGAATAAAGCAGAAAGGCCCGAGGTTTCCCCCGGGCCTTTCCGTGTTCGTCAGGTCGAGTGGCCTCAGTCGGCCTTCTCTTCCTTCTTGATCTCTTCGCCGGTCTCCTGGTCGACAACCTTCATCGACAGGCGCACCTTGCCGCGATCGTCGAAGCCCAGCAGCTTGACCTTCACCTCTTGGCCTTCCGACAGCTGGTCGGAGGGGTGGTTGAGGCGCTGGTTGGCAATCTGGCTGACGTGCACGAGGCCGTCGCGCTTGCCGAAGAAGTTCACGAAGGCGCCGAAATCGACGATCTTCACGACCTTGCCGTTGTAGATCTTGCCCTCTTCCGGCTCGGCGACGATCGAGTGGATCATCTCGCGGGCCTTCTCGATGCACTCGGCATTCGGCGATGCGATCTTGATGACACCATCGTCGTTGATGTCGACCTTGGCACCCGAAACCTCGACGATCTCGCGGATCACCTTGCCGCCCGAGCCGATCACTTCACGGATCTTGTCGGTGGGCACGTTCATGGTTTCGATGCGCGGGGCGTGGGCCGAGAACTCGGTGCGCCCGGCGGTCAGAGCCTTGCTCATCTCGCCGAGGATGTGCATCCGGCCTTCCTTGGCCTGAGCCAAGGCGGCTTTCATGATTTCGGGCGTGATGCCCGCAACCTTGATGTCCATCTGGAGCGAGGTGATGCCCTCTTCGGTGCCGGCCACCTTGAAATCCATGTCGCCGAGGTGATCCTCGTCGCCGAGGATGTCGGTCAGGATGGCGTAGGAGCCGTCATCTTCCAGCACCAGACCCATGGCCACACCAGCCACCGGGGCCTTCAGCGGCACACCGGCGTCCATCATCGAGAGCGAGCCGCCGCAGACGGAAGCCATCGAAGAGGAGCCGTTGGACTCGGTGATCTCCGAGACCACGCGGATGGTGTAGGGGAAGTCAGTCGGTGCGGGCAGAACGGCCTGAAGCGCACGCCAGGCCAGCTTACCGTGGCCGATTTCACGACGACCCGGAGGGCCGAAACGGCCAACCTCGCCCACCGAGTAGGGGGGGAAGTTGTAGTGCAGCAGGAAGTTGCTGCGGTAGTTGGCGTGCAGCGCGTCGATGATCTGCTCATCGTCACCGGTGCCGAGCGTGGTGACCACGAGGCCCTGCGTCTCGCCGCGGGTGAAGAGCGCAGAACCGTGGGTCCGGGGCAGGATGCCCACTTCGGAGGTGATGGCGCGCACATCGGTGGTCGAGCGACCGTCGATCCGCTTGCCGTTTTTCACCACGTCGCCACGGAGAATGGAGGACTCGAGCTTTTTCAGCGCGGAACCGAGGTTCTTGTCTTCCTTCTGCTCGTCGGTCAGGGCGCCGAGGATCTTCTCCTTGGCGGCGGACACGGCAGCAGTGCGCTCCTGCTTGTCGAGGATCGCATAGGCGGCGCGCATGTCCGTCTCGCCAGCGGCTTTCACGGCCTCATAGAGCTCGGAGTAATCCGGCGGCTGGTAGTCGAATGGCTCTTTGGCAGCTTCTTCAGCCAGCGAAATGATCAGGTCGATGACCGGCTGGATTTGCTCGTGGGCGAAGGTCACGGCGCCGAGCATCTCGTCTTCCGAAAGCTCGTAGGCTTCGGACTCGACCATCATCACCGCGTCCTTGGTGCCGGCGACCACGAGGTCGAGGCGCTGGTCGGGGTTCAGGCGCAGCTGGTCCATGTCCTGCACTTCGGGGTTCAGCACGTATTCGCCATCCTCGAAGCCGACGCGGGCGGCGGCGATCGGGCCCATGAAGGGGGCGCCGGAGATGGTGAGCGCGGCCGAAGCGGCGATCATGGCGACGATGTCCGGGTCGTTGACCAGATCGTGCGAGAGCACGGTGCAGATCACGAGGACTTCGTTTTTGAAGCCCGGCACGAAGAGCGGGCGGATCGGACGGTCGATCAGGCGCGAGGTGAGCGTCTCTTTCTCGGTCGGACGGCCTTCACGCTTGAAGAAGCCACCGGGCACTTTACCGGCGGCGTAGTATTTTTCGTTGTAGTGAACGGTAAGGGGGAAGAAGTCCTGCCCTTCCTTCTGGGTCTTGGCGAAGGTCACGTTGGCCATGACAGAGGTTTCGCCCAGGGTCGCGATGACGGAGCCATCGGCCTGACGGGCCACACGCCCGGTTTCGAGGGTGAGGGTCTCTTCGCCCCACTCCATGGATTTCTTGGTAATTTTGAACATGTTCGTTTCCTGTAGGGGAGCGCTCCCGGGCGTATCCCGGGTCTCCCGTTTGAGTGGCGGCCCCATTGCCGCCGGCCCCTGATACCTATTCCATCGAGCGCCGGGGCCTTGGCGCAACGTCTCAGATGCGCGGGCCATACAGGAAAGTTGTGGCGATGGGAAGCTTTGTGAACGGACCGGGCCGGCTTGCGAGGTCCGCGCGCGGGCTGCGGTTACTCTGCCAGCCTGTCGCGCGGCAGGGTGATCTGGCGGATCATACCTTCCGGTCGCAGATCGGTTTCGAGCGTGCCGTCCAGCTGGCCTTCAATCGCAAGCGACACAAGGCGCGAGCCGAAGCCCGCGGGCTGACCGGCCTCTTGGGTGGCGCGGCCGGTCTCTTCCCAGCGGATCTTGAGGTCGTTGCCCTCAACGCCCCAAGTCACCGCAAGCCGCCCTTGAGCTGCAGCAAGCGCCCCGTATTTGGCGGCATTCGTGGCCAGCTCGTGCAGGGCCAGCGAGAGCGAGGTGCTGGCGCGCGGGCCGAGCACAACATTGGGGCCATCGATCCCTGTCAGATGCTCGTCTCCATAAGGGGTGAGCAGGGTAACGAGGAGGTCGTGCAGGGAGATCCTGTCGCCCACCGGCTGACCCGCCTGAATGGCCGGGGCAAGGAGGTTGTGGGCATTGGCCAGTGCGTGAAGCCGCGCAGCGAGGGCGGATGACTCCTCGCCATTCGCATGGCTCAGGCGCACCATTCCGGACACCACGGTGAAGAGGTTCTTCACCCGGTGATTCAGCTCTTGCACCAGCAACTGGCGCTCGGAGAGAGCCTGATGCAGGCGAATCTCGCTCTCGACGATCCCGGCAATGTCTTCGAGCGCCTTCATCTGCCCTTCGGACCATTCATGCGCCTCGGAATCGATGGCGCAGAAGGAGCCAAGAACTTCGCCCCCCGGCCCGTGAACCGGCACTCCGAGATAGGCGATGACGCCAAGGTCGCCCACTGCGCCATTGCCCGCCAGAAGCGGATGGGTCCGGGCATCGACCACCGCAAGGGAGGTGCGGGACGACACCACGTATTGGCAGAAAGAGTGGCTTAGAGGCGTTTCGCGCTGCTCCACACCGGCTTCTTCGAGACCGGATTGCGCTTTGAAGAACTGGCGGCGATTGTCGACGAGCGAAAGCAACCCCACAGGCGCGCCCGTGATCTGCCTGGCCAGTCGCACCGCGCGATCATAGACCTCTTCCGGCACGCTATCCATGAGCCCGGTCTTGGCAAGGTCGGCCAGCCGCTCGCGGCGGCCCAACTCGTCCTCATGCCCTTCAGGTTCGGTGGTCGGAAATTCCGGCACTCCCGTCATTCTGCCCGGCCTCCCTCTGCGCGGCGGTTCGGGCCAAGGGGTTAGCAGGCTCGGCGGGCCGGTGAAATAAAATTTGAGGTTAATGCCAAAGGTTTGTGCGGGTTTATGTCGATCCGTGCCATTGCGGTGCGATGCAGTGTGTCATTTGCCAAGTGATCGCAACCTCAGGCTGCGATCTGACCAGCACTCACGCGATGTGGCGTGGCGCCTTGGATATGCCGTAGGCCTTGCGGGCGGTGACGAGGCGCAGATCTTCCGGGTCCATCCCGATGCTCATCATGGTGCGCCGGTCATAGCGCTCCCGCGCTTTTGCCGGGCTGTGTGCGGTGCCGAAGAGCCGATCGATCCAGCCCATCCCGGCGGTTACGTGAAAGGTGGCGTGATGGTCCTGATAGTGGTGGGCCATGTGCTCGCGAGTCACCCACCGCCCGAACCGCCCCTTTGTCACGTTTAGATGCGCCAGTGTGTGGCAGTACTCGTAGAAGGCGAAGGCCGAAGCGGAGCCGACGAAGAGCGCGACCCAAGCTACCTTTGCCGCCAGCCAGAAACCCAGCAGTGGCCAGAGCACCAGCATGTGCGCGGCGAAGGACCCGGCGGCAAAGCGGAGCGGGAACCAGTGATCGTCGCCAGTGAAGAACTCTTCATCCTGAGGAAATTCATGGTGCCCGATGTGGCTGCGGTAGAGCCGGTTGAACGGGCTCTGCGCTGTCGGCGGCTTGCGGTGGTAGATGAAGCGGTGGATCAGGTACTCATTGAACCACTGGATCACCACGCCATAGGCGATGGCCGCCAGCATCCAGAGCTGGAAGTCGAACACGACCAGCCCCAAGCCCACCAGCCAGAACGGGAACAGCCGGTGCAGCCCGCCCATGTGAATGATGACGCGTAGCGCTGGGATCATGGTTCTCCTCCTGCGCTTAGGATGGGTGCGGCAGGGCGCACCGGTCAAGCGGCAGGGCGCGGCGACGTTGCGTTGCGCGGGAGGTGGCGGAACAGGGGCAGCCTTGTGACGAACAAAAAAGGGGCAGCCGTGAGGCCACCCCTTCGCTTGTCCCTGGCGGTCCGTCTTAGCGGCGGATGCCGAGCTTGCCGATGAGGTCCTTGTAGCGGGCCTCGTCTTTGTTCTTGAGGTAGTCCAGCAGCTTGCGGCGCTGAGCCACGAGCTTCAGAAGGCCACGGCGGCCGTGGTTGTCCTTCTTGTGGGTTTTGAAGTGCTCGGTGAGCGTGCTGATCCGCGAGGAGAGGATGGCAACCTGAACTTCGGGCGAACCGGTGTCGCCGTCCTTGGTGCCGTATTCCTTGATGACGCGGGCCTTGTCTTCAGCAGTGATCGACATCGGGGTCTCCTTTGGTTTGGTGTTGCGGGCGCAAGCCGGGATGTCGTCCAGCAGGGTCCATGGAG
The DNA here is from genome assembly GCF_019801175.1 of Vannielia litorea. Taxonomy (NCBI): domain Bacteria; kingdom Pseudomonadati; phylum Pseudomonadota; class Alphaproteobacteria; order Rhodobacterales; family Paracoccaceae; genus Vannielia; species Vannielia litorea. The sequence goes on from NZ_JAHVJR010000002.1 coordinate 149,518, forward strand.
TGGGCCGCCCGGGCGATCCCGGTCGACAGAGGGGGCGTATAGGCCAAGCCCGTCCAGATGGGAAGGTGATTCGTCCGCGCCGGTCAGTCGGCGTTGGCCGGGGGCATCTCGCCCGGTTCGGCCTGCGGCGGATCTTCTGGCTGGGTTCCGGCGCCATCGGGGGCTGGCAGTTGCTCTTCAACCCGCTGCTCGGCTTCGGCTTCGGATTTCTCCTGATCCAGTTCTACGCCCAGTTCTGCGGCCCATTCGGCGAGGATCGGGATAAAATCGACCTGGCTCAGCAGGTAGGCGAGGATCGAGACCAGAACGGTCGCGCCCACAACAGAGCCGAGACCGAAGGCCATGCCGCGCAGCAATTGAAAGGCGATCAGGCGCCAGAACTGCGCGTAGACCCGCAGGAACTTGTGATCGTTCAGCTTGGCCACTTCCTCGCGCAGCGCCACGATCTCGCGCTGAAGATCAGAGCGCGTGGCATCATGCGCGGCGTCTGCTTCGGCGGCGCTCTGGGTGGCCACGGGATCGGAGGAGAGGTGCGGGTCGGGGTCGCTCATGCGCCGACCCTAGCCGAATTCACCGGATTGAAAACCCGTCAGGAAGTGGCAGGTCGGGCGCAGTTGGCGACGCTCAAACGGGTGCACCTGCCGACATGGGCACGAGCTGAATATCGGCCGCCGTCAATGAACTGCCGCCGTGCACCAGCCCGATCAACTCGCCGTCGGCAAAGACTTCGATAAGGTCACTGTCGATCTCGCCGAGTGTGATCTCTGGCGCCTCACTGCTTGCGGTGTCGTCCCAGAGCAGGGCGAGACCGTCTTCATCGGCGTTGAAGTCCATGATCTCGGCCACGGTTTCTTCCACGAGGTCAGGGCCAAGGCTGAACATGTCGGCGCCCTCACCGCCGGTGGCAACGTCACCGTCGCCAAGAACCAGCACGTCATCGCCCTCGCCGCCGTTCAACCAGTCGACGCCCAGGTCATCCGAGCCGATCAGGATGTCATTGCCAGCGCCGCCCTGGAGGTTGTCATGCCCTTCACCGCCAAAGAGCAGATCATCGCCAAGGCCGCCTTCGAGCTGGTCATCACCCGATTGGCCTGCGAGCACGTCGGCACCATCGCCGCCGGTCAGGCTGTCGGCACCGTCACCGCCGAGCAGGGTATCATCGCCAGACCCGCCCCATAGCGTGTCATCCCCGCTGCCGCCATCGAGCAGGTCGTCATCATCCTCGCCAAAGAGGCTATCGGACCCGTCCCCGCCTGCGAGGTTGTCATCGCCTTCGGCGCCGAGGGCGACATCATCACCCTCATTGCCGCTGATCTCATCGGCTCCTGCGTTGCCCTGCAAGATGTCGTCGCCTGCGCCGCCTTCAATGCTGTCGGCTGCATCGCTCCCGATCTGCGTGGCGCCAGCGTCTGGATCTGTCGACTCAAGAGGGGCTGGGGGATCAATGGCGGGATCGTCCTCGGTGGGTTCGAGCGCCTCGACGCCATCGGGTGCCTCGTCATCGAGCAGGGAGGTGCCGATGGTACCGGCACCGCCAGAGCTGTCTTCCACGGTGTCGAGGTCGACGGCATCCTCCTCGACCTCCTCGCCGCCTCCGGCGATCCCCACAACAGCCGAGCCGACAAGCACGGCACCCATCAATCCGAACAGCAAGAACATGCCGGTGACCCCTCAACAGCGTTAGCGGCTGCAACCCAGGCCGCTCCCGTGACCGTGTCATGCAACGCAGAAATCGGGATAGCGTGGCATGGTGGATGAAACCCTTATGCCGCCGAAAAAGGTGCCTAGATTATGCAACAAGTTGTCGGCGTTTCTGGCGGCAGGGCTGGAATGTAGGGGGTGTTCGGTGGATGATCCGCGCATGCGTCCCGATTGGCTCGTTCCCCTGTTGATCTTCCTTCTGGCCATGGTGCTGATTGCACTCTGGTTCCGCCTTCGGTCGCGCCGCCATGCGGAACTGGCAGGGAGCGGGGCAGTGGCTGAAGGCACTGCTGAGCCGGAGGTTCCAGAGCCGGGCGCGGATGCCGTTCCGAGGCTCACGGCAAGCGAGGAATTCAGGGAATTTCCGCCAGAGATTCAGGCCGTTCGGGAAGAGCTGAACCGTATTCGGCTCGAAGAAGCCGAGAGCGAAAAGGCCATGCTGCGGATGGACGAAGCACAGGCCGCCGCGCGCGCCGCGATTGCGGAGGCGCAGGCTGATGCGGATGAAGCTGAGGCGGCAGTTGAGGCGGATGCTGAAGAAGAGGCGCCTTTGGCCGAGGTTGTGGAGGGTGAGGAAGACGCACCTGTAGATGCGATTGAGCCCGAAACTGAAGAGGACGAGATCCCCGAGGTGGAAGAGGCCTTAGCGCAGGTCGAGGGACCGGGAGAAACGGCTGAGGCCGAGAGTCGTTGGGAAGTGCAAGTGGCGGCGGCGGCGGACGAACCCCTTGAAGCCGAAGCCGTAGCGGAAGAGATTTCGTCTGCAGACGCCGATGGCGTCGAGGAGGTCTCATCTTCCAACGGAGCCGAAGACCTTCACGATTCGGAGGGCAGGCTGATCTTGCCGATGGGGATGGGAGACATCATCGTGCCCACCGAGGCGCCCCGTCGGCTTAAGCTGGCAGTCGATCGGCAATGGCCGATTGCCGTGGTGCAGGGGTTCGATCCAGAGACCGAGCGGCTGGTCATCTTCTATGATGGGCCCGATGCCACCGACATCGTGATGCTGCCCACCATCGACGATACTTGGCAGATCAACCTCGGCGGTCGGCCAGTGGTGCAGGTGGAGTGCGACGCGGGCGCTGAAGCCCTCGGCAGTGCAGTGCGGATCAGGATGCGATCGCCGGAGTGACCCAAGGCCGGGGCTGCTCGGTATAGGCGATGTAGAGCGGGTGCTTAGGCTGGCCGTGCTTGGTCAGCCCGAGATGATAGAGTGGCCAGCCGCCCTGGCGCAGGAGCGCCTCCACCGCATGACCCCGATCCAGATGCGCGCCGTGACTGCCCCATGCGCAGATGATCCTGTCGGCCCAGCCGCAGCTTTCGAGAATGGCGGCATCGTTCTCCGGGCCGACCGGCTCGGGCGCGGCGCGCATGTTCTTGGGGTCGGTGTCGCGCCACGCGAAGATATTGGTCACGCGAAAGCTGCCAAAGCCTAGCGTACGGGCGCGGCGCTCGCAGCGTTCGACGGTGGGGTCGTTCTGCACCTCGGTCGCGGTCGAGGGATTGAGCATGATGAAAAGCGCCTTCTCGCCCGCCGGGTCCCACGTGCGCGTCAGAAGATAGCGATAACGCTCGCAGTCGGAATAGACGGCCGTGGAGGGTGCGTCGCCCTTGGTGTGGGTACGGGTGATCATGCCAGCCACTCCTTGGCGCTCTTGGGGCTCACCGGTTCAGCACGCGGCTTGGGTGAAATTCGCCGCCAAGATAGCGGCCGAGAGCAATGGCCTGCCCCATGTGGGCGGCCCAGCAATCTTCGCCGAACTCGGCATCGGAGGCGACCACAGGGGCCGGGTTGCCATTGGCGATGCGGGTGGCGGCGGCCTCGTTCACGGTGACGCGGGGCAGGTCGCCCAGACCCTCTTCCAGCGGCACCAGCAAGCCGTCGATCTCTGGCTGGCGGGCCAGCTCCTCGACCTGCTCCAGCGTGACCGCCTTATCCAGATCGAAAGGGCCGGACCACTCGCGCCGCAGGGTCACGACATGGCCAAGGCAGCCCAGCGCCTTGCCCAGATCCCGCGCGATGGAACGTACATAGCCGCCTTTACCGCAGACCATTCGAAGCTCGGCTGTGTCGGCATTGGGGCGCGACACCAGCTCTAGGCTCTCGACCCAGAGTGGCCGGGCCTCGACCTCGAAGTCCTCGCCGTCACGGGCAAGGGCATAGGCCCGTTCGCCATCGATCTTCACGGCGGAGTATTTGGGCGGCACCTGCATGATCTCGCCGGTGAAGCCTGGGAGCGCCGCGCGGATCTCATCATCGGCAGGCCGGGCCTCGGCGGTCTCGATCACCTCGCCCTCGGCATCGTCGGTGTTGGTCGCCGCGCCCAGCCGGATGGTGAAGCTGTAACACTTATCGGCGTCCATCACGTAGGGCACGCATTTGGTCGCCTCGCCGAAGGCGATGGCCAGCAATCCGGTGGCCGCCGGGTCCAGCGTGCCGGCGTGCCCGGCCTTCTTGGCCTCAAAGGCCCAGCGCAGCTTGTTCACGCAGGCGGTGCTCGTGGGCCCGGCGGGCTTGTCGAGAATGATCCAGCCGGAAATGTCGCGTCCCTTGCGGCGGGCCATGGAGCCTCCATCGGTGGTGAGAGGCGCGGGGTAGCGCGGGAGCGGCGGGGCGTCAACGGGCGGAGGCGCGCGCCTCGACCCGCGTCAGTTGCCAGCCGTCTCCTCGAGCCCTTCCGGCGCACCGACCACGACGAAGTGCAGCGCATCAGGGTCGATCAGCCGCTTGGCGACGCGCTTCACGTCTTCCACCGTCACCGCCTCGACGAAGCTGTTGCGGTTGGTGATGTAATCTTGGCCGAGCCCTTCGATCTGGAGGCCAACAAGGATGTTGGCGATCCTGCCGTTGCCATCGAACCGCAGGGGGTAGGCTCCGGTCAGGTACTTCTTGGCACGCTCCAGTTCTTCGGCGCTCACACCTTCGTCGGCGAGCTTGGCCCATTCGTCGCGCACCACTTCGATCACCTGCGCGACGCGCCCGTTGGCCGATGCCACGCCGCCGCCGATGATCTCGCCAAAATCCATCGGCGCGAGATAGGCATAGATGCCATAGGTCAGACCGCGCTTCTCGCGGACCTCTTCCATCAGGCGGGAGTTGAAGCCGCTGCCGCCGAGGATTTCCATCATCACGAAGGCGGGGAAGAAATCGGGGTCATCGCGCTTGATCCCCCGCTGGCCGAAACTCACCACTGACTGCGGGGTATCGAAAGGCACGACGGTGAGGCCGCCTTGTAGGGTGTAGTCCATGTGTTCAGCCTGTTCGGCGCCGGTCTCGGGGAGGCCGGAAAACAGCTTGTCGAGCAGGGCGGCGAGGCGCTCGGCGTCGATATCTCCGACAGCGCCGACATAGAGCCTGTCACGGGCCATCACCCGCGCCTTGGCATCGAACATGTCTTCGCGCGTCAGGGCCGCGACACTCTCGGCTGTGCCGTTCAGATCGGTGCCGTAGGGATGATTGCCCCAAGCCAGCCGGTCGAAGGTGTCGCCGGCGATCTTGTCGGGGTCGTTACCGTTGGATCGGATGATAGACTGCACCTGCGCCCGCACCCGGTCGAGGGCATCCTGATCGAAGCGAGGGTCTTCCATCGCGAGGCGCAGCAGTTCGGCGGCCTCATCCATGTTTTCGGTGAGGAACTTGGCGCTGATCGAGAGCGCGTCGTTGTGAACGTCGAAGTCGAAGGAGGCGGCGAGGCTGTCACGAGCGGCGGCCCATGCGCGGGCGTCCATGTCGCCTGCGCCTTCCTCGAGGATTGCGGTCATCAGGTTGATTGACCCGCGCTTGCCGGGCGCATCGAGTGACGCGCCGCCCTTGAAGCGAATCTCCAGCGCGACGAAGGGGATCGAGGGCTCGTTGACCAGCCATGCCTCCACACCACCCGGTGATGTGACTTCTTCAATGTCGACCTCGGCCAAGGCCATGAAAGGGAGGGCGGCGAGGGCAAGCCCGCAGGCGATACGCTTGAGATAGGTCACTGCGAAATCTCCTTGGCTTCGATCTCTGTCTCGGACTCGACTTCCGGCGCGGCGGCGCTGGCAGGCTCCGGCTCGGGCGCTGCGGCAGGGTCGGGCGTGCGCATGGCGTAGCCGGTCACGGAGGTGCGCATATCGAGCACTTCGCGGGCGGCGGCGATCACATCGTCCGGTGTGACGGCCTGAAGGACGTGCGGCCAAGCCTGAATATCCTCGACCGTTAGGCCGGAGGTCAGCCCTTCGCCGTAGCGGCGCGCCAGACGTTGCAGATTGTCCTTGGCGTAGATCTCAGAGGCGCGGACCTGCATCTTGATCCTCTCGAAGGCCTCCATGTCGACGCCCTCTTCCATGAAGGCCTCGATCACCCGGTCGATATCGGCCTCCGCCTCTTCAAGCGAGCGCCCGGGCACGGGCACGACATAGAAGCCGAATTGGCCGTCATCAAGGCTCTCGCCCGAGTAGAAGGCGGCAGAATAGACGGCGAGGCTTTCATCGAACTGGAGCATCCGACCCATCAGCGAAGAGGTGGGAGAGCCGCCGAGAAGCTCGGCGAGGATGGTCAGCGCGGCGGCCTTCTGCTGTGCGCCGGCGTCCCGCTCCGGCGCGAGGTAGGTGCGCACCACATATGGCTGAGAGATGCGCGGATCGGAGAACTTGAGGTGACGGGCTGCTCTTTGCGGCGGTTCCTGTGGGCGGGCGCGCGCCTTGATCTCAGGGTTGGCGGGCAGCGGGCCAAAGTGGGTTTCGGCCAGCCCTTTCACCTGTTCCGGGGTCACATCGCCAGCCACCACGAGGATCGCATTGCTGGGCGAATAGTGAAGTTTGTAGAAATCCAGCGCGTCCTGCCGAGTCAGCCCCTCCATCTCGTGCTTCCAGCCTATGATCGGGATGCCGTACGGGTGGTTCATCCACTGGGCGGCACGACGATCTTCGCCGAACAGGGCGGAGGGATCGTTCTCGACCCGCTGGTTGCGCTCTTCGAGGATCACCTGAAGCTCGGTTGCGACATCCTCCTCGGTGATCAGGAGGTCCACCATCCGGTCAGCCTCCATCTTCATCATCAGCTCAAGCCGGTCGGCGGCGACACGCTGGAAATAGCCGGTGTAATCCCACGAGGTGAAGGCGTTGTCGGTGCCGCCGTTATCTTCGACCACCTTGGAGAATTCGCCGGGCGCGAGATCGTCGGTGCCCTGAAACAGCAGATGCTCGAGAAAATGCGCGATGCCACTCTTGCCGGGCGGCTCATCGGCGGCGCCGGTGCGATACCAGACCATGTTCACCACAACCGGCGCGCGGTGATCCTCGATCACGACAACGTCCATCCCGTTTTCAAGCGAAAAGGCGGTGACTTCTTCAGCGGTGGCGGGCAGGGCAGTGAAGGCAAGGAGCGCCAAAAGGGCGGCTCCGGCGCGGCGGATGGGGGGCATCAGCGCTCCTCTCGTGTAGTGCGAGAGCTACCCTAGGCATGGGGCGGATATGCGCAAGTAGGGCAACGGGGTTGTGAAGCCCGGTGTATCACGCATCGGCCTGAAGCGTGGTTAACGGCTACTGAAACTCGCCGCTGGGCGGGGCGGAGGGCGTGGCCGCTCCGGCGCGGCGGAAGCGAGCCAGCTCGGCTTCCTGATCCAGCGATTGCGGGCGATAGGCCTTGTAGTAGACGTTCACGTTGAACAGCCGTTCCAGCAGGCGCCCGTCATTCTTTTTGCGATACTCGTAGTCTTCCTTGGCGAGAATGGTGCGGATATCGCGGCCTAGGCCAAAGCGGGTCACGTGACCGATCAGGCCCGGTTCACCGCGGATCTCGCCCGTTCGGTTCAAGCGGTCGGGGCTGCCGCCAAGCGCCGCGACGGCATCCTTGAACGGCGTCGCATCGGCGCGGTTGCTACCGCCCGGCGTGGGCGGAGGCAGATCGCGGTAGTTCTCGGGTTGCTGAATCGGCTTATTGGGAAGGATGGCAAACTCGTCGGGCGTATCCTGCCCGCGCTGCGTGTTCATCAGGTCCGGCGTGCGGCTACAGGCGGTCACACCCACGCAGAGCGCCAGCACAAGCGCAGCGCGCCCGGCTGCCTCAACCCGTTTCATTGCCCCTGACACCACTCGGCTTCCCTCAGTTCTTTTGCCCGTTCTAACGTGTTTCGCCGCCCTCGTCAGCCGCCTTTTTCTCGCCGGTCCAGAGGATCAGCCCAAAGGCCCCGGCAAAGATGAAAACATCGGCGAGATTGAAGAGGTAAGGGTTGGAGATGCCGCAGCAGGACATGTTGAGAAAGTCCAGCACGCCAGGAAAGAGCACGCGGTCGAGCGCATTGGCCAGTGCCCCGCCAATCACCATGCCCGCAGAGGCGAAGGCGCGGCGGGTGGTAAAGCTGCGCACCGCCCAGACGGCCAGTGCTATGCAGAGCACCAGCGCAATCACAATCAGGATCACCCGCTGCGCGCCCGAGCCGCCCCCAAAGAGGCCGAAGTTGATACCCTCGTTGATGCCGGGGCGGAACACCAGAAGGGGGTCGATGACGTCGATCCGCTGGCGCTCCCAAAGGTTCAGCCACTGGAAGACGAACCACTTGCTGGCCTGATCGATCACGAAGGCGATGACCGCGAAGAGAGTGAGGGTGCGCATGAGTGCCGCCCGATCAGTGCCGGAAGTGCCGCATGCCGGTGAAGACCATGGCGATACCTGCCTCATCGGCAGCAGCGATCACCTCGTCATCTCGCATCGAGCCGCCGGGCTGGATCACGGCGGTTGCACCTGCCTCGACCGCGGCCATGAGGCCGTCGGCGAAGGGGAAGAAGGCATCGGAAGCGACCACGGAGCCCTTGGTCAGCGGCTCGGACAGGCCCAGCGCCTCTGCCATGTCGAGGCTCTTGCGGGCGGCGATGCGCGAACTATCGACACGGCTCATCTGGCCCGCGCCCACGCCCACGGTCGCGCCGTCCTTCACGTAGATGATCGCGTTGGATTTGACGTGCTTGCCCACAGTCCAGGCGAAGAGCAGGTCATCCAATTGAGCATCGGTCGGCTGCACCTTGGTCACCACTTTCAGCTCATCCTTGCTGATATGGCCTACGTCCTTGTCTTGCACCAGCATGCCGCCAGAGACCTGACGATAGGTCAGGATCGGCTGACGCGGGTCGGCCAGCGCGCCGGTGGTGAGCAGGCGCAGGTTCTTTTTGGCGGCGAAGACCTCCTTGGCCTCGTCATCGGCGTCGGGCGCGATGACGACCTCGGTGAAGATCTCGCTGATGGCCCGCGCGGTGGCGCCATCGAGCTTGCCGTTCAGCGCGATGATGCCGCCAAAGGCAGAGGTGCGGTCACAGTCGAAGGCGCGGCGATAGGCCTCTTCAAGCGTTGCGCCACGGGCCACGCCGCAGGGGTTGGCGTGCTTGATGATCGCGCAGGCCGGGCCGCCCTCTGTGGCGAATTCGGAGACCAGCTCGAAGGCGGCATCGGTATCGTTGATGTTGTTGTAGCTTAGCGCCTTGCCCTGATGTTGCTCGGCAGTGGCCACTCCGGCCCGGCCGGTGCCATCGGTGTAGAAGGCCGCTTGCTGATGCGGGTTTTCGCCGTAGCGCATGGTTGCGGCAAGCGTGCCTGCAAAGGCGCGGCGGCGCGGGGTGGGCTGGCCAATGGCGTCCGCCATCCAGGTGCTGACCGCGGCGTCGTAGGCGGCCGTGCGGGCATAGGCGGTTTGGGCGAGCTGCTGGCGGAAGGCGAGGGTGGTTTGGCCATCGTTGTCGTCTAGTTCAGCGACCAGCGCGGCATAGTCCGCCACGTCCGTCACCACGTTTACGAAGGCATGGTTCTTGGCTGCGGCGCGGATCATCGCGGGGCCGCCGATATCGATGTTTTCGATGCAGGTGTCGTAGTCGGCGCCTTTGGCCACGGTAGCCTCGAAGGGGTAAAGGTTGACCACGAGCAGGTCGATCGGGCCGATGCCGTGCTCGTCCATCGCGGCCAGGTGCTCGTCATTGTCGCGCAAGGCCAGAAGGCCGCCATGCACGACCGGGTGAAGGGTTTTGACCCGGCCATCCATCATCTCGGGGAAGCCGGTGACATCGGCCACGTCCTTCACCGCGATGCCAGCCTCTCTCAGCATGCCTGCGCTGCCGCCTGTGGAGAGGATCTCGATCTCTCGCTGCGCCAGCAACTCGGCCAGCTCGACCAGCCCCTCCTTGTCGGAAACGGAAATCAGCGCACGGCGGATGGGTTGCAGGTTGGTCATCGGCATCGGTCCCCTCGGTCAGCCCTGCTCCGCGTCCTCTTCATCATCGTCATCGCGGAGCGTGTCACGAATGGCCAGCGGGGTATCCTGTGCTTTCGCCAAGGTCCAGCCGATCTCGTGGCCATAATCGAGGACTTTGGCAGAAAGAACGATCTGACGCGCGGCGCGGGGCTTGATCCGGCCCTGTTCGAGGTAGACCGAAGGTTCAAGCGACAGCTCCGCCTTGCCGGAATAGCGGAAGACCCAGATCTCGCCAGACTTCAGCGCCAGCGAGACCGCGAGGCCGCCCATGTCGACGGTCGCATCCACATCAGGGTGCAGGTGGAAGTGGGCGGTGAAACTTACGCCCTGCAGCTGCATCCGGGTCATTGCCGCGTCAAAGGCTTTGCGGGCGTCTTCGGTGAAGGCGCGGAGCGTGTCGGTGCCGGTGAGCAGACGGCCGGAGGGGTCAAGATCCAGCCGCCGCATATGGGTGAGGCCGTGGGTGGAGGCGTAGCCATCGTGACCGGCCAGAAGATGGGCGCCTGAAGAGTCGCCGGTGCGCTCCACCTTTACCTGCCCGGGCGTGTCTTCAAGAAACTCGCCACGCTGGCCAGCCGCAGGAGCCAACCGGGACGAGGAGTAGCGTTCTACCGCCAGCGTGGCGTGAGAGGCCGTGGCGCGGCCAGCCCGCCGCCAGCCCTCGCCGAAGCTTGCGCCTGAGCCGCAGGAGACAATCAACGGGCGGCGGCCCGAGGTCAGCTCGAAGCCGAGGGTGGAGGCATGGGCGCGGGCAGAGGCCGGGCCGCGGGGTGGACGGGCGGCGTCGACAATCACCGTGGTGCGACCTGCGGCCAGCCGGGCGTATCCCATCGAGAGCCCCTCACCCGGCCCCTCGCGCACGCCGGAGGCTGCGAGTGCCGCGTCCAGCCGACCCTCAAGCCCGCGCCCGCCGCCATGAAAGCGCGCCAGCCCGCCATCGGAATGGCGCAGGGCACGCAGGGTGGGGGTGATCCGGGCGATGGCGGCAGTGAGAGGGCGCGGCACCGGGTGGTCCGCATCCACAAGTGCATGCACCGCCCATGTGAGCAGCGTCAGCACCTCCATCAGTTCCTCGGGGTTGCGCGTTGGGATGCCGCCCTGCGCATCCACCTGCCGGTCGCATTCGCGGGAGAGGGCCTTCAGCGCCGGGTCCACGTGACCCTCCATCCCTTGCAGCGCGAGGCCCGCATAAATCAGGCCGGTCAGAGCCTCGAACCGGGGCAGGCCCGGCGCGGCGGAGCGCCATCGGCGGGACAGGAACCGGGTTTGCCCGGCGAGCGCCCTGAAATAGGCTTCGGACTGGTCCGAGCTTCGGCCATTCAGCAGAAAGATCGCGTGGTTGATCCAGCGGATCAGGCGGCGGCCGGTTAGATCGGGGGTCCACCCCGGGCCGCGGCCACGCCCGAAGCGCTCGATCCAGACCCACGTCCACCCTTGCGCCCTCTTGCGCGCCCGTAGGTCGCCGACGGCGGCGAGGTCATCGAGCCATGAAAAGCCCATGAGCGCCTCGGTGAACTCGGGGGCGGGGGCAGGCAGATCCCAGATCGGACGCTCGTCTCCCTGTGCTTCAACGAGGTAGCCGGCGAATAGGTAGGTGCCTGCCACCAGTTGCCGCCCCTTGGCGAAGCTGCCGATTGTGCGCGGTTCGGGGTGGCTGGTGAAGGCGGTCGCTGGGCGCGACCACGTTGCCAGCCGCGCCTGAAACCGATTGGCCATGCGCGCCCATTTCGCGGACGGATGCTTTGCGAGGATGCCTGCCATTGCGCTCTCGGGCTGCCCGTTGCGGGCCTGTTGTTGGTTGCGGCAGAGGATAAGGCCACGGGCGGCGGGTGTCACCTGCTGATCCGAACGCGCGGGGCATTCGGCGGATTGGGTGCCGATTAGATCTGCCCTCAGGGCTTGCGCAGAACTGCCATGTAGAACCCATCCATCCCGCCACGATCCGGCCAGAAATCGGGCCGCAGACGAAGACCGTTGCCCGCGCGCCAGCTTTCCTCGATCCATTCTGCCTCTGGTCGAATGAGCTCATGGCCCTCGACCTGCTTTTCGCCCTCTTCGGGGAGCAGTGAGCACACGCAGTAGACAAGCCGCCCACCGGGTTTGAGCCAGCCCATCGCCCGCTCCAGCATTTGCGCCTGAAGCGCGAACAGCTCTTTCAACCCCTTGCCGTCTTTCACATGCGGCAGGTCGGGATGGCGGCGGATGGTGCCGGTAGCCGAGCAGGGGGCATCGAGCAGGATCGCGTCGAAGGCCTCTTCGGGCGTCCAAGTCAGCGCGTCAGCGGCGACCAGATTGGCGGACAGGCCGGTGCGGGCAAGGTTCTCATCGACCCGCTTCAAACGCCACTCGGAGAGATCGAGCGCGGTCACCTCGGCACCGGCGGCGGCGAGTTGCATGGTTTTGCCACCGGGCGCGGCGCAGAGGTCAAGCACGCGTTCGCCGGGCTGGGGGGCGAGCAGTTTTGCGGGCATCGCGGCGGCGGCATCCTGCACCCAGAACGCGCCCTCCTCGAAGCCCGGAAGCGCCGACACCTGCGCTGGCCCGGTGATGCGCACCGATCCACCGGGCAGGAGCGTGCCGCCCACGGCCTCGGCCAACGCTGCCGGGTCGCCCTTGGCGCTCAGGTCCAGCGGGGCGCCCGAACCGTGGGCCGCTTCGATCTGTGCCACGACCGCATTGCCGTACGCGGCTCCGAGTCGCCCGCGCAGCCAGTTGGCCATACGCGTCGGCGGCGCGGCATCAAATGCGGCCTGCCCCTCCTCCGCGACGCGCCGCAGGACTGCATTGGCCATGCCGGCTGCCCGTGGTGAGACCTCACGGGTCAGACTCACCGCCTCGCTGACCACGCCATGCGCGGCCTCGCCCAGCGCCAGAAGTTCCACGGTCGCCAGCCGCAGCACATCGCGCACGGGGGCGGGCGGGGCCTTTTTGATGTAGGGCTTCAAAGCCGCATCTGCCGGGCCGAGATTGCGGAGCGTGGCGTTGGCCAGCCGCTGGGCACGGGCCATCACCTCGGGCGGCGCCTGCGTGGCGGCCACGAGTTCTGACATCATGATCCGCTGCGCCAGCACACCCTTGATGAATGAAAGCGCCAGCTCGCGTGCCGCATCGGCCATTGGCCTTCCCCTTTTCCGGTTGTGCCTCGCGGGCTATATCACAGGCCAAGCCCTGACAAGGAGCGCCGAGATGACCGACCGAACAGACCTGCCCCCCGAAGCCCAACGCGCCCTGGCCGAAGCAGAGGCGCGCCGAAAGGCTGCAAAGGCGGAAGAGCTGCCCAAAGAACTGGGCGGCCGCGATGGCCCCGAGCCGGTGCGCTACGGTGACTGGGAGAAGAAGGGCCTCGCGATCGACTTTTGAGTGGTGGGTTGGCACCCACCGCCCCATCACGCCTCGCCGAGTCCCAACACATCCAGCATCGAGTAATGCCCCGGCTTGCGCCCCTGCCCCCAGAGCGCGGCCTTTAGCGCCCCCTTGGCGAAGAGGCTCCGGTCTGTCGCGCTGTGCGAGAGCGTCAAGCGCTCGCCCGGCCCGGCGAAGAGCACATCATGCTCGCCGATGATGTCACCGCCGCGAATGGCGGAGAAACCGATCTGCCCGCGTTTGCGCGCACCGGTGATGCCATCCCGCGCGGCCTCGTAGACATCCTTCAGCCCATGGCCGCGCCCCTCGGCGGCGGCCTCCCCCAACATCAGAGCGGTGCCGGAGGGGGCATCCACCTTGTGCCGGTGATGGCTCTCCACCACCTCGATATCGAAATCCTCGTCCAACGCCGCCGCGACCTTCTTCACCAGCACCGTCAACAGGTTCACCCCGAGAGACATGTTGCCGGCTCGCACGACAACCGCATGGCGCGCGGCAAGGTCGATCTTGGCGATGTCATCGTCGGTCAAACCGGTGGTGCCGATCACGTGGACCGCTCGCGCCTGCGCGGCCAGCCCGGCCATCTCGACAGTGGCGGCAGGGGCGGTGAAGTCGATCACCGCCTGTGCCTTGGACATTGCCTCAAGCGGGTCCGCGGTGACCGTAACGCCAAGCGCCGCGCCACCCATAGCCCCGCCCACATCTTGGCCCACCCACTCGTGGCCCTCGCGCTCCAGCGCGCCGGCGAGCCGCATCACCGGGCTCTCCTGCACCGATTGCACCAGCATCCGCCCCATCCGGCCGGAGGCTCCCATCACCACGATCCCGGGCACGTCCATCATCGCTCATCGTCCTTCTCACGTTCGGCTCCGTTTAGCTGACGCCGCGCCACGGCGCAAAGGCCTGCTTGCGTGACGGCGGTGCGCGCCCTATGTCCGGCCCATGGCGAAGAACAAGTTTCATGACGGTCCCGGCCCCTCGCAGCGACAGCTCCGCGTGGGCGAAACCATCCGGCGCGCGCTGGCCCAGGTGCTTCAGCGCGGGGATGTGCATGACGATGAGTTAGCCCGCATGTCGATCACCGTTTCCGAGGTGCGCTGCTCGCCGGACCTGAAAGTTGCCACCGCCTACGTGATGCCTCTTGGTGGTTTTCATGCTGAAGAGGGCCTGGATGCGCTGCGCAGAAACCGCTCCGAGCTGCGCCGCGCGGTGAACAAATCTCTCGCGCTGAAGTTCTCGCCCGAGTTGCGCTTCAAGCTCGACGAAACCTTCGACCGCATGGACGACACCCGCCGCATGTTCTCGGAAGAGCGAGTTCGCCGCGATGTCGAGGCCGAGGACGATGGCGAGGATTAACCGCCTCCTCGCTCCGCTGCTGGCGCTGCTCACCGCTGCGCCGCTCACTGCGGCGCCCGCCTGCCGCGATATCGCCCACGAGGGCCGCGCCTACACGCTTTGCACATTGGATGCGGCGGTCGACGACATCCGTCTGTTCCACAGCAACGGTGGCAAGGTGATCGGTAGTTTTGCCCGGCTCGAAGATATGCTGGCCGCTGATGGGCTCGAGCTGACCTTCGCAATGAATGCGGGTATGTATCACGACGACCGCAGCCCTGTGGGCCTTTACCTCGAAGAGGGTCGCCAGACTGCGCCACTGGTAACCAACCCGGGGCCGGGCAACTTTGGCCTCGTGCCCAATGGAGTGTTTTGCCTGATGGATGGGTCGGCGGCTGTTGTGGAGACGCTGGCTTACGATGCAAACACACCTGCCTGCCGCTACGCATCGCAATCAGGCCCGATGCTGGTGCTGGACGGGGCGCTGCATCCGCGCTTTCTGCGGGACAGCACTTCCCGGCACTTCCGCAATGGCGTGGGAGTGGAGGCCGATGGTCGTACGATCCACTTTGTCATTTCCGACGAGCCGGTGACGTTTTGGGAGTTTGGCACGCTCTTTCGGGACGGACTCAGAACACCGAACGCCCTCTATTTCGATGGCTCCGTGTCGCGCCTCTTTGCACCAGAAGTCGGACGGCATGACACGGGCTTTCCGCTTGGTCCGCTGGTTGGGGCGGTGAAACCTAAAGGCTGAAACGCAGGACGCGGCAAGCCGTGCAGGGCACGCGAACAAGCCTTCTCACGTCGAGATTCCCCCTCGCAGAATCGCTCACCGCCATGCTACCCCTAGTAGCATGAACGCGCCGAAGCCCAATATAAGCCCTAGCCCGCCGCAAATCCGGCAGCTCGACGAGACGGTTATCAACCGGATCGCCGCGGGTGAGGTTGTGGAGCGCCCGGCTTCTGCGGTGAAAGAGCTGGTCGAAAACGCGATTGATGCAGGGGCGACGCGGATTGAGATCAGCATCTCTCATGGCGGCAAGACCCTGATCCGGGTCACCGACGATGGCTGCGGCATCCCGGCGGAAGACCTGCCACTTGCCCTCTCGCGCCACGCGACCTCCAAGATCGACGGCTCTGACCTTCTCGATATTCGCTCTTTCGGCTTCCGGGGCGAGGCGCTGCCGTCGCTCGGCGCGGTGGGGCGGCTCACCATTACGTCGCGGCCCACCCGTACCGACGCGCATAGCATCGCCTGCGCAGGTGGCACGCTTGGCCCGGTCAAACCTGCTGCGCTCACATCTGGCACCCAGGTCGAACTGCGCGACCTGTTTTATGCCACGCCTGCACGACTCAAGTTTTTGCGGTCGGACCGCGCAGAAACTCAGGCAATCTCCGAGGTGGTAAAACGCCTCGCCATGGCCGAGCCGTTCATCGGCTTCACCCTGCGCGATGAATCCGGCGGCGAGCCGCGTGTCACGTTCCGTGCTGATGCGCAATCGGGCGACCTGTTCGATGCGCTTGCCGGTCGCCTTGCCACAGTTCTGGGGCGGGACTTTGCAGAAAACGCCATTCGTCTCGACGCCGAGCGCGAGGGCATTCACCTCACTGGATATGCCGCACTACCGACCTATTCTCGGGGTTCTTCGGTTGCGCAGTTCCTCTTCGTCAATGGGCGGCCGGTTAAGGACAAACTGCTGATCGGCGCCCTGCGCGGGGCCTATGCCGACTATCTCAGCCGTGAGCGCCACCCGGCGGCGGTACTCTTTCTCGATGTCGATCCGCAGCGGGTGGACGTGAACGTACATCCCGCCAAATCCGAGGTACGCTTTCGAGAGCCGGGTGTGGCGCGGGGCTTGATCGTCAGCGGCATTCGGCATGCGTTGGCCGAGGCAGGTCATCGCGCCTCATCGACCATCGCTGGCGAAGTGCTTGGTGCGATGACGCCTGAACGGGCCGAGGCGCCGGAGGCGCCCCGCATCTACCAGATGGACCTCGCCGCGCGGGACCGCGCACAGAACTACCGCTGGCCCACGCCTGTGGTCGAGCCGATGGGGTTTGCCGAGGCACCGACCGGTCGGGTCGAAGAAACGCCGCAGGGCATGGATGAAACCCTCACCCATCACCCGCTTGGCGCTGCCCGCGGGCAGGTACATGAGAACTACATCATCGCCCAGACAGAGAGCGGCATGGTCATCGTTGACCAGCACGCTGCCCACGAGCGCCTTGTTTATGAAAAGCTCAAGCGCCAGATGGCAGCGAATGGCGTTGCCGCGCAGGCGCTGCTGATCCCCGAGATCGTTGAACTTTCGGAGCAAGACGCGTCGACCCTTTTGGCGCATGCCGAAACCTTCACCCGCATGGGACTGACCCTCGAGCCCTTCGGACCTGGCACCATTGCCGTACGGGAAACCCCGGCGATTCTTGGTGAGATCAACGCCGAAGCCATGCTGCGCGATGTGCTAGACGAGCTGGACGACATCGGCGAGAGCCAGTTGGTGCAGGAGCGGCTCGAAGCCATCCTCTCTCGCGTTGCCTGCCACGGATCGATCCGCTCTGGCCGCCGGATGCGCGCCGAGGAGATGAACGCGCTGCTGCGCGAGATGGAGGCGACGCCTCACTCGGGACAGTGCAACCACGGACGGCCCACCTACGTGGAGCTGAAGCTGCACGACATCGAGCGGCTCTTCGGGCGCCGATGATCGAGATTGGTGGACAGCCCTTCGCCCTGACCGACCCGCGCGTGATCGCGGTGCTGGCCGGTGCGCTGCTCATCGTGATCCTGCTTTGGCTCTTGATTGCCACCGTCCGCCGCGCTGGCCGAGCCGCTGAGGCGGCTGGACAGATCGGCACCGTTTCAAAGGCGGTCGAGGCGCTTGCACAGGGTCAGCATGAGCTTGGCGGGCGGATCGCTTCCGTCTCCGAAAGCCAGCAAACGGGCCAAGCTCAGATCGTGGCTGCTATGGAGGCGCGTCTGGCCGAGGTTCAGGCTCAGGTGGCCGACCGGCTGCACCAGACCGCGCTGCACTCAGCACGCACGCTCAACGACATGCAGGAAAAGGTGAACGAAACGCTTGCGGGCAGTTCCAAGCAAACCGCCACCTCGCTGACCCAGCTCACAGAGCGGCTGGCACAGATCGACAAGGCGCAGGCCAATATCGAGAAGCTCTCCGGCGATGTGCTCGGCCTTCAGGACATTCTGAGCAACAAGCAGACCCGCGGGGCGTTTGGCGAGATCCAGCTGAACGATATCGTTTCCAAAGCGCTCCCGCGGGACAGCTACACGCTGCAAGCCACGCTCTCGAACGGCAAGCGAGCGGACTGCCTGATTCACCTGCCCAACCCGCCCGGCCCGATCGTGATTGATGCCAAGTTCCCGCTGGAGGCTTACGAGCAACTCCGCGCCGCGACGAGCGATGCCGAGAAAGCTGCCGCCGGTCGGGCCCTGAGGGCCGCGGTGAAAACCCACATCACCGCCATTTCCGAGCGCTACATCGTTGAGGGTGAAACCGCTGATGGGGCGCTGATGTTTCTTCCTTCCGAGGCGGTCTATGCCGAGTTGCACGCCAACTTTGCCGAAGTGGTGCGCGAGGGCTTTGCGGCCCGGGTCTGGATCGTGTCGCCCACGACCTGTATGGCCACCCTCAACACCATGCGCGCGGTGCTGAAGGATGCCCGGATGCGCGAGCAAGCGGGGGCTATCCGCAAGGAGTTGGCGCTGCTCCATGCCGATGTGGACAGGCTCGGCACACGTGTGGGCAATCTCGACCGGCACTTCGGGCAAGCGGCGAAGGACATCGAAGAGATCAAGATCTCTGCCGAGAAGGCGGGCAAGCGGGCGCACAGGCTCGATGCCTTCGACTTCGAGGAGCTGGCTCCCGAAGAGCCTGCGCAGGTCGTTCCCCTTGGCAGCCCTGCGACCGGGCCATCCAGCTGAAAGCTGCTCAATCGCAGGGCAATGGCATTAAATTAGGCGTGATCTCAGGCCCAGTGTGAACCCTCCGGTTACCAGCGCGTTATAATGGGAGCGGGGCGGCATGGAATCACTTTGCCCGCACCCATATTTTCAGAACGCGGCGTTTCCACGGAGGAGAGATTTCATGGTCGAATGGCAGGGCAAGAAGTACTGGATCATCGGTGCGAGCTCCGCTCTGGGGCGGGCGCTGGCCGATCAGTTGAGCCGCGTGGGCGCTGAGTTGGCACTCACCAGCGCCGAGCCGGAGGCGATGAAGAAGCTGGCCGAGATGCTGCCCGGCAAGGCCACGGCGGTTGAAGCCGATACCTCCGATGCCGAGGCGATGAAGGTCGCAGCGGCGGGCGTGGGTGCGGTCGACGGCGTGATCTACCTGCCCGATGCGATGGGCGGCCACGGTGCCCGTAATTGGGATACGGTCGCTATCAAGCAGGTTATCGACCGTAACCTCGACGGTGCGCTCAACACCGTGGGCGCGGTGCTGCCGGGGATGGTGGACGCCGACAAGGGGCACTTGCTGCTGGTCGCGGGCCTCTCGGCCTATCGCGGCCTGCCGGGTGAAATCGGCTACGGAACCTCCATGGCCGCCGTCATGCACCTTGCCGAAGAACTCTATGCCGAGCTCCGCAACACAGGGGTGCAGGTGCAGCTTGCCTGCCCCGGTCACGTGATCGAACCTGAAGCGCTGAACGAGGGTGATACGCCCGCAGCATTGCCGCCCTCAGTGATGACATCTGAGGCCGCCGCGCGGGAACTTTTCGAGCACATGAACGACGACGTGTTCCAGAAGAGCTTCCCGACCATGCGGGGTTGGCTCGTGCGTGTGTCACAGCTCATGCCGAACTGGCTCTACTACCGGCTCTTTCGCTCGCAACTTTGACGCAGGTCTGGGCCGGTGCAAGGGCTGGAAAGCGCGCGCCTATGCTGGCACTCTCAGGCCAAGGAGGCCCTGCCATGCTCGACATTTCCATGCACAAGATCGTCCGCGTTATCGCGCTGGCCCGCGAGTACGGCTCTGACGGGGTGCAGACCCGCAACTACATCTCCGACATGAACGAAGATGAGCAGTCGAGCCTAGTGGCCCTGATGTGGGTCGGGCGCGGCAGTTATGATGCCGATGATATCGAAGAGGCCCGCCGGATGGCAGTGGCTGAGAAGTCCTCGCCTACGGAGACCTACCTTGGCGGCGAGCCACAGCTGGCCGATATGCTCGAAGATGGTCTGGATGCGCTCGACATCAACGTTGCCGACGCCGAGGATCACCTGCGCGAGCGGCCCTGAAGCTTCGGCGTTCTAAGGCTACGCCTTGAGTTCTGCCGCGATCCGGTCGGCGGCACGGTTCAGGCCGTCCTCGTCCAGCGTGATCTCGAGCCGGGTTTTAGGCGTGTCTGACCGGCGCGACTTGGCGTAGCGCGGGTCGTAGTGGTGGCGACAAAGCTCTGCCGCAAGCTGCATCACATCGCCGACTGCTGCCATCGCTTGCCAGCTCGCAACCCGCTCGCGCCCATGCAGCCGGGTGAGTTGCCCCAAGAGTGCGTTCAAGGCCGGCACGTCCGCCGCTAATTCGGCGTAGACACGGGCGAGATAGCGGGCGCGATCCTCGAGACCGGCGGCAAGGGTGAGGCGCGGTGCCTCGATCATCCGCTTCCAGAACGCGGGCGGCACCAGAAGTTCGCCCACCTTGGAGCTTTCGGCCTCCACCAGCACGGGCCGGGCCGGATCGAGCCGCGCCAGCGCCTGAAGCAGAGCGGATTCAAAGCCTTTTTGCGCTGGTTGCGGGCCGACATTGCCCAAGAGCGAGCCACGGTGGTTGGCCAGCCCTTCAAGATCCAGCACCTGCCCGCCGCGCTCGGCGACCCGGTGCAGGAGGTCAGTCTTGGCGGTGCCGGTGTTCCCGTCCAGCAGCACCACGTGATGCGGCAACTCGCCTTCGTAGAGCGCCTTTACCACCGACCGACGGTAGCTCTGGTAGCCGCCTTCGACTTTCTCCACCCGCCAGCCGATCTGCCCGAGGATGGTTGCGAACCCGCCACTCCTCTGGCCGCCACGCCAACAATAGACCAGCGGCTTCCACCCCCCATCTTTGTCGGCCAGTGGCCCCTCCAGGTGAGCTGCCGCGTTGCGGGCCAGAATTGCGGCACCGATCTTGCGGGCCAGAAAGGGGCTCTCTTGCACGTAGATCGTGCCCACCTTGGCGCGCTCCTCGTCGGAGAATACCGGCAGCGAGATGGCGCCGGGCACATTATCTTCGGCGAACTCGGAGGGTGAGCGTACGTCGATTACGGTGTCAAAGGGCAGGGACGTGCCTGAGAGTGGGTCGGGCAGGGTGTAGGCCATGGCGTTGGGCCTAACGCAGGGCGCGGCTGCAGGGAAGTGTGTCAATTGCTGTCATGAGCGCCCGTGAGCCTTGCCCGGAGCGATTTCACCAATAATATCGCCATCATGACGCTCAGGCACCTTTCCCTCGCCACGCTCACCGCGCTGGCCTGCGCTGCCCCCGTGGCGGCCGAAACCCGCGCCCTGTTGATCGGGGTGGGCGACTACGAGTATCTGGATGCAGACCTGCGCGGCCCGGTGAATGACGTAGCGCTGATGGCACGCACGCTCATGTCGCGCGGAGTGGCCGCCGAGTATATCACTGTGCTGACCACGGCGCCTGAACTGCTGCCCGAGGGGGTTGTTGTGGGGATGCCCCGCCGCGAGGCGATCCTCAACGGTCTTGCCGAGGCTGCCGAGGCGACGGGTGAGGGCGACACGGTTTTCTTTTACTTCTCCGGGCACGGCTCGCAAGCGCCCGATCTCGATGGCGACGATCAGGGTGGCTACGATGAAATTCTTCTGCCGTCCGATGCCTCCGGCTGGAAGGGCACGGTGGGCGCGGTTGAGAACGCGATCCTCGATGATGAACTGCGCGCCGCCGCCGAAGCGATCATGTCAGGCGGTGCGGCGCTTGTTGCCGTACTCGATGCCTGCCATGCCGCCACCGGCTTTCGGGCCATGCCCGGCAAGGGCGCGGCTCGGTACATCGAGCCCACGCTGCTGGGCATCCCAGAAGCGATGGAGGCGGCTGAGAGCCGCCCTGCACCGGCGCTAGAAGGACAGTTTGCCTTTCTCTACTCGTCGCAATCTGACCAGCGCAGCTTTGAATACCCGCATGGCGACCCGGACGACCCGGCCAATTGGTATGGCGAATTCACGCGCGTGCTCACCACTGTCATGGCCTCGACGCCTGACCTCACGTGGGAGCAACTCTTGACCGCCACGATGGACGGTATGCGCAAAGAGACCGCAACAGCCACGCAAACCCCTGATGGTGAAGGCACCTTCATGGCGGCTCCGGTCTTTGGTGGCGCCGAAGCCAATGCGCGCTTGCGGGTGGATGGGGAGCTTAAGGCTGGGGCTCTCGCGGGCCTGACGGAGGGCAGCGAAATCACCTTCTACGCAGCGGCGGCGGGCGGCGAACCGCTTGGCACCGCAAGCATCACCGGGCTCACCCCTCTCAGCGCCGCGCTCTCTGCCGTGCCGCAGGGCGCCAAGTACGCCGAAGTCACCTCTCTTGCGCCAGCCGAGGCTGTGCCGCTTCGGCTCTCCACGCCAGTGGTCTCCGATGGCGAGGACTACACCGCCATTGCGGACGAACTTGCGCGCCTTGAAGCCGAAGGACTTGTCGATGGCGTCGCATGGAATGCTGAGCAGCCTGACCGCGCGCTCGTGCTGACTGGTGGCCAGCTTGCTGTGACCGGTCCAGATGGTGTGCTTGACCCGGACGGGCCCGGTTCTTCGCCACGGTTCTCAGCCCATGACCTTGCAGAGGCATTGCCGCGCCTTGCTCAGGTTCAGCGGTTGGAGGCCGCGCTGACCCAAGCCGAGGCGGGGGCCAAGAAAGGTTTCACCGTGTCCGGCCCGCCTGTGAAGGTGGAGGCCGAGATGATACCGGCGGACTGCGATGGTGCAACCGGCACCCCGATCCGGCCTGCGCCCGAGACTGTGCCTCATTGCGCCCAACTGTGGCTGCACATCCGCAACACATCCAGCAATGCGCAGGACGTGACCGTTCTCTACCGCGACAAGAGCTTCACCATCACCGCCATTTTCCCCGGCTCCGGCACATCCAACCGGCTCAACTTCAACGAAACCGTGCCGGTCGGGATGCTGATGGTGAATGAGGGCGATGGCGTGGCTCTGGAAGAGGTGATCGTGCTGGTCACCCCGGCTGAAGATGGCGCACCGCGCACCGCGCTGACCGGTCTCGCCAATGACGGGCAGAGCCGGGGCGCGAGCAACCCGATGGAAGAATTCATCCAGGCTGCCGCCGCCCCACCCGGCGAAGCCTCACGGAATTTCAGCTTTTCGACCGCACCCGCCCCGCTTACCGTGACGCGGATC
The DNA here is from genome assembly GCF_019801175.1 of Vannielia litorea. Lineage (NCBI taxonomy): Bacteria > Pseudomonadati > Pseudomonadota > Alphaproteobacteria > Rhodobacterales > Paracoccaceae > Vannielia > Vannielia litorea. The sequence continues at coordinate 172,489 of NZ_JAHVJR010000002.1, forward strand.
CCGGTGCGTATCACACCCAAGGACGATTGAAGGAAGGACAACGGACATGAGATTTGCAGCGGTAATCGCGGCGGTCGCCGGGCTTGGCCTCGGCACCGCTACGGCACAGGATTTTTCTGACGACGGCAGCGCCTCGCCCTTCGCATGGGCCGAAAGCGGCGAGAAAGCGGAGTATCTGGAGGAGAAGGCCAGCGAAGACAGCGGCTCGCGCGTGATCGGTGGCGAAGTGGCCGCTGATGGCGCTTGGCCGTGGCAGGTGGCGCTGATGATCAAGGGCAAGGGCATAACGCCTGACGCCCATTTTTGCGGTGGCTCGCTGGTGCTGGACCAGTGGGTGCTGACCGCGGCGCATTGTGTGCACATGCAGGACCCGCAGGGCCAATATCGTGACATCAACCCCGCCGCTATCCAAGTGCTTGCAGGCACCAACCAGATTGCCGAAGGCAAGGGCGACCTGATCGACGTGGCCGCGCTCTACCGCTTCCCCGGCTATATCGGCGGCGTATTCGACAATGACATCGCGCTGCTGAAGCTCTCCCGCGCGCCGCAGGTCCCCTACGAGACGGTGAAGATCCCCGATGCCGAGCTGGGTGACCTGTTGGAGCAGCCGGGTGTGACCACCACCGTCACCGGCTGGGGCTTGATCGACGGCGGCGAGCATCCGCAAGATATGCGCCAGGCCGATATTCAGATGCTCCCCCGCGACGCCTGCAACCAGGCTCTGATGGAGGCCCGCGCCGAGGTGGCTGCCAAGGGCTTCGTCTTTGCGGCCAAGACCTTTGGCCTCACGCCCGATGATGCTCAGGGTGCGTGGGAAGAACTGGTGAAACGTGCGCCCATTCCGATCTCGGAGAACATGATCTGCTCTGGCACTTATGAGGGTGGAAAGACCGCCTGTTCGGGCGACAGCGGCGGCCCGCTGGTGGTCAAAGTTAACGACGAGGGTCTCTACATTCAGGCGGGTGTTGTGAGCTGGGGTCTCTCCGGTGAGGGCGGCAAGAGCTGCAACGAGCAGGCCAAATTCTCGGCCTACACCCGCACCGCGAACTACGTGGACTGGCTGAACGGCATCATCTCCGCAAACCCGTAACACCGGCGACATTCACGCCAGAAGGGCGGCCGGCTCACCCCGCGCCGCCCTTTTTCATGGGGTTTTCACACCGTTTCCCGGGCGGCGGCTGCTAGGCTGAGCTCAAGCTTGCCCAACCCCGCAACGGAGTCGCACGCCATGACGCCCACGCTCGATATCCAACAACCCCGGCCATTCGATCTCGTTGGCGACACGATCCTGATCGCCGGTAACGCCACTGCCTTTGAAGGCACGCTGACGATCCATGTCAGCGAGGGGCACGATGAGTATTCCAGCTTCACCCACGTCGGTTCACTCGGACTTCGGCAGTTTCAGGGCTCCATCGACATTCCGGCGACGAACTCTTTCCAACTCAACCGCCTGTTTCTGACGCTGGCAGATGATACCGGAAACGAAAACGGCCCGTCGGTGACCATCCCCGTGCTCTTTGGCCCCCGCATCCTGCCCGGCTACCGGGGCTGGCAACCCTATACCGTTCAACCGGGAGACACTCTCTCGAGTATCGCCCAGTCGCAATATGGCAATGGGAACTTCCAACCGATCTTCGAGGCCAATCAACACGTGCTGGCCAGCCCGAACCTGATCTTCCCGGGTCAGGTCCTGCGGATTCCGCGGAACGATATCTGAGCCCGGTCAGCCCTCCGGATAGGCCTTCCGGCAAGCGGCGACTTGTGACCGGGCCTCGCGCTCCAACTGGTCGCGCTTGACGATCATGTTGCGCAGTTTTTGTTGTTCGGCGGCTGGGTCGATCGCGACCTGCTTGGTGCGGTAGCGGGTTTCGGGGCGGTGGCACCAGACGGCCTCGACCGGGCCGTCACCGGAGCGGGCGCAAACCTGGTAGCGCGTGGTCACGTAGGACTCCCGCTCGATCGCATAACCACGGCTGACATTGGCCTGTGTTTCCGCGATCAGCTTGTTCATCACCCGCAGATCCTTGGTTGCCCGTGCCTCGCAGGCCTCGCGCGGGGTGGCGCAGGCGGTGACGAGGGGGATGAGGAGCAGAGGCAGAAAATGCCGCATCGGGCGTCCTTTCAATGGCTTGGCCCCCTGTTTAGGGTCGCCGCGCGGATTCGCCAAATCACGATATGCGGGGAGGGCCGGAATGAGCGACACAATGGAAGACCAGAAATCGCGCGCTGCGGCGTGGTTCCGTAGCCTGCGTGACGAGATCGTGGCCGCCTTCGAAGGGCTGGAGGACAGCTTTGACGGTGAGGGGGACGCCGGGCGCTTTGAAGTAACGCCAACATCGCGCAGCGCTGAAGATGGCTCCGATGCCGGGGGCGGGCTGATGAGCGTGATGCGCGGTGGAGGGGTCTTCGAGAAGGTGGGAGTGAACGTGTCGGAGGTGTTCGGCACGCTGGGAGATGCTGCGCAGAAAGCCATGGCGGCCCGCGGCGTGCCTGGTGTAGCCGAAGATCCCCGCTTCTGGGCCTCTGGGATCAGCCTTGTCGCCCATATGCAAAACCCGCATGTGCCTGCCGTTCACATGAACACCCGCATGTTTTGGACCCCTTCGGCTTGGTGGTTTGGCGGCGGCTCCGACCTGAACCCCTGCATCGAGTACGACGAGGACACGGCGCATTTTCACGGGCAGCAGAAGGCGTATTTGGAGCCACACGGGCCGGAGCTTTACCCCGAGCTGAAGGCTTGGGCGGATGAATACTTCTTCATTCCTCACCGTGGCCGGGCGCGTGGGGTAGGCGGCATCTTCATGGATGACCGAAACACCGGCGACTGGGAGGCGGATTTTGCCCTGACGCAGGATATCGGGCGAGCGTTTCTGCCCGCCTACCTGCCACTGGTCGAAAAGCGCCGGGGTCAGGCTTGGGGGGCGGCGGAGAAGGACGCGCAATTGGTCCATCGTGGGCTCTATGCAGAGTACAACCTTGTCTACGACCGAGGCACCAAGTTTGGTTTGGTCACGGGGCATGACGCGAATGCTGTGCTGATGAGCCTTCCCCCAATGGCGAAGTGGGTCTGATACGGGCGGTTTCCGCCTATGCGGCCTCGAAGCGCTGGCACTTGACCTCGCCCGCCAGCCGGGCAACTTGCCCCGACACCACCGCGAGGCCCTCATGCCCCTTTCTCCCAATGCCCAGGGCGCGCTCTGGATGACGGCCTCGATGGCCGGATTCGCTGTCGAAGACGCGTTCATCAAATCCGCCGCCGGGGCGGTGCCGGTTGGGCAGGTATTGGCCACCTTTGGGCTCATCGGCACGGCAATCTTCGTGGTCTTGTGCCTCCGCCGGGGCGAGCGGCTGATCCATCCGGCACTGTTTTCGCGCCCCATGGCGGTGCGCTGCGGGTTCGAGATGGTTGGACGGGTGTTTTATACACTCGCCATTGCACTCACGCCGCTCTCCACTGCCTCGGCGATCCTGCAAGCCGCCCCGTTGGTGGTGGCGCTCGGCGCGATGACCGTTTTGCGGGAGCCGGTCAGCCCGGCCCGGTGGTTGGCGATCGTGGTGGGCTTCGCGGGCGTTTTGCTGGTGCTCCGCCCTGGCCTTGCCGGATTCGACATGCTGGCGATCCTGTCCGTGCTCGGCATGATCGGCTTTGCCGGGCGTGACCTCGCCACGCGTGCCGCGCCGCAAGTGCTCTCTCACGTTCAACTCAGCCTCTACGGCTGTGCTATCTTGATTCCGGCGGGGTTGGTTATCCTTGCTTTTCAAACCGCACCCGTGGTCCCCTCCGGTACGGATGCCTTGCGCATTCTCGCCGCCTCTCTGGCGGGGGCCTCGGCCTATTATGCGCTGACCATCGCCATGCGCACGGGCGATGTGGGCGTGGTTGCGCCCTTCCGCTACACCCGGCTGGTGGTGGCCATGATTTTGGCTGCGCTTTTCTTTGGAGAGCGGCCGGACACCGCCACGCTTGCAGGATCTGCCATTATCGTGGGCGCAGGCTTGATTGCGCTGGCCACGGGCCGCAGGCGGCGGGTGCGCGGCTGAGTTTCGCGATGCCCGCTGGGATCGACAACTGTCTTGGTAAGAGGCGGCGAGCAAAAAAATCTCTCGCATAGTCCCAAGGATTGACGCGCCGCATGCGTCTGACCAACGGTATGCGCATGTCGGTGTCTGACCATTCCCTTGCCCTCGCCGCCGCTGGCGGTGACAGGGAGGCCTTCGCCTCGCTGCTGGCACGGCATTACGACAGGCTTTTCGCCTTCGCTTTTCGGCTGACCGCGGCCCGTGCGGAAGCGGAAGATCTGACGCAGGACATCTGCCTTGCTCTGCCCGCCAAGCTGGCCAGATACGAGGGCCGGGCAGCCTTTACCACCTGGCTCTACCGGGTGGCGGTGAACGCGGCCCATGACCGGCGGCGGCGCGCGGCAACGCAGGCCCGGGCCGCCGAGGAATGGGGTGACTGGGAGCAGGCACGACAGGCCGAGATGGCCGAAACCGCCGAGGCGGTGGACTGGCTCACCGCCACCCTGCGCGCCCTGCCGCCAGAGCTGCGCGACACCTGCGCGCTCGTGCTCGGTGAAGAGATGACACAATCCCAGGCCGGAGAGGTGCTGGGCGTAAGCGAGGGCACAATCGCCTGGCGCATGTCGGAGGTCAAAAAGCGCCTCCGCGCCGTGGCAACCGAGGAAAGAGCGTCATGACCGACGAGTTCGAAAAGCTGAAAGCGGCGATGCGCGCCGCCCCTCCCGCCCCTGACCCGGAGGCGAAGGCCCGCGCGACGGCCCTTGCCATGCAGGCCTTCGAAGACCAGCACGAGGAAAATGCGGCATTGCGCCAAGGATCCGCAGCCGAGGCCCGTCCCACTCCTGAAAGACCCCGACAGGCGGGGCTGATGCAAGGAGTCAGAGAGATGTTTTCGAAGCTGAGCACCAAGGCCGGGCTGGCCGCCACTACGGGGATCGTTGCCGCCGGGCTGGCGGCCGTTGTGATTATCCCGCAGATCAATGAGGGCGGCGCACCCGAGATCGTGACGGTTAGCGAGGGCCCGACCGATCCGTCTGCTGAGCCGAAGGTTCGTGAACAGGCCGAGTCCGCCCCGGGACAGCAGGTGGCCCGTCAGGAAGTGGCTGCCGCAGATGAGGCGCGCGCCGACGATGGCGCCGCTGGCGGAGCTGCCGCTACCGAAGCCGTCGAAGCGCTGACCGAAAGCGAGGCACCTATGGAAGCGGACGCGATGGCCGATGTCGCCGCCGAGCCGGCACCCGCGCCTTCGGTCGCACCGCGCACGGCAACTGTCGCGCGCAAGCGCTCCGCCACCGCAGGCGCCGCCAAAGACGGCACCCTCGGTCGCATCGCCGGAACCTTCGCGCCGCCGAGGCCAGATGAGGGCACGGTTGCCCACCCGGCACCCGATACCGAGGCGTACCCGGAGGCCGAGAGCAATCCTGTGAAAGTGGCCTCCGAGGAGCCGGTCTCGACCTTTTCCATCGATGTGGACACGGCCAGCTACTCGGTGGTGCGCTCCTCGCTCAACGCTGGGCAGATGCCGCCCGCCGATGCGGTGCGGGTGGAGGAAATGGTCAACTATTTCCCCTATGCCTACGCTGCTCCAGAGGCGGATGATCCTGCGCCGTTCAAGCCCACCGTTGTGGTTTCGGAGACCCCATGGAACCCGGATACCCAGCTTGTTACGGTGGCCATTCAGGGCGAGATGCCGGTTGTCGAAGATCGCCCGCCGTTGAACCTTGTGTTCCTTGTGGACTCGTCTGGGTCGATGTCGGACGCAAACAAGCTGCCCCTGCTCAAGCAGTCACTCCGGTTGATGCTGCCCGAATTGCGCCCCGAGGATCAGGTGGCCATCGTGGCCTATGCAGGCTCGTCCGGACTGGTCCTGCCCCCGACGCCAGCCGGGGACCGCGCCAAGATCCTTGCTGCGCTCGACAACATTGGCGCGGGCGGTTCCACCGCCGGAGCGGCCGGGCTGGAACAAGCTTATGCAGTGGCTGAGGAGATGACCGAAGAGGGCGAAATCTCTCGCGTTCTGCTGGCCACTGATGGCGACTTCAACGTGGGCTTCTCCTCGCCCGATGAGATGAAGGACTTCATCGAAGAGAAGCGCGAGAGCGGCACTTTCCTCTCCGTTCTTGGCTTCGGGCGGGGCAACCTGAACGATGCGTTGATGCAGTCGCTGGCACAGAACGGCAATGGACAGGCCGCCTATATCGACACGCTGAACGAGGCGCGCAAGGTGCTGGTCGATCAGCTCACTGGTGCGCTCTTTCCGATCGCATCTGACGTGAAGATCCAGGTGGAATTCAACCCTGCCGAGGTCGCCGAGTACCGGCTGATCGGCTATGAAACCCGCGCCCTGAAACGTGAGGACTTCAACAACGACAGGGTAGATGCGGGCGAGATCGGCGCAGGCCACTCGGTTACGGCTATCTACGAGGTGACACACGTGGGTTCGCCCGCCGTGCTGAACGACCCTCTGCGCTATGGCTCGGCCGATGCCTCCGTTGCTCCTGCGCAGGGCGAGCAGGATAACCCTGAGTTGGCCTTCCTGCGGATGCGCTGGAAGGAGCCGGGGAAGAGTGAGAGCGAATTGCTGGAGTTACCGATCACCGAGGGCATGGGCGATGCCACCAGTGAGACCCGCTTCGCCGCTGCCATTGCCGGGTTCGGCCAACTGTTGAAAGGCTCCGATTACCTTGGAGACTGGAGCTACGCAGAGGCCATCGAACTGGCCAATGGGGCCAAGGGAGAGGACGAGTTTGGCTACCGCGCGGAGGCGGTTAATCTGATGCGCCTTGCCGAGAGCCTCTCCCGCTGAATTCCGCACTGTCGCGGTTCGGCCGAGTGGCGCTGGTGCAGGCCGTCAGCCAGCCGAGCAGAGCCTGAGTTTCCGCAAGTCAACGGCCCCGGCATGTCCCTGCCGGGGCCACTTCTGTGCGATCTATCCATCGCTACATCTGTGGGTTGACTCGAAACAAATCGGGTTGCTAGGTTTCGTATGCCGAAGCGGCCATTCCCCAACATCAGGTGGGGGAGCAACCCAGGCAGGCACGCTTCGGCACGACACCCCAAAATCTTGAATCTATCCGAGGTATTGCAGCGCGTGTTGCCCCGCCCAGCGCCCCGTTGCGAGGCAAGCGGTTAGCAAATAGCCACCTGTAGGGGCCTCCCAATCGAGCATTTCACCGGCGACGAAGACGCCCGGCCTTGCCCGCAGCATCAGCCCGTCATCCGCCGCCGCGCGGGTTACGCCTCCGGCGACCGAAATCGCTTCATCGAGCGGGCGTGGGCCATTGTGGCGAATGGGCAGGGCCTTGAGCAGTGTTGCCAAGGCCGCGCCTTCCGGCAGAGGACGCCCGAATTCCATAATCAAAGCCCGCGTCACAGGACTCAGACCGAGGCGTTTGCGCAGGCGGTTGCCGATGCTCTCCTTTCCACCTTTAGCCAGCTGTGCGGCGACATACTCGGCGGTCATGTCTGGCAGCAGATCGAGCAAAAGCGGCGCACCATCACGCATTGCGGCTGACACCTCGTAGATCCCGCCGCCTTCGAGCCCACGCTCCGATATGACGAACTCTCCGTGGCTCTGCGATGCTCCGGCTGTCAGCCGCGCTCCCTTCACCGGGCTACCAAAATGCGGCGTCATGTGGGGCGACCATGTTACTTCGAAACCCATGTTCGCTGGCCGATACGGCGCCACCTCAATGCCCTCGGCTGCCAGCAACTCTGCCCATGCGCCGTCCGAGCCAAGTCTTGACCAGCTCGCTCCGCCCAGTGCGAGAATCGTTACTCCGGGCTTTACGCGCTGCATGCCCTCCGTCGTGTCGAAAAGCGCTGCCCGGTCCTCCCATCCACACCAGCGCCAACGGGTCCGCACCTCTACGCGCGAGAGACGCCCCATCCAAGCACGTAGCAGCGGCGACGCCTTCATCGCTCTGGGAAAAACACGCCCAGTCGAGCCCACGAAGGTCGGCTGCCCCAGCCCCTCTGCCCATGCACGCACGTCCGCTGGTCCAAAAGCCTTGAGCATCGGTACAAGCCAGTCTGTTCCATAGGCCGCCCCAAAGCCCTCTTCCTCCTGGGTCAGGTTCAGTCCCGACTTGCCAGCCATAAGCAGCTTGCGGCCGACCGAGGGTTTGGCCTCTGCCAGCAGCACGCTTTTGCCAGCCGCAACCAGAACTTCTGCCGCCGCCAGCCCGGCAGGGCCGCCTCCGATCACCAATGCATCCGTTGTCACGCCAGCCTCCCGGCCCATCTATGCCTCATGGACGATACACCGCCCATCTGCCCACTGTGCCACCGGCCAATCCCGCCTGGCGTGCCGCAGAGCCGCCACCACCTGATCCCGCGTCTGCGGGGCGCGAAGGGCGGTGAAACGGTTCTGCTCCACCACATTTGCCACAAGGAAATCCACGCCACGCTGACCGAGACAGAGCTCGCTCGCGACTATGCAACACCTGAGGCCTTGCGCGCCCATCCGCGTCTAGCCGCTTTCGTCACATGGGTGGCCAAACGCCCACCTGAGTTCAACCCTAAGACGGCAGGTCCGCGTCGGCGGGGATGACGCCGGGCACCGTCACGCCCCGGCACATCGCCTTGATGCCTGCACGCGTCTTGGACTCGGCCGCGATGGCCGCCTCGCAGAGCGCCGCAGCTTCGCCAATCAGCGACTCGGGCTCGACCAGCCGATCCACCAACCCCCAAGCCACGGCCTCATCCGCCGCGACTTTTTGCGCCGCCAGCAAAATCATCCGCGCCCGACCCCGGCCCACCAGCGCAGTCAGTCGTGCCGGATCGGACGGTTGGGGCAGATAACCGAGTTGCATGACAGGATAGAAGAATTTCGCCCCCGGCACTGCGATCCTCAGATCGCAGGCCAACACCATGCCAAAGGCGCCGCCCGCCAGTGTTCCGTTCAGAGCAGCCACCGTCAGCGCGTCGCTTTCAGCCACGGCATGGGAGAGACGCTCCCAGAGCGGAGAAGTTGCCAGCCCCGCCTTGGCCTCGTCCAGATCGGCTCCGGCGGAGAAGACCTTGCCTTCGCCAGTGATCATGAGGGCGCCGCTCGGCGCGTCCTCCACGGCCTCGATCAGCGCTTCGAGCATTTCCGAGGTCAGAGAGTTGGCCTTGTCGGGGCGGGCGATGGTGATCGTCCGCAGCCCGCCTTTATCAGAGACGCGGATCATAACAGCCCCACCTTGCGGCGAATCTCCTGGTCGCGCAGCGACACCTCCGCGCCTTTGAAGTCATCAGCTTCCGCCGTACACATCCAGAGCAGCGCTTTAGCCGGCCAATCTGGGGCGATATGGTCGGACCAATCGAGCTGGCTCACCGGATTGATACCGCTTGCCTTGATGTCGCGCTGCATCTGCGTGGCCACAGTGCCCGGAGAGAGCGAGATCGCACGAATGCCCTGCGTGCCGTTTTCCTTGTCCACCATCCGGGTCAGCATGAGCGCACCGGCCTTGGAGGAGCAGTAGGCCGACCATGCCTCCACCGGGCCATGCGCCGCGCCCGAGCCCACGGTCAGGATGGTGCCGCCGCCCTGCTCCAGCATCACCGGCAAGGCCGCACGCATACCGTTGAAGACGCCCTTCAGGTTTACGTCGATCACTTGCCCCCATGCATCTGGATCGGCTTCAGCCAGATGCGCGATCGGCTCCAGCATGCCCGCGTTGTTCACCAACACGTCGAGCCGCCCGAAGGCCTCGACCGTGGCTGCCACCGCGGCCTCCATCTCCCAGAATCGGCTCACATCGCAGGGGATTGCGAGCGCGACCTCGGCGCCCAGTTCCCCTGCTAGATCAGCCACGGCTTCCTCGCTCCGGGCCAGAAGTGCCACCTTTGCGCCAGCACCTGCAAAGGCACGCGCAGCCTCCGCCCCGATCCCCCGGCTTGCCCCGGTGATCATCACTACTTTGCCGCTCATCTCCATGGCGCACCCTCCTTATGAGTTTCGTTCCAGAGATAACGGAAAGGTGCCTTTCGTCCACCCGGTTCGGTCTTTCCTGCCCTTGACCCCGCCCGCGCCCCACGGGAGGATGCCGCCACTTCATTTCTGCCCGAAAGGACATTCTCCGATGAAACCATTCCTCCGCCTGTCCGCTGCGGCCGCCGCACTTTGCGCCGCCAGCCCCGCCGCATGGTCGCTCACCGCCGAAGAGGCCTGGGAAGCCTGGGTCGGTATGGCCGCCGAGTATGGCGAACAGGTGACCGCTGCGAACACATCCATGTCGGGGGGTGTGCTCACCGCTTCCGACGTTGCCGTCTCGATGGAGATGGAGGAGATGACCATTTCCGGCACCCTTGGCGATGTGACCATGACCGAAAACGGTGATGGCACCGTTGCCATCGCGATCCCGCCCGAGTTTCAGTTGATGATGTCTGTGGCGCCGGAGTACGGCGAGAAGGTCGAGCTGAACATCAATTTTGCGATGGACGACCTCGATATGTCGGCCACAGACGCCGATGACGGCGTGGCGTTCACCTATGCCGCGCCTTCGATGACCTTCGGGATCAGTGACATGAAGGTGGACGGTGAAGCGGTCCCGCTCACCTTCACCGGCACAATCGGCAACTCGGCTGGCACCTACACCAAGGCTGGTGAGGGCATTGCGTCGCAGTTCACCGCCGAGACCCTTCAAATCGACTTCGAGGGCCGTGATCCTGAGGGCGGCGGCAGTGGCAAGGGCTCGATCACCATGGCCGACATCGCCTCCAGCTCGACTGGTCAGGGCCAAATGTTCTTCATGGACCCCGAGCAGCTTCCAGCAATGCTGAAGGCTGGCGCGTCAATGCAGGGCAGCACCACCGTCGGGGCCACCACCTTTGCGGTGGAGGGTGTCGATGGCAGCGATAATTTTGCGGTTTCCGGGAAGATGGACGGCGGCTCCGGCTCGGTCACGCTGAACGCCGAGCAGGTGCTCTACGCGGTCAACTACACCGGTTTCGATGTCACCATGTCCGGCTCGGATATTCCGCTGCCGGAAGTTTCCCTCGGCATGGGGGAAACCTCGTTCAACGTGATTTTCCCGCTGGCCCAATCCACCGAGCCCAAGCCCTATGTGCTCGCCGTCGGTCTGAACGATGTGACTATCGCTGACGGCATCTGGAACATGTTCGACCCGGGCACCGTGCTGCCGCGCGATCCGGCCACGCTTACCTTCAACCTTGCGGGCACCGGCAACTGGCTGATCGACATTCTCGACGAAGAGGCGCTGGCCAACCCGCAGGGCATGCCAGGTGAGCTGCACTCGCTGAACATCTCGGACGTGAAGCTAAACGTCGCCGGTGCGGAGCTGACTGCCGACGGCACCTTCACCTTCGACAACTCCGACCTGATGACCTTCGGCGGCATGCCCGCCCCCGATGGCACGCTGCGCGCCCGCCTCTCGGGTGCCAACGGGCTGCTGGACAACCTCGTGACCATGGGCTTCGTGCCGGCTGATCAGGCCAATGGCGTCAAGATGATGTCGGGCATGTTCTTTCGCCCCGGTGATGGGCCGGATGTGCTGACCACCGAGATCGGCGTCTCCCCTGACGGCACAGTTTCGGCCAACGGCATCCCGATCCCCCTCCAGTAGGCGGGGCATCGAGGTTAGTACAATGCCCCCGCTGCGCACTACGCGGCGGGGGTTTTCTGTTCCGCTCAGATGCTCACCAACGGTGCTCCAGCGGATTGACTTGGCGCGTAGCCTCGGCGGTTTTCATCCCTCCGGGCTTGCACCGCGCCCACCCGGAAGCTAGCTCAGATCGGCAGAGCCATGCCGGAAGGACAGAAATGACAGATGCCCCAAGCCTCGAAAGCCTGACAGAGGCGCTGCTCTCCGCCGCCCGTAGCGCTGGCGCCGAAGCCGCAGACGCCATGGCTGTCGCCTCCACTTCGCTCTCCATCGACACGCGCGCAGGCGCTTTGGAACAGGCAGAGCGGTCAGAAGGCACTGAGATCGGCCTGAGGGTATTCGTGGGAAAACGGCAGGCTTGCGTATCGGGCTCAGACCTGCGCGCAGAGACAATGGCCACCATGGCCGAGCGGGCCGTAGCAATGGCACGGCTGGCCCCGGAAGATCCGCACTGCGGCCTCGCTGACCCTTCTCAACTGGCCCAGGGTTGGGATGTTGCCGCACTCGATCTCGCCGACGTCGGATCGGAGCCTGAGGCTGCTGCCCTGCAAGAGGCCGCGCTGGCCTGTGAGGCCGCCGCCGCTGGCGTCTCGGGCGTGACACAGGTTGAGAGCACCTCGGCGGGCTTCGGGCGCACACGCATACACCTCGCGGCGTCCAACGGGTTTTCTGGCGGTTACATGCGCACCGGGCATATGCTCTCGGCGTCTGCCATCACCGGCAGGGGAACAGCCATGGACCGCGACCATTGCTACGAGCACCGTATCTATCACGGTGACCTTCCCACGCCTGCCGAAGTCGGCGCTCTCGCCGGTGAGCGTGCTGCAGCGCGTTCCGGGGCCCGAAAGCCGCCTTCTGGCCGCTTCCCTGTGCTCTACGACGAGCGTGCTGCCACCTCGATCATCGGTCACCTTCTGTCGGCCGCGAATGGCGCAGCAATTGCTCGCGGATCATCTTGGCTGATCGGCAAGGTGGGAGAAGCAGTGTTGCCCGAAGCGCTCTCTCTCACCGAGGAACCGCACCGCGTTCGCATATCCGGCTCCCGGCCGTTTGATGGCGAGGGGCTGCCCACGCGTGCCTCCTTGCTCGTCGAGAATGGACGGCTCGCTCGCTGGGTGCTCGATCTTGCGTCCGCCCGCAAGCTGGGGCTGGAGAGCACCGCCAATGCCGCGCGCGGCACATCAGCGCCGCCCTCGCCCTCGGTCAGCAACGTCACCTTGACGCCAGGAAGTGCCAGCCGCAACGAACTGCTCTCGAGCATGGGAACTGGCCTGCTGGTGACATCGCTCATTGGCTCCACGATCAACCCCAACACCGGCGACTACTCGCGCGGTGCTTCAGGCTTTTGGATTGAGAACGGTGAAATCGCCTACCCCGTTCACGAGTGCACCATCGCTGGCAATCTTCTGGACATGCTGGCCAGCCTGACGCCGGCGAATGATGCCAAGGCACACAAATCCCATCGCATCCCATCTTTGCTGGTCGAAGGGCTCACCCTTGCCGGGGCATGATGCGGCGAGTGACCTTGCGCTGCTGACCGAGGCAGCGGCGATGGCCGGCGACATCGCCATGCGATACTTCCGCGCCGAACACCGCGTTTGGGACAAGGGCGATGGCGCCGGGCCGGTGACCGAGGCAGACCTCGCTGTCGATGCCATGCTGCGCGGCAAGCTGATGGGGGCCCGGCCCGACTACGGCTGGCTCTCGGAGGAGACCGCGGATGATGTCGCACGGCTCTCCGCTGAACGCTGCTTCATCATCGATCCGATCGACGGCACACGCTCGTTTACAGCCGGCGAGGTGAGTTGGGCGCACTCCATCGCCGTTGCCGAGGCGGGACGTGTGATTGCCGCAGTGGTCGCAATGCCTGCCAAGAAAGTGACCTATGCTGCGTCTGCCGGAGGCGGCGCCACTCGCAACGGCAAGCCCCTGCACGTCACCGCCGCCCCAGGGCCAGATGATGTGACAATCGTCACCGCCAAACCCAACCTCGCCGATCACTATTGGCCCAACGGCACACCGCGCCACACCCGCCACTACCGCCCCTCGCTGGCCTATCGGCTCGCTCTAGTCGGAGAGGGCCGTTACGACGCGATGGTCACGTTTCGAGATACCTGGGAATGGGATATCGCCGCTGGGGCGCTGATCGTGGAGGAGGCTGGCGGCATGGTCACTGACCGGCATGGTGCCCGGCTACAGTTCAACACGCCCAGTCGGCTTACTGCCGGAACCTTGGCCGCCAACCCGGCGCTTCATAGCGGTCTATTGCAAAGGATCATGCCATAGGGCGGGACTTTTTTGGTTCTGACCCATTCGAAGCTTGGATACTCCGACCGTTTTCGGGCCTATCCCAGACCTTTCGCGAGCCGGAAACCGATGCGCTGAGCCTCGACCTCGCCCTTGGGCTTCGGCAGCGCTCGGAGCGTGACATTGAGCTGGGTCACATGCTGCACAAGCTGCATTCGCCCGCCCTCCATGTCGCGACCATAAAAGCTAACGATGTCGGGCGCGAAAAAGCCGATCCCTTCAATGCGCAGCAACCCTGCTCCGCCATCCGTCATGCCCATGGCAATCTCTTCATCGGGGTCGAGTTGTTCCTCGAAGTTCTGAATGTAGAGAATCAGCCGCTCATAGGCCCATTCGGCAGCCGACTTCTCCTCCGCCGGCCGCGCACACATGGCTTGCGGTAACGGCTTCTGCTCTGCGGTCGCCGGGGCGTCCGGGTCGGCGTGGATGGCGCGTGACCGCAAAAGAGCTGCTTCCTCATGAGCTTCAGCAACCGTTCGAATATCGTCGTTCATGGCTCAGACCACCCGGAAAACGTATGCATCACCGGGCCCAACCTCACGGCTGACCTTTCCGGTGACGTAGAGATGATTCAGATGGCCCACTGCTTCGACGAGCGCCAGACCATAGGCATCGCCCTCAATCTTTCGGCCGAAGATCGGCTGGAAGCAATCGTGGGCAGTGCCTGGCGTTTCAGCGAGGTGCTCAAGCAGCCGGGCAAGGGCGGCATGGTGGTTATCTGCCATCTGCACCAATCGGGCGGGAAGACCTGTAAATGGCAGTTTGTGGCCGGGCAGCACGAGATGATCGTCGCGGGCGTAGGCTGAGAGGCGCTCGCAGCTCTCCAGCCACTCGCCCACCGGATCCGCCTCCGGCTCGGTCGGGTAGACACCGAGGTTGGGCGAGATCGACGGCAATAGCTGATCTCCTCCCAGCACAAGCGGGGCATCTTCGCACCAGAAGGTCGCATGATCAGGTGCATGGCCCTGACCCAGCCTGACACGCCAGCTGCGCCCGCCAAGCGTGATGGCGTCGCCCTCCGCGATCCGGGTGAACACGAGCGGCAGCGGAACAGTCATGTCGGCAAAGTTGAAGGGCCGCTCGTCGCAGCGCCGGGCATAGATGTCCGGGTTCATCCCGGCCCGCCGCCAAAAGAGCTTCTGGGCTTCCACGGGGCGATCCTGCTCATCGAGTTGGAGCATCCGGGCGGTGAGCCATGCGACCCGCGTAGCCACGATCTCAGCACCTTGTTCGGCGAGCCAGCCAGCAAGGCCGATGTGGTCGGGATGGTGGTGGGTCAACACCACCCGGCGCACCGGCTTGCCACCGAGCGGCCCGCTCAGCACCGCCTCAAGCTGCGCCCGCGCCTTCTTCCACGCCATACCGCTGTCAATCAGCGTCCAGTCATCACCTTCGTCGAGCGCATAGAGGTTCACATGGTCCAGCGCCATTGGCAACGGCAGGCGAAACCAAAGGATGCCCGGCGCGACCTCAACGGCGTCACCGGGTGCAGGCGGGCTTTCCCATGGGAAAGTGAGGGGCTGAGCGTCCATGCCCCTGAGCTAGCCCGCGAGCTCCTCGTTGGAAAGGGCATCCATCCCCTCGCCGCCCATACGGACCTCTTCGGCGAGACCGGCATGCTGTGGCAGGAGCCGGGTGATGTAGAACTGGGCGAGCCCATAACGCGGCCCCTTGTCGCCTTCGGCGCGGGCTGCGAGCAAATGATAGTGGGCCCCGAGCACACGGGCAAAGGCCCGCAAGTAGGCCACAGCCACGGCGCCACGGGCGTCCATGTCCATGCCCAGCAACGCCTCGGTCAACTCGCGCTGCACCTCGGCGGCATTCCACACCGCATCAGCCAGCCGCGGAAACTGGCCGCGTGCCTCTTCGGCGGCATCTTCTATCTCCGAGATCACCGTCAGCGCGGCTTCGCCGCCATCCATCAGCTTGCGCCCGACGAGGTCGAGCGCCTGAATGCCATTTGTGCCCTCGTAGATCGTGGTTACACGCACATCCCGGTAGAACTGCGCCGCTCCAGTCTCTTCAATGAACCCCATGCCTCCATGCACTTGGATGCCCATCGCTGCCACCTCGCAGCCCATATCGGTACCGTAGGCTTTGGAGATGGGGGTGTAGAGCGCAGCGCGGGCTGCCCAGCCCGCATCGCCAGTGGCGTTGGCCATGTCGAGCGCTACGGCATTGGCCAGCGCGATAGCGCGTGCCGCTTGGGTCTCGGCCTTCATGGTCATCAGCATCCGCCGCACATCGGGGAACTCGATAATGGAGCCGGAGCCACCGACTTTGCCCTGCTTGCGGTCGGCAGCATAGGCGACGGCGGCTTGCGTGGCGGCTTCGGCCACCCCGATACCTTGGATGCCCACACCGAGGCGGGCGTTGTTCATCATGGTGAACATTGCGGCCATGCCCCCATGCTCTTGGCCCACCAGCCAGCCGGTGGCGCCGTCATATTCCATCACCGCCGTGGGGGAGCCATGAAGGCCCATCTTGTGCTCCAGCGAAACTACCCGCAGGCTGTTCCGCTCACCCAGTGTGCCGTCCTCTTTGGGTATATTTCGAGGCACCATGAACAGGCTGATGCCCTTGGTGCCCGGCACGCCATCAGGCAGACGGGCAAGCACGAGGTGGCAGACGTTCTCGGCAAAATCCGCGTCGCCCCAACTGATGTAAATTTTCTGCCCGGTGATGCTATAGCTGCCATCGCCATTCGGCTCAGCCTTGGTGCGGAGCGCCCCGACATCCGTGCCGGCCTGAGGCTCGGTCAGGTTCATCGTACCTTGCCACTCGCCGCTGATGAGCTTGGGCAGGTAGGTGGCCTTCAGTTGATCAGAAGCATGATGTTCCAACGCCTCGATCTGGCCTTGAGTCAGCAACGGGTTCAGCGCCAATGAGAGGCAGGCGCCGTTCATCATTTCGTTCACCGATTCCATCAGCGCGATTGGCAAGCCCATCCCGCCGTGCTCCGGGTCTGCACTGATGCCGATCCAGCCGCCCTCGGCGATGGCCTTGTAGCCTTCGGCGAAGCCGGGCGAGGTGCGGACGACGCCATTTTCTAGTACCGCTGGGTGCAGATCACCATTGCGCTGGAGCGGCCCAAGAACCTCGGTGCAGAGCCTGCCAGCCTCGGTCAGGATGGCATCGACCATCTCTCCGCCTGCTTCGGCAAAGCGCTCGGTCTCGGTCACCTGCCCGTAGCCAACCACGTGGTTGAGCAGAAAGCGAAATTCATCTGTGGGCGCGGTATAGGGCATCGACAAATCCTCCTCGGTCGGCCTTGAGGGGCCGTTCGCAGCAGCATAAGAGAGTTAACACCCGCCCCCAAGCGAAAGGGCGCAAGAACGCGGCGTCACGAGGGAGCCCCGATGACCGAACGGCTGGTAGGCGAAGCAGGGCTGACACGCGCGATTGCGCTGTTGCGCGCTGGTGAGCTTGTGGCGATCCCGACCGAGACGGTTTATGGCCTCGCCGCCGATGCTCGAAACGGTGAGGCGGTGGCCGCGATTTTCGAGGTCAAGGGACGGCCCCGGTTCAACCCGTTGATCTCACATCTGGCGTCTTTGGAGGCTGCCGCAGAGGTGGGCGTGATCGAGGGCGCGGCTTTGGAACTGGCGCAAACATTTTGGCCGGGTCCGCTAACGCTGGTGGTGCCGCTGCGTGCTGACCCGGGCCTTTCGTCGCTCGTCACCGCCGGATTAGACACCGTCGCGCTCCGTGTTCCGGCCCTGCCGCTAGCCCATGCGCTGCTTACAGCGTTCGATGGCCCGCTCGCCGCTCCTTCAGCGAATCCTTCGGGCAAGATCTCCCCCAGCACCGCTGGCCACGTGGCCGAAAGCCTCGCAGGCCGCATCGCCGCAGTGCTGGATGGTGGACCTGCTGAGGTTGGCGTTGAAAGCACTATCGTCGATTGCTCCGGTCCCAGCCCACGCCTTTTGCGCCCCGGCGGTCTGCCGGTCGAGGCGCTTGAAGCTGCGCTTGGCGCACCCCTGAACCTCGAGGCGCCGACCAACGACACCGCTCCAAACGCGCCCGGCCAGCTTTCCTCTCACTACGCGCCGGGCAAGAAGGTGCTGCTGAACATCACTAAACCGCCGGAAGATGCGCTGTTTCTTGCTTTCGGGCCGGGTTACCCGCATGCCAGCGCCAACCTTTCGCCGGGTGGCGACCTTCGAGAAGCTGCGGCTAATCTTTTCGCGATGCTGCATGCGCTGGACACTCAGCCCGGCTCAACGATCGCTGTCGCGCCAGTTCCACATCACGGACTCGGACTCGCAATCAACGACCGCCTCACCCGGGCTGCCGCACCGCGATAGCGCGCGCTCCGGTGCCTAAAGAGTTTAGATGGCGAGGCTCAAGCAGCCGTCAGGCGCGGGCCTTCGCTACCAGTGATTGTAGCCGAGACCAGGGCGCCCTCAGGCTGATCACTGGAGAACTGTACCTCGGCAAACTGTTCCGTACGCCCCATGCGAGGTGACTCAGTCAATACGCTGTGGGTGCGGCCGCGCTGTGCGGCGAGGTGACGTTCGATGGCCTGCTCACCGGCTACACGAAGGCGCGCGGCACGGGATTTGATTTCCGGGCCAGGCACGGCGGGCATTTTGGCAGCGGGCGTGCCCGGGCGGGGGGAGTAAGGGAAAACGTGGAGCCAGGTCAGGTTACAATCTTCCACGAGGCGCAGCGAATCCTCGAAATGCGCCTCGGTTTCGGTGGGGAAACCGGCGATGATATCGGCGCCGAAGGTCATTTCGGGGCGCAGCTTGAGCGCCTCTTCGGTGAAGCGGATGGCGTCGTCGCGAAGGTGGCGGCGCTTCATCCGCTTAAGGATCAGGTCGGCGCCATGCTGGAGCGAAAGGTGGAGGTGGGGCATGAGTCGCGGCTCAGTGGCGATGGCCTGCATCAGGTTTTCGTCGACCTCGATCGAATCGATGGAGCTGATGCGCAGACGAGGCAGGTCGGGGACCAGCTTGAGGATGCGCATGACGAGATCGCCCAGCTTGGGCTGTGCGGGCAGGTCGGCGCCCCACGAGGTGAGATCGACGCCGGTGAGGACGACTTCGTTGAAGCCTTTGCCGACGAGCCGCTTGATCTGCTCGACCACCACGCCCGCAGGCACCGAGCGCGAATTGCCGCGGCCGAAGGGGATGATGCAGAAGGTGCAACGGTGGTCGCATCCGTTCTGTACCTGCACATAGGCACGGTGGCGGCCGAAGCCGTCGATCAGGTGACCCGCCGTATCTGTAACCGACATGATGTCGTTCACCTGCACGCGCTCGGTATCGCCGATGAAGTCGGGCGCGAGGCTGGCCCAGGTTTCAGGCTGCATCTTCTCGGTGTTGCCGACGACATGGTCAACCTCGGCCATCTCGGCAAAGGTTTCCGGCGCGGTCTGGGCGGCGCAGCCAGTGACAATGAGCTTTGCGTCAGGATTGTCTCGGCGCAGCTTACGAATATCCTGCCGGGCCTTGCGCACCGCCTCGGAGGTGACGGCGCAGGTGTTGACGATCACCGCGCCGTGCAGCCCGGCCTCTGCCGCCAGCTCGCGCATCGCCTCTGTCTCATAGGCGTTGAGGCGGCAGCCGTGGGTGGAGAAGATCGGAGCGTCAGCCATGCCAGACGCCATCAAAGACATGGGCTGTGGGGCCGGTCATCCAGACTCCCTCATCGTTCCAGTCGATCTGGAGCGTGCCACCGTCGAGTACGATCTCGACCGCGCGGCCAGTTATGCCCCGGCGGGCCGCTGCGACGGCGGTGGCGCAGGAGGAGGAGCCGGAGGCGAGTGTGATGCCCGTACCCCGCTCCCACACCCGCATCCGCAGCCTGTCAGGCCCAATCAGTGAAGCAAACTGGACGTTGGTGCGCTGCGGGAAGAGCGGATCATGCTCAAAGCGCTGGCCCTCGGTTGCAAGATCCACTGCATCGGCATCCTCTACGAAGAAGGTGCAGTGGGGGTTGCCCATAGAGGTGGCCGTGGGGGTGCCGGGAAGTGGCAGCTCCAGCGTGTCCATCTCGCGGGCCAGAGGGATTTTCTGCCATTCGAGACTGGGCGGGCCCATGTTGACACTGACAATGCCGCCCAGATCGCGGGCGAGGTGGTTGCCGTTGGCCGTGGAGAGGGTGACATGGGTCACGCCCTTCTCTGCCATCAGGTACTGCGCAATGCAGCGGGTAGCGTTGCCGCACGTGGCCGAGGGCGAGCCATCGGCGTTCCAGAAGGTGAGGTGGCCGTCGCTCTCGCCGGTGTCGGTGATCACTGCGAGCTGATCGAAGCCAACGCCTCGATGACGGTCGGCCAGTGCGGTGGCCAGATCGGGTGTTACAGCAACGCCCCCCGCGCGGTGATCGAGCACCACGAAGTCATTGCCAAGCCCGTGCATTTTCATGAAGGGCAAGCCGGAGGGAGGGGTCTGGTTGCGCATGAGCGGGCATATACAGCGCGGGTGATACGCTTTCCAGTCCGGGATGCAAGATTCCCGCTTGACCCCTCTTTGGGGATTCCCTAGAGAGCGGGCCTCAAGTGGGCCGTTAGCTCAGTTGGTAGAGCAACTGACTTTTAATCAGTGGGTCGCAGGTTCGAATCCTGCACGGCTCACCACTTGCACCGCAGAGGCGAATGGGCGGAGTGACCGGTGGTCATGTCTGGCTGCTGGCTCGGATGGCGTTGAAGCCGTGCATCAGTGCGTTGCGATAGACCCCGACATCGGTGGAATAGCAGATCAAGGTGCAGCCCTGCGAGATGCGCAGTTGCGCCTCGTCGGTATCGCCGACCACTCGCCCCACGGGCTTTCCAGCCGATTTGGCTGCCGCCATGATCCGATCGGTGGCGGCAATGAGCTTTGGATGATCCATCTCGCCGGGCACGCCCAGCGAAATAGAAAGGTCGACCTGACCTATCCATAGGGCATCGCACCCCGGGAGCGATGCAATTTCTTCCACGCTCTCCAGACCCTCTGCGGTTTCGATCAAGGCAACGAAACTGGTTTTGGCATTGCCCTGCGCTATCGACTCCGGGATCGACAAAGGAGTGAAATCATCATGGGCCAAACCAAACGCTGCACTGCGGGTTCCGAGTGGCGGATATTTCATGGCGTCGATGACACCCTGCGCCTGCGCGGCGCTGCCCATCATCGGTGGGATGATGCCCTGTGCGCCTGTATCGCAGGCGCGAGAAATATGGTGCGTTGCGCTGCTGGGCGGGCGGAGCAGGCTGGCGATGCCAGAGTCATGAAGAGCTCGCACTGTAGCCTTTGCCGTTTCGAACGACATGCCGCTGTGTTCCATATCGAGAAATACGAACTCACAGCCCGCACTCTTGAGCAGCGCACCAATGCCCGGCTGGGTGAACTCCCCGATGTAGGTCCCCATCTGAACGCTATGGTTTTGGGTCAAGTCGCGGAGGGATGGCATAGGGGGCCTCTGAAAGGGGAGCGGGTATCACAGGGTGACACGGAAGTCGGGTAAGTGCGAGGGCTGGCACCTGCTAATTGGACCCCTCAAAGATGAAGAATGGTCCGGTGACGGCAGACCGATTGGCGATTAGCCTCAGGGGCCGCAGGGTTAGGGAGCGCGTGCGTGGATACGATCGACTGTGACGTGGTGGTTGTGGGCGCAGGCTCATCCGGCTGTGTCGTGGCCTCAAGGCTGGCCGAACGCGCGGGGCTGCGGGTTTGTGTGCTCGAAGCCGGCGGCGGCGACCTGAGCCCATGGGTCCGCATGCCAATCGGCTATGGTGGTGCCTTCTATCACCCTCGACTGAACTGGCGCTACTACACCGAGGCAGAAGAGGGTCTCGGGGGGCGCACCGCTTACTGGCCGCGAGGCAAGGTGATCGGCGGATCGAGCTCGATCAACGCTATGGTTTTCATCCGAGGGCAAGCCGATGACTACGATCGATGGGCCGCTGCCGGCTGCGAAGGTTGGAGCTATTCAGATGTGCTTCCTTACTTCAAGCGACTCGAGGACAACTTGGCGGGCTCCGACGACTGGCGTTCGACGGGTGGCCCAATCGGGGTGAAGGAGACCTCCGCCGAGGTACACCCGCTTTCCCACAGTTTTGTCCGTGCTGCTCAGGCCGCAGGGCATAGGCTGAACCCCGACTTCAACGGGGCGACTCAGGAGGGCATTGGCTTCTACCAGATCACTACGCGCGGTGGGTTTCGTTCGTCTGCAGCGGCGGGTTATCTACGGCCGGCCTTGCGGCGACGTGGTCTGCGCCTGGAGACTGGCGCACACGTAACCCGGCTCACCTTTGATGGGCGGCGCTGCACAGGTGTCGAGTTCGTGCGTGGTGACACGCGGTACCGTGTGCGGGCAACGCGACAGGTGGTTCTCTCGGCTGGAGCAATCGGATCGCCGCAGATTCTTCAGCTATCGGGGATAGGTCACAGCGTGCGACTAAGTTCCTTTGGCATAGAGACTATTCATTCGTCTCCAATGGTGGGCCAGAACCTGCAAGACCACATCGGGCTCGACCTTGTTTACGAGGCCACTGTGCCAACTCTGAACGCCACTCTAGGGCGCTGGCTCGGGCGGATGGGTGCTGGCCTTCGCTATGTGATCTCGAGAGGCGGGCCGCTTTCTCTCAGTGTGAACCAGGCAGGTGGGTTTATTCGGTCTGATGCAGGGCGCGACAGGCCTAACCTGCAGCTTTATTTCTCGCCGCTTAGCTATACCAAAACGGTCCCGGGAAAGCGGCGGCTGATGAAGCCTGATGCCTTTGCGGGCTTCATGATCGGCATTTCAAACTGCCACCCCAAGAGCCGTGGAGAGTTGCACGTTCGCTCGTCCGATCCGGCGGAGGCACCATCAATTCGGCCCAACTATTTTAGTGCAGAGGAAGATATGGACGAGTTGCTGGCTTCGGTTCCGATCATGCGGGCGATTGCGGCAAAGGCACCGTTGTCCGGGATCACGAAGGCCGAGTTGAAGCCCGGCCCCGCGGTCACCGATCGAGCAGCGCTGGTGGACTACATCCGGGCTGTGACAGGTTCGGTCTTCCATCCCTGCGGCACCTGCGCCATGGGGCCGGAAGAGACCGCCGTGACCACCCCCGACCTCCGACTGCGCGGTATCGAAGGGCTGACTGTGGCTGATGCTTCTATCATTCCACAAATCACTTCGGGAAACCTGAATGCGCCCGCGTTGATGATCGGCGAGAAGGCGGCCGACCTTATCGCGGCGCGGCTCTGAGGGCACGCGCAAGCCGCTCGACCCCGCGTTCGATCTCAATCCGCGGCACGGCAGAGAATCCGAGAGTTAGACCCTCTTGGGCGATGGGCGCAAGTGCAAAGCGGGACAGGGGCGAGGTGGCGAGACCTTCTGCCAACCCCGCTTTGGCGGCATTCTTCTCACAGCGGGGTTCTGGTAGGATTCCGACAGTGTGAAAGCCCGTCTCGGTGGGCTGTACCTTCAGCAAGCCATCCAGGTGTGCTTCGGCGGCTTCCATCAGCGTGTCCCGTCGGTCACGGTACAGATCTCTCATCCGGCGTATGTGGGCCGAGAACCGGCCCTCCTCGATGAAGTTCGCCACCACGGCCTGTACCGAGTGCGACACGCCGTGCGCGGCGGCCTCCAACGTGCGGGTGAACACCTCCGTAAGGCCGGGCGGAACCACGGCGTATCCCAGCCGGATGGCGGGAAACAGAGCCTTGGAGAAAGTGCCGACATAGATCACACGGCCCCCGGCATCGAGCGCCTTCAGCGGCGGCAGAGGCGCGCGGCCGTAGTGGAACTCGCCGACGTAGTCGTCTTCGATTACCCAAGCCTCGGCTCGCTCGGCTTCCTCAAGAAGCTCGAACCGCCGGTCGCGCGACATGGGCATGCCGAGCGGGTGCTGGTGAGCTGGCGTGGTAAAGGCGGCGCGAAACCGAGGTTCGGCGGCCCGGCCCGCGGCCACATCGAGCCCTTGGGCATCGACCGGTACCGGCACCAGCCGCGCACCACGGGCCAGAAAGGCGTTGCGGGCGCCGATAGCTCCGGGGTTCTCGATCCAGACCGAGTCGCCCGGCTCCAGCAGAATCTGGGCAATTTGCAGGAAGGCGTCCTGCGCCCCGGCAAAGACGAAAACTTCCTCGGGCGCGCAGGTGAGGCCGCGGTTGGCGCGGAGGTGGCGACAGATGGACTCGCGCAGCGCGGGAAGGCCTGCGGCCTCGGGGTAACTCATGATGCTGGCGCGGGGGCTGCGCCAGTACTTTGTTTGTATCCGCGCCCACTGCGCCATCGGGAAGGCATCGAAGGCGGGCATGCCAGTGACGAAGGGGCGCGGGTTGCGCGGGTGCTCGAGCCGCGGAAAGAATTGAGCCGGATGTCCGCCCGCCACTCGGGGCAGGCTCTGCGGACGAGGTGTGGCGGGGGCGTGCGGGCGCACCTCTTGCGACACATAGGTACCCGCGCCCACATGGCTGGTGACCATGCCCTCGGAGGCAAGCTGCTCGTAGACGGTGACGGCGGTGGTGCGGCTCACCCCGTGATCGCGGGCCAGAACACGGGTTGCCGGCAACCGAGTGCCGGGCGGAAGCTCGCCTGAAAGGATCATGTCCCGCAGACGAGTGGCGAGTTGCATCGAGAGTGACGCTGCATCGGACCGGTCCACCGAAAGCCCGGGAATAAGCGCGCCACCTGCATACTTTGTCATTACGACTCCATAATGGTCTGCCAGCCAATGAAGAGTGGACCTTACCGCCAGACCGTTTGGCAAGTTTTATCGCCACGAACAGGGAGCCCGATGCCATGAGACTAACCAAGATCGAGACATTTTCCATTCCCGAGATTGGCTTTGTCCGCGTCACCGACGAGATGGGCAACGAAGGCTTGGGGCAGGTTTCGACTTACCAGAGTGACATTACCTCCCAAGTGCTACACCGGCAGGTCGTGCCCCATGTACTCGGCGTGGAATTCGATCCTGTTACGTCCCAAGACGACCTGTTCGACCGGGCTTGGGAGAAGGAACACAAGTTCCCCGGTTCGTATATGTGCAGGGCAATCGGCGGTGTAGAGACGGCGCTGTGGGACCTACGCGGCAAGATGGCGGGCAAGCCCGTGGCTGAGTTGCTGGGCGGATCCGCGGGCAAGATCCGAGCCTATGCCTCCTCGATGAAGCGAGATATCACCCCAACCGACGAGGCCGAGCGGTTCAGGCGGCTCCGGGGCGAGTTCGGATTTGATGCCTTCAAGTTTCGCATAGGGGCCGAAGTGGGCCGGAACCGGGACGAGTGGGAGGGCCGCACCGAAGAGATCATCCCGACCATCGCACGCGCCGTGGGCGAGGGCGCGGCGCTGCTCGTCGATGCCAACTCGTGCTACTCTCCCGAACGCGCGATCCACTATGGCAAGATGCTCCAAGACAACGGGATCGTGCACTACGAAGAGCCTTGCCCCTACTGGGAGCTGGAGCAGACCGCGGAGGTGACGGCAGCGCTCAAGATCGACGTGACCGGCGGCGAGCAGGATTGCTGGCTGCCTACATGGCGGCGGATGTTCGAGCTGAAGGCTGTGAACGTGGCCCAGCCGGATGTGCTCTATCTCGGCGGGATCGGGCGCACGCTGCAAGTGGCACGGATGGCACAGGCTGCCGGCCTTCCGGTCACGCCCCATGCCGCCAACCTCGGGCTGATCACGCTTTTCACCATGCACCTACTGCGAGCAATTCCAAACGCGGGGCCATACTTGGAATTCTCAATCGAAGGTGCCGACTATTACCCATGGCAATACGGGCTTTATCGCAACGATCCTTACAAAGTGGAGGGTGGCACGGTGGAGGTTACTGATGCTCCGGGATGGGGCGTGGAGATCGCGCCAGACTGGCTTGAGTCTGCCAGCTATGCCGTGAGCGAAGTCGATTGAACAGGGCGCTGGTCGGATGCAGGATCAGCGGATGGAGCTGAAGACAACACCCTATTGGTGGGACACGACGCCATTGGCCCAAATTGAGCGCGGTGATCTGCCAGCCCGCGCGGATGCGGTTGTGATCGGCTCGGGTTACACAGGCCTGCACGCCGCTTTGCAAATTGCTCGAGGCGGGCGCTCGGTGGTGGTATTGGAGAAGGGGCGCATCGGCGAGGGTTGTTCCACCCGCAACGGTGGGCAACTCAGTTACTCGATCAAGCCCAGTCTACGCGAGCTGACTGCGAAACACGGGGCCGAACTGGCCGCCGCCATCCGCGCCGAGGGCCCAGCCTCGCTCGCCTTCCTCGGCGAGTTCATCAAGACCGAGAGTATTGATTGCGACTATCGCCTCTGCGGGCGGTTCGATGGGGCCGCAACTGCAAGAGCGTGGGTGGAGATGAACCACGAAGCTGATGGCGAGAGTATCATCTCCGTCCCGAAGGACAGGCAGCGAGAAGAGATCGGCAGCGATTGGTACCACGGCGGTATTGTTCATAGGCACTACGGTGCCCTGGACCCTGGGCGCTACCATGCGGGGCTACTCGCCAAGGTGCTAGAAGCCGGAGTCACGGTGCTACCGGACTGCTCAGTCATCGCGATGGACGAGGGCAGCAACGACGTTGTCGTCCGGACGCAGCATGGGAGCATCACCACGAAGGATGTGGTGGTTGGTACCAATGGATACACACAGGAAGCCACACCTTGGCACCGGGAGCGCGTGATACCGATTGGTAGCTACATCATCGCAACCGAAGAGCTCTCAGCGGACGTCATGGATCGCCTGTTCCCGAAGAACCGGATGCACTGCGACAGCCGCAGGGTGATTTACTACTATCGTGCTTCACCCAACAGAAAGCGCGTGCTCTTCGGCGGACGCGCAGCTGCGGGGGAGGCTGGCGCAAAGGTCGCCGCCGCGCGGCTGAGGGCCGAGATGGTAAGGCTTTTCCCCGAACTCGAGAGCGTGAGGATCACCCATAGCTGGATGGGGTTTGTCGCCTTCGCTTTCGACAAGTTGGCCCACGCGGGCGCGCGCGGCCAGATCCGCCATGCGATGGGCTATTGCGGATCGGGCATTGGTATGGCCTCTTATCTCGGAATGAAGGCAGGGCTCAAAGTGTTGGGTGACCCGGCCGGGGAGACCCCACTGATGACGCCGAACTTCCCCACGCGCCCCTTCTACAAGGGTGACCCTTGGTTTTTGCCCGCAGCGGTTGCAGGCTATCGCATGCTCGACCGCCTCGGTTTGTAACGGCATTGTATCGGTTTGCCAGCATGCGCGGAATGGACCTTTCGGACCAAACCAATCTGCGCTTCACTCACTGGAAGGTCCGCACAAGACGGATCCACAGACATCATTAGACCCAACCGGAGGATCTGACATGAAACCCACCTTCCGCGCCCTGCTTGCGGGCACCGCGATGGTTCTGGCGGGCGGCACTGCCAACGCCGAGACGCTGCGCCTGCTTACGTGGGGCGGCTACGCCCCCGAGGACGTGATCGCCGCATTCGAAGCAGAGTATCCCGACATCGATGTTGAGGTGACGCTTTCGAACAACGAAGAGATGATAGCCAAGTTGCGCGCCACCGGCGGCACGGGCTTTGACCTCGCTCAGCCCAGCCACGACCGCGTTTACGCCGCGCAACTGGAGTACAACATCTACAAGCCGCTGGACCTCAGCCAGATCAACACCGACGCGATGACGCCGAACCTGCTGGAGGGCGTGAAGGCCAACACCACCATCGAAGGTGAGGTTTACTCAGTGCCGCACCAGTGGGGCACCTCCGGCGTGATGGCCAACATGAAGGAGGCCCCTGAGGTCGCCGGTTGGAATGACCTGTGTGACGAGCAATACGCTGGCCGCACCTCGATGCGCCTGCGCCGTACCATCCTCCTCGGCACTGCCTATGGCATGGGCATGGACCCCTTCGCGCTCTATGCGGACCCGGAAGGCTACCAGGATATGCTGGATCAGGTCACCGAGAAGTTGATCGCCTGTAAATCTGTCATCAAGACGTACTGGTCGGGCGGCGATGACCTGAGCGCGCTGATGCTTTCGGGCGAGGTCGTGGTATCGGAGACCTGGGACTCGACCGCGTTCAAGCTCTACGGCGAGAACCCAGACATCGTCTTCGTGCCACCGGAGACCGGTGCGCTGGCCTGGATCGATACCTTCACCATCCCGCGCGGTGGCGAGGCTGACGATGCCGCCTACAAGTGGATCAACTTCGTGCTGCGGCCCGAGATCACCAAGATGATGTCGGCTTCCACCGGCGCCATTGCTGCCGTGCCGAACGGGATTGATCTGATGCCCGACGACAAGAAGGCCGCGATCTCGGCAGCTTTCGATCAGGAAGACCTGGATAACCTCAAGTTCTTCGCCAACATCCCGCCGGGGATCGAAGACATGGAAGGCCTAGCGCTGGAGCGCATCAAGGCTGCCAACTGAGGATGAATGGGCCGGGGTGCTTGCACTCCGGCCCTTTTCCGGCTCCGTTCGGATTGCGGGACAAATCCCGCCCTACGGGCCGATGACAGAAAGACCCGCCCATGTATGACCTGAGCTGCACCGATCTGACCAAGAGGTTCGGCACCTTTACTGCCGTTTCCGATGTATCGCTCGATATTCTCTCGGGCTCGTTCTTTTCGATCCTCGGGCCGTCTGGCTGCGGCAAGACAACACTGATGCGTATGATCGCGGGGTTCGAGAGCCCGACATCGGGTGACATAGCGATCAAGGGCGAGAGCGTGCTGAGACTGCCGCCCAACAAACGCAACGTTAAGATGGTGTTCCAGCACCTTGCGCTTTTTCCGATGATGACCGTGGGCGAAAATATTGCGTACGGACTGCGCTGCCGGAAAGAACCGAAGAGCGAGATTGCGGGCAAGGTAGCGCGGGTGCTGGACAGAGTTGGCCTGCCCGGCAATGAAGACAAGAAGATCGATCAGCTTTCAGGCGGACAGAAACAGCGGATCGCAATTGCTCGCTGCATGGTGCTGGAGCCCGATGTACTGCTACTCGACGAGCCGCTAGGCGCGCTCGACCTGAAGCTGCGCGAACACATGAAGATCGAGCTGAAGCAACTGCAGCACCAGTTCGAAACGACATTTCTCTACATCACCCATGACCAATCTGAAGCGCTGGTGATGTCTGACAATGTCGCGGTCATGAACGCCGGTCGTTTCGAGCAGATCGGTGCGCCTAAAGAGCTTTATGACGCGCCCGCCTCTGGCTTTGTTGCCGGGTTCGTGGGCGACGCCACGGTGCTTGAGGGCAAGCTGGGTGAAGTGCGCGGCAATCAGGGCCGAGTGGTTCTTGAGGGCGGCAAGGAGGTAATCGGCACCGTCTCCGATGGCAGTAAGAGCGGTGACGCGGTGGAGGTGTTTCTGCGACCCGAGGCGCTGAAGCTCGGCGACGGTGAGAGCGGATGCCAGTTGGGCGGTAAGGTGGAGAGCCTTCTCTTCAACGGCGCGTCGAGTCGGATCCTCGTGCAGACCGGGCGCAATCTCATCGAGGTTGCCGATCCCGAGCAGCGCAGCGATGTGGGTGAGGGCAGCGCCGTGACCGTGAGTTGGACGCCCGACCGCGCCCGTATCTTTGCAAGACGGCCAGGCTCTGGGGCCGCGGCATGAGCCGCGACGCGGGGCGCCTCTCTCTGATCCTGCTGTTCACGCCCTTTGCGCTGTGGATTCTGCTGCTGATCATCCTGCCGCAGATCGGGATCGGATATGTCTCGATCCGCGAGAAGGTGGGGATCAACACCTACGAATACGGGTTCAAGAATTACGTCGATTTCATCACCGAGCCGGTCTATCGCAACACGCTTCTGCGCACGGCCTGGATGAGCATTCTGGTCACGGCGCTGGCGCTGGTGATCGGCTTTCCCATCGCCTGGTATATCGCCAAGATCGCCAAGGAACGGAGCCGCGCCGCGCTGTTCCTGATGTGCCTTATTCCGCTCTGGGTGAGCGACCTCGTGCGCGCCTATGGCTGGATCGTGCTGCTGCGCGAGACCGGCGTGATCTCGATGACGCTGGTGAAATGGGGGATCATCTCGCAGCCCATCGAGATGCTCTACAACGATATGACGGTCATCATTGGCCTCGTCTACACCGTGATCCTCTTCATGATCGTGCCGCTGGTTTCTACCCTTCAGGGCATGGACGATGCGCTGCTGGAGGCGGGTTACAACCTCGGCGGATCCCGCATCACAGTCTTCCGCAGGATCATCGCACCCTACGCCATGCCGGGCATCGTCGCGGGCTGTATCATCACATTCATGCTGACGGCCGGAAGCTACCTCACCCCGATCCTGCTGGGCGGCAAGAACTCGAGTTGGTTCACCGAGCAAATCTACAACCAGTTCATCACCCGATATAACTGGGAGAGCGGCTCGGCCTTTGGGGTTTCGTTGCTCGTCTTCACTTCCTTCGTGGTCTGGGCCGGACTCCGGCTGACCGGGCAGAGCCTGGCGACCACTGTGGCGAAGGAGTGAGTGCGATGCAGGGTTCCGCCGGGCTGATGTGGATTTACCGGGGCTACGTTGTAGCCTTCTTCCTGTACCTCGTGGCGCCGCTGGTGGCGGCCGGGGTCTTTGCCTTCAATGACAGCATGTTCCCCTCGCTGCCGTGGAATGGGTTTACTTGGGATTGGTTCTTCTCGCCCAGCGAGCCCAAGCTAGGGCTGTTTCATGACGACCGGCTGCTGCAGGGGCTTGGCAACTCGCTCTATATCGGGGTGATCGTGGCCGCGCTTTCGGTGGCGGTGGGGACGTGCAACGCCTTCCTGTTCGTGCGCAAGGACTTCAGGTTCAAGAACGCGCTTTACGTGCTGATGGTGGTGCCGCTGGTAATCCCCGGTGTGATACTCGGCATCTCCATTCTGGTGCTTGCCTCCACGATTGCGGGGCTGGCGGACCAGTGGTTCGGCGTGTTTCTCACGTCGTTGCGGCCCGGCATCCCGCTGGTGGTTATGGGTCAGTTCTCATTCCTCGTAACGATCACCTCGCTGGTCATCATTGCGCGGCTGGAAAAGTTCGACATCTCGCTGGAAGAAGCCGCACTGAACCTCGGGGCCTCTCGGACCCGTACCCTCTTGACGGTAACGCTGCCGTTCTTGTTCCCGGCGATGTTCTCGGCCTTCGTGGTCGCCTTCCTTGTATCGTTCGAAAACTTCAACACCACGCTCTTCCTCGTCGGCTCTGACTCGCCGCTGACGATCACAATGTACGACCGCATGGTCAAAGCGGGATCGACCCCGGTGCTGAATGCCACCTCAGTTGTGCTGATGATTGGTTCGGGCCTCTTGGCGCTTCTATCGATTTTCGCTCAGCGACCCAAGAAGGCCTGAGCCTACTCGAAGTATGTGTAACCGTTCATGCTGTTGCGGAAGGCTTCGATGAGTTCGCGGCCTTCCTTGGCATCAATCCCACCTTCGGAAATCGCTGCATCCACGCGCTTCCGGAAGCCGTCTGAAATATCACGTGGTGTGTATTCGACATAGCTCAGCACCTCGCTGATCGTATCTCCTTGCAGCTCCTCCACGAGATCGAACCCGCCGTCCTCACGCAGTGTGATCGTTGCCACATTCGTATCGCCGAAGAGGTTGTGTAGGTCTCCCAGCGTCTCCTGATATGCACCAACGAAAAAGGTGCCGAAGTGATAGCGCTCGCCCTCCTGCACGGTATGCACAGGCAGGGTGGTGGCCGTGCCATTCTCAAGAATGAACCTGTCGATCTTGCCATCGGAGTCGCAGGTAATGTCCGCTAAGATCGCGCGGCGATCAGGTGTCTCATTCAACCGTTGCAGCGGCACAAGCGGGTGCAACTGATCGATCGCCCAGACATCGGGCAGCGACTGGAAGAGCGAGAAGTTGCAGTGGAGGATGTCAGCGGTCGTGTCGAGCTGATCGAGGATTTCGGCGGGGCCACCGGGTGCCTCTGCAATGTCGTGGATGCGCGACATGAGCCAAAGATAGATGCGCTCGCCGCGGGCAACTTCCCGAAGGCCAATCGCCCCGCGACGGAACATCGCCCTCAGTTCATTGCGATAGTAGCTGGCATCATTGATGCATTCCTGAAGGCGCTGAGGTTCAAGGTAGGCTGCAATTCCGGCCAGATCAGACACGAGGTGATGATCGTTCGGTTCAGGCTCGGGGGCGCTTTCGACATCGTATCGAGTGGTTTCGAGCACATCGAAGACCAGCGCTGCGGAAAGCGCGACGACGCCGCGCCCACTCTCGGTCACGAGGTCGGGGTGGGCTGCCCCAGCCTCATCCATCGCGTATTTCACCGTCTCAACGATGTTGGTGCAGTACTCAGCGACGGAGTAATTCACGGAACTTTCTGTCGCTCTGGCCTCGCCAGTGTAGTCAATACCAAGGCCGCCGCCGAGATCGAGACGTGTAAGCGGAACGCCCTCCTTCAGAAGTTCTGTAAAATACCGACAGGCCTCAGAGGCGGCGCGGCGCACATCGTTCACGTCAGGGATCTGACTGCCGAGGTGGCTGTGTTGGAGTGTGAGGCAGTGGAGCAGATCCGCCTCTTTCAGCTTTTCAACAGCCGTGACAAGCTGCTCGGAGTTCAAGCCGAAAGCCGAACGATCCCCTGAAGATGCAGCCCAAGCACCGCCGATCTGATTGGTCAGCTTGATCCGAACACCCAGCAGCGGGTCGATGCCCAGATCCTTGGCGACGCGGATGGCAATATCGACCTCGTTCAGGCTTTCCAGCACGATATACGTGTTGAAGCCGGCCTTGCGAGAAAGCGTGGCGAGCGCAACGAACTCCTCATCCTTCGTGCCGTTGCAGATGATCAGCGCGTCTTTCGCAAGCGGTTGGCCCAATGCGATCACAAGTTCAGGCTTCGAGCCGGCCTCCAGCCCGTAGCTCATCGGAGCGCCATATTCGACCAGCCGGCGCACCACCTGCTCCTGCTGATTCACCTTGATCGGAAAGACACCGCGGTAGGCGCCCTTGTAGCCTGCTTTTGCGATGGCATCCGCAAAGCTTCCGGTCACCCGCTGAAGACCATGTTGAAGAAACTGGGTCACTCGGATGAGCACCGGCGTTTGAATGCCCCGTTCGGAGAGGGCGTTCACGATCCCAGGCAGACTGACTGGTTTAGCCCCGGGGTTCAGCGGGTCCATAAGGCCGATTTCGCCACTCTCCATGACCTCAACAAGGCCACGGCCCCATCGGTTGACGCCGTAGATAGCGTGGGGTGCGGTCGGGGTATCGGGCTTATTCACCGGGGGCTCCTGCTGCTGCGGGTGTCTGTATCTATCCCGATGGTAGAGCATCGGGGCTGCGCTGCAACGGGGGTCAGCCGGCCCGCGACTGGGAAGGGGGGCGGCGAGGAAAGTTCACGTGAATGATCGTTCCTTGGGTGGCCGCTTCATCGCACCAGATACGACCGCCGTGACGCTCGACGACCTTGCGGCAGGTGGCCAGCCCAAGGCCGGTACCAGGGATCGCGGCAGCGACCGGCAGTCGCTTGAACGGCTCAAAGATGGTCTTGCGGTATTCAAGCGGGACGCCAATGCCTTGGTCCGCCACCTCGAAGTGAATGGCATCATGGCATTCGCTACACCGCACAGTAATCTTCGGGGGCGACTCGCCAGCATACTTAATCGCGTTGCCGATCAAATTTTGCAGTAGTTGGATGACTTGAGGCACATGGCAGGTCAGGGTAGCTTTCCCCTCCAGCCTCACTTTTGCCCCCGTGCGCTCGATCTCGGCCATTAGCGAGAGGCGAGTCTCTTCAACAAGTTCCGCGATAGAGATTTTCTCTTCAACAGTCTCGCGGTCCAGATGAACATGGCTCGCGAGACTGGTGACCAGTTCATTCAGTCTATCCGCAGATTTTCCAATTAGTTGAACATCACGCTGAACCTCGTTGGCCGTGCCCTCCGCGAGGTCTTCGTTCAATTTTTCGACCAAGAACCGCATCGAACGGATCGGTGCTTTCAGGTCATGCACGAGCACCTCAGAGAAGACCGAAAGATCCTCACGATGCTCTTCAAGCTGCCAGCGCATTCGAGCGAGTTTACAGCCATTCTCGATGACTCGATCCAGCGCGGCCGCGCTGATGCTTCGCTTTGGCAGGTAATCGACGGCGCCTCGCTGGATCGAAAGCGTCGCGATTTCCTCATCTCCCTGTCCGGTCATCATGCATATAGCTGCACGCGGCCAGCAATCGGCGAGTAGAGAAATTAAGTCAACGCCACGCGCATCCGGCAGAAGGTAGTCCAAGAAGATGAGGTCGGGTTCCAAGTCTGGATTGGCCAGAGCCTCTTCCCCGCTCGCGGCTTCGGAAATCTCGGCAGGGCTTCTGTGCTGGGTAATGAGGCGTCGAAGCAGTTTGCGATCGCCTGCGTCATCATCGACGATGAGCACTTTAAGTGACACCGTCAGCCACCGCTCTTTGGGCTAGAATGAGACATGTCCGGCAAGACGACGATACTCCAATAGTGCTCAACTCCTTCGATGAGCCGTAGGAAATCCATGCCTGCGTTGCCCTTGAGTACGTAGCCAGCGACATTGTTGTCGTATGCGCGGGCAATGTCCGTTTCGTCCTCCGAGGTCGACAACATAAACACAACCGCTCGCTGGAGGCGAGGGTCCGAGCGTAGCTCGGCCATGAACTCATGACCGTTCATTCGGGGCATGTTGACGTCGAGCAAGATCACATAGTGCTCTGGCGGTAGCTCTTCAGCCTCGCCGCGCAAAAAAGAGAGCGCCTCCAGCCCATCACGCAATCGATGCACCGGGTTGGCAATACGAGAGCGGCTAAGGGCTCGCTTTACGGACTTCGCATCGCCGTCATCATCTTCCACCAAAATGATGTTGAGCATGGTTCGAAGTGCATCGGGGTGGAGGGGAGCATTCATGCAGCGAGACCTTTGGGTTGAGAACCAGCGGAGGTTCTGGGCCATTTGAGGCGAAAGGTGGTGCCTCGGGTTCCATTTGACTGCAGAGAAAGCTCGCCTCCGGCGAGGTCGACATGCTTACGGACGATCGCCAAGCCCATTCCAGACCCTTCCAGCTCATCACGCGGGCGCAAAGTCTGGAAGATCTGAAACACCCGCTCATGAAACTCTGGCGGGATACCAGGCCCGTCATCCTCGACAGTGAAGAGCCACGCATCTGACGCTTGGCTTAGGCTGAGCCGCACAGTGCCTTGCTCTCGATCATGGTGTTTGAACGCATTTGAAACGAGGTTCAGGATGACAACCTGAAGAGGCATTTGCGGAAGCCGTCGGGTGTTGAAACCCTCGGTCTCAAGTTTCATGCCTTTCGGTACGTTCAGGAGGCCTAAGAGGTTTTGGATGAAGTCAGCTCCGGCGACCTCTTCTTCCGCCTGATCTGTACGACCAATACGGGAGTGCTCGAGCAGATCATTGAGTAGATGCTCCATTCGCGTTGCTCGGCTTTTCAGCAGATCCAGGCTTTCGCGCGTGTCGTCAGTCAGATGTGGCTCAAGGTCTGCAGCCAGCCACTGTGAGGCATTCTGGATGACCCGTAGAGGAGCTTTTAAATCATGACTCGCGACATAGGCGAACTGGTCAAGTTCTTCATTAGAGCGTCGGAGTTGTGCGACAAGGTCTGACATACG
This sequence comes from Vannielia litorea, assembly GCF_019801175.1. Taxonomy (NCBI): domain Bacteria; kingdom Pseudomonadati; phylum Pseudomonadota; class Alphaproteobacteria; order Rhodobacterales; family Paracoccaceae; genus Vannielia; species Vannielia litorea. The sequence continues at coordinate 207,912 of NZ_JAHVJR010000002.1, forward strand.
TGCCTGCGCCTCGTGGCGTTCGCTGATGTCACGGACCATGCCGATGAACTTAATTTCGCCATCCAGTTCGGCACGGCTGACCGAGATCTCAATTGGAACCCTGGTGCCAGATTTGTGGCGCCCGTAAATCACTCGGTTGAGGGCCATGGCCGTGCGGTGTGGGCCGATCCGGCTTTTGGAAACGTGGGATTGGTGCCCGATGGCGTCTTCGCTGAACATGAGCCGGGTTAGGGGCTGACCTGCCGCTTCGGATGCGGAATACCCAAACATCTCTTCGCCCGCCGGATTTAACTCTTCGACGATGCCATCGCTTGAGATCGTTACCAATCCGTCCGCCATGTTTCGCAGCGTCCAACCCAATCGCTTGTGACTCTGATCGACGGCGCGATGGAGCGCCTCAAATTTGCTTCCGACTTCCGATGCGAGTACGTGCGTGACCCCAGCCGCAAAACCGACGAGGACGAGGGTGATCATCAAGTGGCGCAAGAGTACGCTTGTGACGTTACTCTCCAACATTTCTCGAGCGCCGAAGGTCAGAACGCCAAACTGCGCAGGAACTTGCTGGCTCGGATCCATTGGAACCGTCGATAGGTAGACCAACTCGTCATCAAGGTCAGCAAAGGAGTTCTTGCCGAGCCGGCTGCCCAACGCTTCTGCTTGTGGTAGAGGCCGAAAGCCGGAGTCGGTGTGGTGGTAGAAGCGCGCTGAACTCTCGCCATGCTGGAAAAGGAGATAATCTCCTTCGCTGTTCACTACTGCCACAGACTGGTTCTTAAGCACACCGGGCCGAACTGCTTTGAGAAGTTCTGCATAGTCCGCGTTGAACACAAGTGCCCCGACCGTTGCGCCGGCTGCGTCACGAACTGGCTGAACATACCGAATTGTGACCGGCCCGCCATCGCGCCTGCCGTGTTCGCGGTTGTATGTGATGCGCGAAAAGTATGGCTCCGTTTCGGGGATGGCCTGTATGCGGTCGAGATAGGGTTCGGTGCCTTTGGTTTGCAGATCGGCCTCTGGAACGCGCAGCAATTGGCCCTCGCGTCGGTCAACCCGCACTACTTCGCGCCAGTCGCCCTCAGCGAGTATCAGGCGAATCTGGGTGAAGTGCGGGTGGACCTCTATCTTGTTGGTCATGATGACGGCTAGCCGATCCTTCCACTGCGAAAGCGAGGAGCCATCGGCAGGATCCATCCCACGCGGGTCGGCCATTGCGCGAACAATTCCAGCAACGGGCGGATGGCGGGCCAGAGTAGCACCCTGATCCTGTATCTCTCTGAAGCCGGAAGAAATTTGCCCCGCATAGAAACTGGCGCGCTGTTGTAGCTCCGTTTCAGTAGCGCGCAGAGCGGCAGATCGCGCCGCGAGTACATGGTAGGAGCCGTAGAGCAGGCTCACCACCAGAACAACGCCAACCGCGATCAAGGTAATCCGGTGGGTAAGCGCGCGAGCGGAACCTGGGTCGACAGTTGTATTGGGGCTCATGGCGTGTGCTCGGATGAGGTCAGCCGTTGTTTGTTACAAGCTTGATGTTGCGGGCGGTCTCGAGCTTGCTCTGCTCGACGATGCTCATCAGGTCATCCAAAAAAATGACGAGATCCTTGCAGCCTCGCTCGAGCATGGTGACGTGCTCGTTGACGGTGGCCTTGCTCTCATCCTTTCGGATCTTGCGGATATTCGACAGCGTATTGCTGAGAATCTCGCGCATCTCCGGACCGCAAGATGTGAGGAACTGACGGATCGTCCGCTTCATTTTGTCCTGAAAGGCTCGAGCATCGGAGATGGACGCGTAGAACATACGTCGCTCGAAGGCAGACACCATGGACTTGCGCAAGTTGTCGACCGAGAGTTCTTCCTTCACGAGATAGTCGGCGCATCCTCGGCGCATTGCCTCAACCGCGATCGCACGGCGGGTGACGGAGGTGAGCATGATCGGAATGATCTGTGCCTGCTCTTCATGCCCGAGTATCACCTTGAGTGCATCAAGCCCGGTTTCCATACCAAGGTTGTAGTCGATGAAAGCGACATCGAACGGCGTGTCGAGCTTTTTACGCATTTCTGCAATCGTGTAGGCCTCGGTGATGTCCAGATCGAGCCCGGCGCGCTCGCAAATGCGCTGGAGGCGGAGGTGGTCTATATCATCATCGTCGATGACCAAGGCTCGGAGGCGGGTTGGCATAGCGGTAGAGGTCGCGGTGGGGGGCGCAGGGAAGGGCACAGGCTGAGTAGACATGGCGTTATCATTCATCCTAAAGGCAAGCTGATCGCAGTGACCTTACGGAGTTCGCTGTTAACATTTGGTTGCCTTCTGTGGCCAATACGCCTTCCCTTTCACTAAATCTCGCCACAGTTTGCGCCGGTCTGTCATCGAGATGTTGCTTGCCTGACAGAGAGATGGCCCGATGAATAAATTCAGCCGATATGCGATTTACTATACTCCACCTAAGGGCCCGCTTGCGGACTTCGGGGCTGATTGGCTTGGCTGGGATGCCGAGACGGGTCGGGACGTTGTGCAGACGGTGGTTCCCGGTCTGGACATAGCTGCGCTCACTCAAGCGCCGCGCAGGTACGGGTTTCATGGAACTGTCAAACCACCCTTCCGGCTAGTGGAGAGCAAGGACAGGGAAGGCTTGGAGGCCGCGCTGTGTGAAGTGTGCGCCACCACCGCGCCAGTGTCGCTGGACGGCTTACGCCTCGCCGCATTGGGTCGGTTTCTGGCGCTCGTACCGGTGGGAGATACAAGACCTCTTTCGGATCTCGCAGCGAGGGTTGTGACGGAACTGGATGGCTTTCGGGCTCCTCCCGGCGCCGCTGAGCTGGATCGAAGACGTCAGGGCGGGCTGACGGCGCGGCAGGACTCGCTGTTGCTCCGTTGGGGCTATCCTTACGTTTTGGATGAGTTCCGCTTTCATCTGACGCTGACAGGCGCTCTTGATGCGTTGACCGCGTGCCGTGCAGAGGTTGCGTTGGGGTCCGCGCTGAGTCAGCTGGGCCTTTCGCCATTCCAGATCAGGTCTCTTTGCCTCGTCGGCGAAGGCGATGACGGCCGGTTCAGGCTGATCCGGCGCGTGCCGTTGGGCGGTTGACGCTTCGGCTCAAGCGCGGGAGTTTAGCGCGGAGGGGATTTAGCCATGCCGCTACCACACTTGATGGTCGCCCCCAATGGGGCGAGCAAAACGCACGACGATCACCCGAAGGTGCCCCTAACCTTATGGGAGGTGGTGCAGTGCGCGCGTGATTGTAAGGCCGCCGGAGCAGACGGATTGCATTTGCATTTGCGCGACGATGAGGGTGGCCACCTGCTGGACTCTGGTGCTTACCGAGAGGCGCTTGCGGAACTGGCTCAGTCTCTGCCGGATTTGGCAGTTCAGGTTACGACGGAAGCTGGCGGACGCTATGGCCCTGCGCATCAGGCCCACGTGGCGCTGCACTCGGGCGCAGATATGGTCTCCGTCTCAGTGCGTGAGATTTGCCGCGACGGGGATGGTCTGGCTGCGCGGCTCTATGCTGAGGCCGAGGCTCGCGGGATAGCGGTGCAACACATTCTCTATGATGATGAAGATGCCCGGCATCTTGAGCGGGTCTTGCCGGGAGGTTTGCAGCCAGAGTCTCAGCTGATATTCGTGTTGGGGCGTTATGTTGCGGGTCAGGTTTCGAAGCCGGCAATGCTAGAGCCCTTTTGTGACTGGCTGGGTGGACGCAAGGCTGACTGGGCCGTCTGTGCTTTTGGGCAGGGTGAAACCGCGTGCCTGCGGGCGGCTGTTGCTGCAGGTGGAAAGATGCGTGTCGGGTTCGAGAATTCACTGGTTAACGAGGATGGCACGTTGGCGAGAGATAACGCAGAGCGCGTGGGTGTGGTGTCGGCGTTTCTTTAGTTTAACTGCCGAAGGGTATCCCTCTAGTCGAAGTTTTTGGCAGCAGTCAGTCGACTGGAAGTCTATGTGGCGGCTTGTTCCGCGCGAGCGATGAACATTTTCACGTTCTCAGACGTGAGGCGAGTCCCGGCCTAAACGTCCGAGCCTTGAACGTTTGTTCTTGTCGTCGTGCTGAATCCAGCCTTCACCGCCTTGTTGTAGCCGGTCTCAAGGCATAGAGCGGTGGTAACCAAGGAGGCACCGATGCTGGGTAACAACGCAGGTTTGATCGATGAGGTTCGGGCGCGGTTTGCCCATGTCGAGAGTGATCCGTTCACCGGCGAGAGGATTTTCTTCGAGAACGCGGGCGGCGCGCTCACGCTGAAGAGCGTTGTCGCGACCTCCGCTACCTTTGCCGCGATCCCCGACAACCAGGGGCGCGACAACCCGATGTCTGCGCATCTGGTTACGATCATCGCCAAGGTCAAGGCGGATGCAGCCTGCTTTCTCAATTCCAGCGGCGGGCAAGTGATCGTGGGCGAGAGCGGTACCGAGCTTCTCTTCCGCCTGGCGCGCGCCGCCTGCAACGCCTGGAAGGGCAAGGGCGGCAAGGTCATCAGCTCGACGATGGAGCACCCCGCGAGCCGCTCGGCGGCAGCCTTGGGCGCCGAAGCTGCCGGACTGGAGCACATCGTCGTCGCCCACGACGACGCCAGCGGCACCGTCGGCCCCGATGCCTATGCCGCGGCCATGTCGCCCGATGTGCGGGTAGCCACCATCGTGCATGCCTCCCCGGTGACCGGCATGGGGATGGACGTGGCGGCCATCGCAGCGGCGATCCGCGCCGTCTCGCCCGGGTGCACGATCATCGTCGACGGCATCCAGCACGCCGCCCACGGCCATGTCGACGTGGCAGCGGCGGGTGTGGATGGCTATGTCGTCTCGCCCTACAAGATGTTCGCGCGTCACGGCTTCGGCCTGGCCTGGCTCTCCGACAGGCTCGCGGCCTGCCCGCATGACACGCTCCAGGGCGGCGGCTCATGGGAGATGGGCACGCGCGACACCGGGGCCTATGCCGCTTTCTCCGACGTGATCGACTATTTTACGTGGCTCGGTGAGGCGGTGGGGGCAACCGGCGACCAGCGCGCCAAGATCGAGGCGGCGGCCAAGGCGATCCACGCCCACGAATGGGACCTGACCGAGGCCATGCTGCGCGGCACTGACAACCAGAAGGGCCTGACCGAACTGCCCGGCGTCACCGTGCTCGGCGGCGCCGACAACCCGGCGCGCGAGGGGCTCGTGTCGCTCGTCGTCAAGGGCATGACGGCCGAGGCGCTGGTCTCGGAGCTGCGGGTGCGCGGCATCCGCACCCACGCCCGCAAGGCCGACCACTACTCAGGCAATGTGCTCACCCCGCTGGGCTACGACGGCTGCCTGCGGGTCTCGTTGTGCCACTACAACACCGAGGGCGAGGTTGCGTCCTTTCTTGCCGCGATGGCCGAGATCACCGGGGCCTAGGCTCCGGTCGGCCGCGCCGCCAGCAGAGCCGCGCCGGCGAGCACGAGCCCGAGGCCGGTGAGCGCGGTGCGGGTCTGGTTCCACACCTGCCAAGGGGCGGAATAGTCGGCCCAGATCGCCGCGGGACCCGCCTCGATCTGCGCTTCGGTCACGAGGGCCAGAGCCTCGTTCATCGGTACGTTGACCACCATGGTCAGCACCGTGCCGCCCAGCAGCACCACGCCGCCGGCCAGCACCAAGAGCCCCGAGACCTTACCACTCTGACCGCTCTTCCATGCCAGCACCGCGGTGACGAGCAACAGCGGGCCTGTGGCAAAGAAGGCCGGGGCGAACACCGCGTTGCGGACAGAGGCATTCATCGCCTGCATCGCGCGGATCGCCACCTCCGGCGCGGCCGCATCGAGCCCCCACATGGTCGAGCAAACCCAGGCATAGAAGAACCCGAACAAGGCGCCGTTGAGCAGAAGCGCCACGAGGGCAGAGAAGCGAAAGGCGAGGGTCATGCTGCGATCCGTACATTTAGTTACGCTTGTGCCGTATCCGTAATCTGATATACGGAAATGTGTCAACACGGGATTGCATCATGCGCGACGAGACCCGGGCCAAGCGGGAAGCCGAGATCATCGACGCGGCCTATATGCTGCTCGAGCAGAAGGGCGCTGCAGGTATGTCGATGCTGGCCGTGGCCAAGGCGGCGAAGGCCAGCAACGAGACGCTCTACAACTGGTACGGCGACAAGCTTGGCCTGTTCCGGGCGATGGCCGAGCGCAACGGCGAGGCGCTGGTGGCGCGACTGGAGGCGGCGCTGGCCGAAGATGCCTCGCCGCTCGAGGCGCTTGACGGCCTGGGCCCGGTGCTGCTGGAACTGCTGACCTCCTCCCGCGCCGTTGCTTTGGCCCGGGCGGCCGCGGCCGACCCTACAGGCAGCCTAGGTTCCGCGCTCGCGGACGCCGGTCGGCACCAAGTTAAGCCCATGATCGCGGCGCTCTGCCAGAAGGCTCTGGACGAGCGCGCATTGAAGGGTGGCGATGCAGACGCGATTTACGACACTTACATCTCACTACTGCTCGGAGACTCCCAGATCCGTCGCGCGATCCACGCTGCTCCGCAGCCCACCAAGGCCGAAATCCGGTCGCGCGCTGACCGTGCGTTAATGCTCACGTGGAAGCTCTATGCCCGAGAGGACACACGCTAGGGAGTTAACGGCCGAAACGTGCATTGCAACATCGCAGCGGCGTGGGTTGCCAGTATGCACGGGCGTACATACATGGGTGGTCATGCGCCGATTCATACCCTTTGTAGAAAAACCTCCGTTGATTGCCGTAGTGCGCTTGCAGGGCGCCATTGGCGTCGGCGCGCGGGGCATGAGCGATGCCGGTATGGCATCAGCCATCGAGCGCGCTTTCGGACGCGGGAAGCCTGCAGCGATCGCTCTGCAGATCAATTCGCCCGGCGGCTCTCCGACTCAAAGTGCGTTGATCGCAGCGCGTATTCGCCGGCTTGCTGATGAGAAGAAAGTACCGGTTTTTGCCTTCGTAGAAGACGTTGCGGCGTCTGGCGGTTACTGGCTGGCGACTGCAGGTGACGAGATCATTGTTGACGCGAACTCGATCACTGGCTCAATCGGTGTGATCTCTGCCAGCTTTGGGCTGCACGAATTCATAGGCAAGCACGGTATCGAGCGACGGGTCCACTCCGCCGGGCAAAGCAAGAGCTTCATGGATCCGTTTCGGCCGGAGAAACCTGAGGATGTCCAGCGTCTCGAGGCACTTCAGAAAGTTATCCACGACAACTTCATCGATCAGGTGAAAGCACGGCGCGGGAGCAAGCTCCGAGAAGGTGTCGACTTGTTCACAGGCGATATCTGGGTTGGGCGCCAAGCCGTTGACCTCGGTCTCGCCGATGCAGTCGGACATCTCATTCCAACCATGAAAGAGCGCTTCGGAGAGAAGACCCGGTTTGCCGTATACGGCCCAAAGAGGGGCCTCTTGCGGCGGTTGGGCGCGGAGACCATGAACGGTGTAGTCGGCGCAGTGGAAGACCGCGCGATGTGGGCGAGGTTCGGGCTTTAAATGTTGCTCAAGGCTGTCATTCTCTTTCTGGCCGCGATGGGCCTGCTGGCGATCTTCGGTAAGAAGAAGGTTTCCGGCAAGAAGCCAGCGCCGAAGCGGATGGAGTCGGCAAAGAAGTGCCCGGATTGTGGGAGTTACCGGATCGGGACGGGCGACTGTGCCTGCGGGAAGCGCTGAAGCATGACCTATGATCTCATGATCGCGGGGCTTGGCCTCGTGATCCTGCTGTTGGCGGGCGACGCATTGGTGCGAGGTGCCGTCAACATCGCACTTCGACTGGGCATCCCGGCACTCATCGTCTCTCTCACGATCGTGGCATTCGGCACCTCGGCGCCAGAGCTTCTGATTTCAGTCAAAGCTGTGCGCGACAACGCAGGAGGGCTAGCGCTCGGCAATGTCGTCGGATCGAACATAGCCAACATTTTGCTCGTACTCGGGGTGCCCGCCTTGATGCGGGTCTTGGCGACTAAGGATCACGACACCCGCCGTAGCTTCATGTTCATGGTGGCGGGGTCTCTGCTCTTCATTGCTCTCTGCTTCCTAGGTCCGATCCGCTGGTGGCACGGTCTCGTTCTTGGCGCTGCCCTCGTGGGAGTTCTGTGGGATGCAATCCACACCGCGCGCAGTCACCGTAGGGCTACAGCCACTCAGGACTATGGCGCGGACCAGGAAGAGGAGTTGGAAGGCGCCGACCCGACGATGCCTTGGTGGAAGATTGGTGTGTTCACCGTCCTTGGGCTCGTCGGTTTGCCCCTCGGAGCAGATCTGCTCGTGGACAGTTCAGTTCGGATTGCGACCGTGTTGGGGGTTTCCGACACGGTGATCGGCCTTACGCTGGTGGCTATTGGAACATCTTTGCCCGAGCTTGCGACCACAGTCATGGCGGCACTACGCAACCAGGCTGATGTGGCGCTTGGCAATGTCATCGGCTCCAACATGTTCAACCTCCTCGCAATTATCGGTATCGCGAGCTTCGTTGGCCCGATCCCGGTCGACCCGGAGATCCTACAGTTTGATCTGTGGGTCATGCTGGCGGCGTCATTGGCCCTGATCCCCTTTGTATTCCTCCGCCAAAACATGGGCCGTGCTGTCGGGGTGATATTCAGTCTTCTCTACGTGGCATATCTTGTGGTCGTGGTGAGCTGACCACGAGTCGCCGAAAGTTGCCGTTGCGTCCAGTTGTCTCCTGACAATCAAGGCATGAATACCGTGGGATACAGAGTTATCCCGCGTAGCCGCGAACGTTACAAAACCGTTAGAAATTCCTCAATGAAATCATTTATTTACAAAACTGAAGAAAAAATAGCGCGTAATTATAACACCTTAACGTCACGCATAAAATTTAGGCAAACTCCAGAATCCGCCGTGATTCAAAGAGATTTTCCATTCCATGAGGGTTTCTCCAAAGAGTTATCCACAGAAAACGTGGAGAGCTTTCCTCTTGCCCCTATCCGACTACCATTGCAGCCATGAGCGGGAATCACGAACTAGATCAAGTAGGTGGCATGAAGACCGGCCATGAGGTCATACGCGACCAGTTGCGGCACCTCGATGGGTCTCCTGGTGTCTATCGGATGCTCGATGCGGAGAGCCGGGTACTCTACGTCGGCAAGGCCCGGAACCTAAGAGCACGGGTCAGTTCCTACGCCCGGCCGACCGGCCACAGCCCTCGCATTGAGCGAATGATCTCCGAAACCGCGTCGATGATGTTCCTGACCACATCGACCGAAACGGAGGCGCTGCTGCTTGAGCAGAACCTCATCAAGCAGCTCAAACCCAAGTTCAATGTGCTGCTGCGGGACGACAAGAGCTTCCCAAATATCCTCGTGGCAAAGGATCACAGTTTTCCGCAGATCAAGAAGCACCGGGGTGCCAAGAAGGAAAAGGGCGCTTACTACGGCCCCTTCGCAAGCGCCGGAGCGGTGAACCGGACCTTGAACCAACTGCAGAAGGTGTTTCTGCTTCGGAACTGCACCGACGCCACGTTTGAAACCCGGACACGACCCTGCCTACTCTACCAGATCAAGCGGTGCTCAGCCCCTTGCGTCGGGCACATCAGCGAGCCCGACTACTGTGCCTTGGTCGCCGATGCAGAGCGTTTCTTGCAGGGCAAGTCGACCCGTGTGCAGGAACAACTGGCAGAGCAGATGCAGGAAGCCTCGGAAGCAATGGAATTCGAGCGGGCCGCTGCGTTGCGCGATCGGATAAGGGCAATGACAGCTGTGCAGACAACCCAGGGCATCAACCCGCGGTCCACTCCGGAGGCAGACGTGTTGGCGCTGCACATGGAAGGTGGCCAAGCCTGCGTCCAAGTGTTCTTCATCCGTGCCGGGCAGAACTGGGGCAACCGGGATTACTATCCGAGGCTTGGTGGTGCGGAGAGCCCGGCAGAGGTTTTGCAAGCTTTCGTTGGTCAGTTCTACTCAACCAAAGAGCCCCCAAAGCTGGTTTTGTTGTCGGACGAAATCGAAGATCGCGAGGTTATGGAGGAACTGCTGACTGAGGCTGCCGGACGCAAAGTAGAAGTGAACGTACCCAAGCGCGGCGAAAAGGCTGAACTCGTGGCAGGCGCGCTCAGGAATGCGCGAGAAGGTCTGGCACGGAAGATGAGCGAGAGCGCAGCACAGTCGAAGCTGCTGAAGGGCCTGGCTGAAGCCTTTGACCTTGCTGCAGCTCCCCAGCGCATCGAGATCTACGACAACTCCCACATCCAAGGCACAAATGCCGTCGGCGGGATGGTGGTGATGGGCCCAGACGGTTGGGTGAAAAGCCAGTATCGGAAATTCAACATCAAGGGTGAGGAGCTGGTGCTTGGCGACGACTTTGGCATGATGAAGGAGGTGCTCTCACGCCGGTTCAAACGGCTGCTGAGGGAAGACCCTGACCGCCAGTCCGAAGCCTGGCCTGACCTCTTGCTGATTGATGGGGGTGCCGGGCAAGTGAGTGCGGTTGCCGAGATCATGGCCGAGCTTGGAGTGGAAGATGTGCCATTCATCGGCGTTGCAAAGGGCATCGACCGGGATGCGGGCAAGGAGGAGTTTCACAGATCGGGTGAACGGCCGATGGCTCTAAGGCACAATGACCCCGTGCTCTACTTTATCCAGAGAATGCGCGACGAGGCACATCGCTTTGCCATTGGAACACACCGCGCCAAGCGCTCCAAATCGATGACAGCTACTCCGCTAGACGAAATTTCTGGCGTTGGCGCCACCCGGAAACGGGCGCTGCTGGCGCACTTTGGCTCAGCCAAGGCCGTGAGCAGAGCCGCGTTGGCGGACCTAAAGGCCGTCGATGGAGTGAGCGAAGGTTTGGCGCAGAAAATCTACGACTTTTTCCACGAGAAGGGGTGATGAACCTTCATGAGTGCGCCAGCCGCTCCTCCCACATCACATAGCGGCCAAGAGAGTTTTTTTGGCTGGAACCAAGCACATGGCACCCTCCATTCTCGAAAATGTGCGTTACCTCGACGGTGGCATTAGGCACGGGCAGAGAGAAATGCAGTGCCGTCTGAGTAAAGTAACCTAGGCCTTGGGGCATGCCGGAAATCTCAAACGTGACGATGCCGGGAGCAGTCGCCTGCATCGGAATTTCCATCACCACATCCGGCGTTTTCTCTTCTACAAAGACGTGCCGGAACCGAAGCCAAATCCCGTAGTCACCCTCGGGCGCGAGCTCGAGTTCCACGTTGTAAGCATGGCTGTCACCCTTTCCATCAGCCCAGCGGCCAGTGCCTATATAGCGACCATGCGCATCGGCAAGTATTCCAGACATGTCTGCGCTCCTGTCGTGCCAGTGCATGTTAGCACGGAACGACAGACCGCAGACGTTAGTACACCGTGAAATCGTCGCACTTCCACCCTTCCCAAGGCTGAGGTAAACCCGAAGCATGGTCTGGACGATACCCAATATCCTGACGGTCTTGCGCCTGCTTGCCGCCCCCGGCGTTGCGGTGATGTTCTTGTACTTCCATCGCCCATGGGCAGATTGGTTTGCTCTCGTGCTCTTCATGGCCGCCGCAGTGACGGACTTCTTCGACGGATGGCTTGCTCGCAAATGGAAGCAGGAAACCAAGATCGGCGCTATGCTCGACCCAATTGCCGACAAGGCGATGGTGGTGATCGCGCTGCTGGTCATCACGGGCTTCTCGGGCATGAACCCCTGGATCCTTCTGCCGGCAACACTGATCATGTTTCGCGAGGTCTTTGTGTCGGGTTTGCGCGAGTACCTTGGCGACACGGCAGGTACCTTGAAGGTGACGCAGCTCGCAAAGTGGAAGACCACGACGCAGATGGTGGCGATCGCTATTCTATTTCTGGGCACGGGTCTGGACTGGTTGACCCATCGCGGTGACGGGCCGGGAGGCTTGGCGCGCTTCCGGGACGGCCCGGCCGGATGGGCAACGGTCACGGGAATATGGGTCCTCTGGCTCGCTGGCGCGCTTACGTTGGTGACAGGATGGGACTATTTCCGTAAGGCGCTGCCCTTCCTGAAGGGGCCGAAATGACGGTGGATGTGCTCTACTTTGCATGGGTCCGTGAGCGGATCGGGTTGCCGCGCGAGATCGTCGAAACCGGGGCCGAGACAGTAGCAGAGTTGGTTGACGAGCTCCGCGTCCGCGAGCCACGCTATGCCGCAGCGTTCGAGGATGTCTCAGCCCTGCGCGTGGCACTGGATCAGGAATTAGCTGACTTTGATGCTTCTCTTGAGGGCGTACGCGAGGTGGCCTTCTTCCCGCCGATGACGGGCGGGTGATGGCCGAGGTTCGGGTCCAGACGGAGAGCTTTGACGCCGGAGCAGAGCTGAACAGTTTCTCTGAAGCACAAGACGGTGCCGGAGCTGTCGTGAGCTTTACGGGTGTGGTCCGTGATGTCGCCGGCGGTCTGAATGCGATGGAGATCGAGCATTATCCGGGCATGACCGAAAAGGCGATTTCAGGGATTGTGGAACACGCGAAGAGCCGGTGGCCGCTCACCGGCGCACTTGTGATACATCGCTACGGGCGGTTAGAGCCGGGCGCGCAGATCATGATGGTTGCCACCGCCTCCGCGCACCGTCTCGCCGCTTTTGAAGCTGCGGAGTTCCTGATGGACTACCTGAAGAGCCGAGCGCCTTTTTGGAAGAAAGAAGTGGCACGCGATGGCGCTGGCTGGGTAGCAGCTGTGGAAGCAGACGAGGATGCGCTGAAGCGCTGGTGAAGTTACGGGCTTGCAGAGCTGAAGCTCACCCCGAAATCGCTCCGGTGGATAGCGTTCCAAAGCCGCGGCATTGGCCGCTGTGTGATCTTCGAGTCTTGCGAGATGATCTAAGAAGCGGCGGAATAGCCGAGCCACCGGGAGTAGGCATCGGTGCCGAAAAACCATTCGCCATGATCGTAGCCGGGATCGGACCAGTGCGTTCGAATGGTTTCGCTATGGCTGTGCGTTGCATCTGAAACAGCAGCTTCCTAGGGCTGAAGCGGCTGGCCAAATAGTTCCTGCGGAAGGTGGCAAGCCAGCCCTTTTTGACACACGCGCGGCGCCTGGGGAGTTGCCATAGCCGGGACCGTCCCAACGGGCCGCTTGGGTTTCAGTAACTGCCTGGATCAGCCAAGGTGCCACTCCACCGAGTGCGCCGCGCGAGTTGGAGAGGGGGCGTCGAGTGAAGGCAGCGATCCCGTCATCCGGCTTGCTGATGACGCTCAATGTAGCTCCGGAGTTCTTCTGCTTCCCGCCGTGCATCGCGAAGCCCGTCCATCGCAGCAGTTAGCTCGGCCTCGGTTTGCGAAAGCTGGTTGGTCAACTCAGCCTCGCGCTGTTGCAAGTAGGCAATTGCTTGATCACGGGTCTCTTCAGCTTCGTGAAGCGATTGGGCCATCTTGTCGAGTTCGCCCATTTCCGATTGCGTCACCCGGCTGAGGCGGTGGATGAGCCAGTTAGCGAACCACCCCAAAATGAAAGCGACAAAGAGGATGATCGCCGTGACGATGATGAATTCTGATCTACTCACCCGCGGTCTCCGCCTCACCTTCTTCTTCAACCCCGTCATTTGACGGGTTTTCACCTTCTGCCTCATCACTGGCAGCAGCGCCAGCCTCTTCGGCTTCTCTTACGGCATCTGCGGAAACCAGAGTGAAATCAATCCGGCGGTTGGCTTCGCGGCCCTCCTCGGTTTCGTTGTCGGCGATCGGTAACTCTTCACCATAGCCCGTGGCGGTGATGTTGGAGGTCAGAACACGGCGGTTCATCAGGGCGTTGAGCACCGCATCTGCGCGCTGTTGCGAGAGTTTCTGGTTCATTTGCTCGCGGCCTTGGCTGTCGGTATGGCCGCCGATCTCCATTGCAAAGTCGACCTCCGAGCACTTGCCTTTAAGCACTTCGGCGATCTTGTCCATCACACCGATAGCGGGGCCTGTGATCTCGGTGGAGCCAGGTTCGAAGGTGATCTTTGTGGCTTCGTTGACCGCGACGACCTTCGCGACACATTGCTCGGGAGTGGGCAAATCGGCGAGAGGGTCGAGTTGCGCCTGATACGTGACGGCAATCTCATAATGCGCACCCTCGCCCAGTTTCTCCGCCAGATGGCGGGCGATCTCAGCCTTTGCGTCTGGATTGCCTGTCTGGCCACGGACCTCGATGTATGCGGGCTGCACCACCACCGTACCGTTGTTCAACTGGCCGAGCGCCGTAAGGCCCGCCAAAACACGGATTGGCCAACCGTCGGGCAGGTCAGGATCGAGCCGAGTGGCCAGATAAACGGCCTCTGATCCGAAACTGGCCTGTGCAAAGCTCTTTACCGCTTCGCGCACCTGTTCGTTGGTCACCCGGCCACGGAGCGCCACACGGCCCTCGGGAGAACGAGTGGCGACAAACTCGGGCGGACCCTGATCTGCCTCGCCCGTGCCGTCGACCTTTACCTGCTCAGGGAGTTTGGAAGCGAGAGAAAAGACCTCCGGCAGGTTGCTCTCAAGCTCACCCACAACGCGGTCAAAATCACTCTGCGAGGTGCCCGCGAGCGCCACGAGGGAAATATCGGCATCGGAGAAGGTAACCGCACCGCCACCCAGTGCGCCCACCGCTGCGATTGCCTGTTCGGCGGCGCCAGCCCAGTCCGGCGTAGGTACGCCAAGTCCAAGCACACAATCGGCCTGACCTTCGAGCCCCGCAGCACGAGCAGCGGAGAGTATCCGGCGACGACTTTGCTCAGTATCGGCTGAACAGGCGTCAAACCGGGCTGTTCCGTTTTCATCGATCAGAAAGCGGAGCGTGAAGGGGGTAATGACCGGGCGCGGGGCTGTGATATCGACTACAAGTTGCACACCGTCAGGTGCTTGCCTGGCCAGCATCGTCTCAAGTTTGCGCTTTTCAGCGCCTGACGAGGAGATTGCGGTGACTGCCACACGATCTGCCGCGATAGAGACCTTCGAGCGCGGCAGCGCATTGAGCGCGTAGAGCCCGAACTCAACAGCACGATCCCAGCCGTCTGGCACGGGGTAGTCGGCGGTTTCCAGCAGATCGGTGATCCCGACCCCCTGCCCGACCGCCTTGGTGATCCGGCCGGCGAAATCATCCCGGTCAATTTCCGCCGGGATCAAACCGATCATCGAGATGCCATCATCGTTTCGCAGGATCTCGATGGAGAACTTGGGCGCCGTGATTGGCTTGGCGGGCTCTACCTCGATCTGGTCGATTACCCGGGAGGCATCAACAACAGCACCGGTCGCGGAAAGAGCCCGAAAGCGAGCTGCCTCGGAGGGCGCAGTGCCGGATAGGAGCACTTGGAGACCATCTGTCTCGACAGTCGCCCAGTCATGGCCGCCCTCGATAAGCGCTGTCCGCACCGCAGAGTGTGAACCCCGTTCAATCAACCCAGCTGCAGCCGTGGCGCTGACGTAGCAAAGAACAGCGGCAATAACGAGCGCGGCAAGGGTGACGGCTTTGGGGCTGAGACGCATTGGTGCTCCGGCGCAGCTGCGGGTAGGCCTTTGCTTTAGAGTGCCGGGGAGCCGGGCGCAATCATGCCGCGATCACAGAAGGATGACGGCGGCGAGAAACAGCACGGGGATCAGCCCAGCGTCGCGGTTGGATCTGAATAGACGCAGGCAAGTGGCGGGGTCTCCGGTGTTGAGTTGTCCGAGCTGCCACGCAAGGTGCCAGCCCATCGCCCAAGCCCCGCAGGCGGCCACCGCAAGCTGTAGCGGCGAGGCGGGCTCGATCAGCGCGGCGATCATCGCGACGGTCATCAGGGTCACGGTGAGCGCGAGGAAGAGCCGCAGGATCTGGGGCGAGTTCTCGCCGAAGAGCCGGGCGGTGGATTTTACCCCGATCAGCGCGTCATCCTCGATGTCCTGATGGGCATAGATGGTGTCGTAGAACACCGTCCAGGCGATGCCCGCGAGATAAAGGAACACCGGCGCAAGCGCGAGGCTGTCGGTATGCGCGGCCCAGGCCAGCAGGGCGCCCCAGTTGAAGGCGAGGCCCAGAAAGATCTGCGGCCACCATGTGAAGCGCTTGGCGAAGGGATAGATGCACACCAGCCCCAGCGAGCCGATCCCGAGCCAGATCGCGGTGGGCGGGAAGGTGAGCAGGATGCCGAAGGCGACCAGCGCCTGCGCCGCCATCCAGGCCAGCGCCTGCCTGACCGAGACCGCGCCCGAGGGGATCGGCCGCGAACGGGTGCGGGCCACCGAGCCGTCGATGTGGCGGTCGGTAATGTCGTTCCAGGTGCAGCCTGCGCCGCGCATCAGCACCGCGCCGATGCCGCAGCCTGCGATGATCCAGAGGTCGAACCAGCGCCAGCCGGTCGATGCGGCGGCGAGCAGCACGCCCCACCAGCACGGCAGAAGCAGCAGCCATGTTCCGATCGGGCGGTCGGCACGCGACAGCCGCAGATAGGGGCGTGTGGCAGGCGGGGCCAAGCGGTCGACCCAGTTGCCGCTCACCGCATCCGCGACCTGTCCCGCATCTGGCGTTTCGGGTTCGGCAGACATATCTCTGGCCCCATGAAAGCAAAAGTTCGCCTCTATGTAGATCACCCGCTGGGCGCGGGGCAAACCGTTGGATTGTCGCGGGAGCAGGCACACTACCTGTTCGCCGTCATGCGACTCGAGGCGGGTGACGGCGTGCTGCTGTTCAACGGCGAGGCCGGCGAATGGCTGGCCGAGGTGATCGTGGCGAACAAGCGTAACCCGGTGTTGGAGTGTCGCACGCAGACCGGCCCGCAGGTCTCGCCGCCCGATTTGTGGCTGCTGTTTGCACCGATCAAGAAGGCGCGCACCGATTTTATCGTCGAGAAGGCGACTGAGATGGGCGCGCGCCGGATAGTGCCGGTGCTGACCGAGTTCACCAACGCGGAGCGGGTGAAGATCGACCGGTTGCAAGCCCATGCGGTGGAGGCAGCCGAGCAGTGTGGCGGGACATTTGTGCCTAAGGTGGCTGAGCCGGTGAAGTTGGCAAACTTGCTGGACATGTGGCCGCAGGAACGAAGCCTGATGTTTTGCAACGAAGCGTTGGTGGGCGAAGACCGAAAGCTTGCCGGAACACGAGGCCCTTGGGCGGTATTGATCGGCCCCGAGGGTGGTTTTTCTGACGCCGAACGCCAGCGGCTCTCGGAGCTGTCCCAAGCCCACGCGGTAAGTCTTGGCCCGCGCATCCTGCGGGCCGACACTGCGGCAGTTGCAGCGCTGACTGTTTGGCAATCAACCCATGGAGATTGGCAATGATCCGTCAGGCGCATCCCGGCGACGAAGCTCGGCTGGATGCGTTTCTGGCGAAGCATCCCGACACTTCGATGTTTCTACGCGGCAACCTTGCTGCCCATGGACTTTCTCCGAGTGATCACCCGCACGCCAGTACGTTTTGGCTTTCGGAAACCGAGGCGGGCAACGTTCGTGCGGTTGTGGGGTGCAACAACGATGGTTTCCTGATGGCACAGGTGCCTGAACCTAAGCCGAGTCTTTGGGAGGCAGTGGCGAACGCACTTGGCGGTCGCAAGCTTGCCGGAATGACAGGCGAAGACGGACAGGTCCAAACGGCGCTGCAAGGCTTGGGCCTTGCGAACGCGGAGTACACGCTAAACCACGATGAACCGCTTTACCGTCTCGAACTAGATAGGCTCGAAGACCCCTCGGCCAAGTTGCGGCCTCCACAGGCCGGCGACGAAGAGATGCTCCGGCTTTGGTACGCCGAGCACTTCCTCGACACAGGTTTTGCGCCCAATAAGAACCAGGCGATGGTCGACGCACGGCGCCGTGCAGAGCGAATGGCTCGAAGCGATGATCTGCGCATTCTTATCGAGGGTGGCGTCCCGGTGGCGATGGCGGGCATCAATGCGCGCGTGGCGGACTTTGTGCAGCTTGGCTCCGTTCATGTGCTGCGATCGATGCGCAATCAGGGCTTCGGCCGCAGGGTTACGGCGGCGCTGTTAGCAGAGCAGCGAATCAAGGGCGCCCGCACCGCAGTGCTCTTTGCCAACAATCCGGCTGCCGCTCGGGCTTACGAAGCAATTGGTTTCAACCAAGTTGGGCACTACCGGATCTCAATTCTTGCCCGACCCACAGCCGCGCGGGTCCTCGAATGAGCCTTATTCGCCCAGAAGCGCAGGCCGTACTCTACCGTTGGAGAGAGTGCATAGCTGGTGCGTGTGTTGCGGTCCTCGGAGTATTCTTTGGGCTCAACTTTTCCGGGCTTGTCTGGTGGTTGGCGGTCGCACTGACGGCTTTGGGTGGTTTGGCCTTTTTCACGGGCCTGCAACGCGCCCGTATTCGGCCACGTTCTGGCGGGCGCGGTGTGATCGAGCTTGATGAGGGCGCGTTGCGCTACCTGACTGGCGAAGGCGGGGTGATCGTCTCGCTGCCGGAAGTCGTGCGCGTTGAGATCGAGACCACCGGTGATGGCCCGACAGAGGATGATCTGTTTTGGTTGTGGGTGACGCCGGAAGGCACCGCTCGCATTCCCGCCTCCGCAACTGGCTCAGAGAAGTTGGTAGATGCCCTTGCCGCCTTCTCTGGGGCTCGTTACGAGCAGGTCATCGCGGCCTCCGGAAGCACCGAACCGCGGCTGTTCATCGTGTGGCAGAAGGATAGACTTCTGGTGCATTGACTTCACCGCTCATGCCGCCAAGTCTGACGGTTCAGAAGGCCACAAACCCCGGAGCCATACATGTCTATCCCCCAATCCGGCGGCGGGCCGATCGAGCGGCACGAGCAACTTGCAGAGTACTTGGCGTCTGGCTGCAAGCCGAAGGACGCATGGCGCATTGGCACCGAGCACGAGAAGTTCGGCTACTGCAAAGACTCGCTCAAGCCTCTTGCATTCGAAGGCGAGCGCTCGATCCGGGCAGTGCTCGAGGGACTGAGGGATACCTATGGCTGGGCGCCCGTCGAAGAGGGGGGCCATCTTATTGGCCTTGAGAAGGATGGTGCCAATGTTAGCTTGGAGCCCGGCGGGGCACTGGAGCTTAGCGGTGCCCCGCTAGAGACCATTCACCAGACCTGTGACGAGGTGAACGAGCACCTTCGGGAGGTCAAAGAGGTCTCTGACAAGATCGGAGTGGGTTTCATCGGTTTGGGTGCTGCGCCCGAGTGGATGCATGATGAAATGCCCCTCATGCCCAAGGGCCGCTACAAGCTGATGAACGACTACATGCAGAAGGTCGGGCCGCTGGGTACGACTATGATGCGGAGAACCTGCACGGTTCAGGTGAACCTCGATTTCGGCTCCGAGGCTGACATGGTTCAGAAGATGCGCGTTGCGCTGGCACTACAGCCAGTGGCCACGGCCCTCTTCGCCAATTCGCCGTTCTTTGAAGGCAAGAAGAACGGAATGAAGAGCTTCCGATCCTACGTCTGGCGAAATCTGGATGATGACCGCACCGGGATGCTGCCCTTTGTCTTCGACGACGGCTTCGGATTTGAGGCCTACGCCGAGTACGCTCTCGATGTGCCCATGTACTTCGTCTATCGGGACGGCACTTACATCAACGCACTCGGTCAGTCGTTTCGGGATTTTCTGAAGGGTGAACTACCCGCTTTGCCCGGCGAGAAGCCGACATTGAGCGATTGGGCCGATCATTTGACGACGCTCTTTCCCGAGGCGCGCCTGAAGCGGTTCATCGAGATGCGCGGCGCCGATGGCGGACCGTGGCGTAGGCTTTGCGCTTTGCCTGCATTCTGGGTGGGTTTGACGTATGACCAAGGCGCATTGGATGCCGCGTGGGACATTGTGAAGGGCTGGGATGCTGAAACCCGTCAAGCGCTGCGTGTTTCGGCAGGCGAACAAGGACTTGCTGGCGAAGTGAACGGCCTGAAGATGCTCGATTTGGCCAAGGAAGCGGTTGCCATAGCGCAAGCGGGCCTGAAGGCGCGCGCACGGCCCGGTTCTGGCGGGATGGTCGCCGACGAGACGCATTTTCTCAATGCGTTGCAGGACAGCGTCGAAAGCGGACAGACCCCGGCGGATGAACTCCTCGAGCATTTCGACACCGATTGGAGTGGAGACCTCAAGCGGATCTATCCGGCTTACAGCTACTAAAGTGCAGTCCGCGTGAGGGCTACGTGAAAACTTCCGTCACAGTCGGGCGGGAGCACACGGAAATGTTAACCTTACTTGACCCAACGGTAAAAAAGTGCCCAATCTCTCGGCACAAGACATTGAACGTGAAGAGGGATTTATTCAATGCGTGACACCATTATCAAGATTTTCGACGTCCTTATCTGGGTGATCGGTGCGATCACTGCCATCGGCGGTATCATCGCCGGTATTGTCGTTCTGGCGCAGGGCGAAGTGGTTGGCCTCGGCTTCATCATCGGCGGCATCCTCTACGCCGTGATCATCATGGCCCTGTTTTTCATCCAAATCGGTATCTACTACCACACCAAGCGCACCGCCGAAGCGGTGGAGAAGCTGGCCGGACGCTAAAACGCGCCACACCTTTGAAGTTAGGGAAGCCGGGCCTCAGGGCCCGGTTTTCTTTTTTTCGCCTATGCGGGTTTCGGTGCCTGCCTTCATCCGTTGGATGTTTTCAACGTGTCGGATGTAGATGAGCACTGTCAGCGCGATACCAAGGAAGAAACCGTTGGGATAGCCGAGTGTGAACATCCAAAACGTACAAGTCGCCGCCGAGATCAGGGCCGCCAGAGAACTGAGGCGCGTGGCAAAGGCAACGATCAGCCATGTTCCACAGGCTGCCAGGCCTGTGAGTGGGTGCAGAGCGAGAAGTGTGCCAAGGAAGGTGGCAACGCCTTTGCCGCCCTTGAATTTGAGCCAAACCGGAAAAAGATGACCTAGGAAGGCGAATAGGCCCGCCACTTGGGCCGCATCTTCGGCAAGGAGCCAGCGAGCCACGAGCACAGCGATACCGCCTTTGCCAGCGTCGAAGACCAAGGTGAGAAGGGCGGCAAGCTTGTTGCCGGTACGCAGGACGTTTGTTGCCCCGATATTTCCAGAACCAATCTTGCGCAGATCACCCAAACCGAACGCCCGTGCCATGACCAAGCCGAAGGGTACGGAACCTAACAGGTAGGCCAGCAGTGCAGTGACCAACAGCAGGTTAAGATCAGTCGTTATGACAGGCATCGAGGCTCCTTGTATGCCCCCCGTCTATGCGCCAACACAAAGCTATTGAGCAAGGGTCTACCGCGGCACGCCCAGACTACGAACCAATAGAACGGCACATTCGAGTGCCGCCGCGAGCACCTGTCCCGGCGCCATGTTCAGATGAGAAGCACCTGAGCGCCCACGCGCACCAGGCTGAACAGCTCGGCAATATGCTCATTGTAAAGACCAATGCAGCCGTTAGATGACTTACGTCCAATCTTGCGCGTGTCGTGGGTGCCGTGGATGCGGTAGTAGGTCCAGCCGAGGTAAAGGGCGTGGGTGCCGAGCGGGTTATCCGGCCCAGCAGGCACGAAGTCGGGCCACTCGGGGTTACGGCGCTTCATGGCCGGGGTTGGCGACCACGTCGGGCCCTCGACCTTTCGCGCAACCGATGTGCGGCCACGGCGGGTAAGATCCTCAGAGATGGGCACAGAGGTTGGGTACAGCTTGTAAACCGATTGGTCAGGCGACCAGTAGTGAAGTGCACGAGAGGTTAGATCCACCAGAATGGCGCCACCTCGGGTGGAGCTGAAGTAAGGCCGCCAATCAAGCGAACGAAAGCTGGAGATGTTGCGGGTAACCTGTTCCTGCGAACGCAAAGCCGAAGGGTCGACCTCTTCGGCCCAGCTTGCGGCTGGAAAAGTTGCAGCAGCAGCCGTGGCCCCCAAAAATGCGCGGCGGTTTAACTTGGCATTCGAAAAATCAGTCATCCTGTCCTCGAAATAATGTTCGCGGAGTGCAGATCTCCGCTGGGTAGCATTTATATTGCGTGAAAGCCTCAGTCGCAAATCAAACACATGGCAAAGCCGTGAACGTGATGTCGCCGCAATTGCAGAACTAAGGGCAAGCAGCTATGGCTGACGCCCGACACTGTTTACAGGGGCTGCCTTCATCATGCTGCGGATGATTTCCTTGATTGTCGTGAGTGCGGTTTCGCTCTCCGCTTGTGCACCCGCCGTTACGACGAGCGGCGAGGGCGGCGTTCGGGTGTACAACATCAGCGCCCGCGACGCGAACCAAATCCCCTATCGGGTGCTCGACACCGTCAATGAGCTGCGGGCCGCTCGCGGCGTGAGTCCTGTTGCGCTGAGCTCGGAGCTGACTGCGGCGGCTTCGACCCATGCGCGCGACATGTCGGTTCAGAACAGACCGTGGCACTTTGGGTCCGATGGCTCTAGCCCGTTGGATCGGGTGCGTCGCACCGGGTATTCGGGGCAATTCCTCGGTGAGAATATCAGCGAGACGTTTGAGTCCGAAATCGAGACTGTGTCCGCCTGGATGGAGCAGCCCGACACGCGCAATGTGATCCTAGCCCCCTCCGCACGAAACCTCGGTTTTGCCTGGTACCAAGAGCCGAACGGCAAGATCTGGTGGACCCTGATCACCGGAAGCTAAACTTAAATACAGACAGTCAACGCGCCCGGGCTTTGCGCCGGGCGCTTTTGTGTGAGCGCAACACTACGGATGGATATCAATCACGGTGCCGTTGCGGACCATGGCGTAGATCTTCTCGATCTCTCGATTCTTGACCCAGATGCAACCAGCCGTCCAATCCGAGCCCTTCCGGTCGCGTTTGCTCTCGCGTGCACCATGGATAAAGATGTCGCCGCCGGGCTTCTTGCCTTGAGAGGCTGCAAACTCACGGTCTGCGTCATTGGGGTATGAGATCCCCAACGAAAGGTGAAAGCTCGAGTTCGGGTTCCGCCTATCGATCGTGTAGCGGCCTTCAGGCGTCTTGCCGTCCCCCTCGAACTGCTTGTGGCCACTCGGCGCGAAGCCAAGCCCGATTTTGTACTCGCGCAACACCTCTTGGTGATGAAGCAAGTACATGCGACGACGGTCCTTATAGACGACGATCCGAGTAACTTCCGGTCCGTTGTAGGTTTTGAACTTGCTCGAACAGCCCGCAATGGCAAGGGCCGTAGCGCCAAAGAGCGTGGCGCGGCGTGTCAGCTTGATCACCGTTAAAATCCCAGCATGTGCCTGTTTGTTTTTATGCGCCGCACTATACGGATTTTGGCTGGTCTGAGAAGGTGCGACGGTGCGTCTCACGCCCGCGTGAATTGCGCTGCCAGCTCCACATGAGACGCCCACCTAAACTGGTCTACTGGCTGAACCCAATCCAGAGTGTAGCCGCCCTCAACCAGAATGCGGGCGTCACGGGCAAAGGTGACCGGATTACAGGAAACAGCCGCGATGGTCGGTACCATACTCTTGGCGAGAGCGTCATGCTGCGCTTCGGCGCCGGCACGGGGCGGATCGATGACCACGCCGGAGAAGCGCTCCAATTCATCGGGCAATAGTGGCTGGCGAAAGAGATCTCGCACCTTGGCAGTGGTTCGCCGGAGGCCTCCACCGGTCGAGCGCCAGCCAGCGTCCAAAGCTTCGACAAGCTGCCTGTAGCCCTCAAACGCCTCAACTTCACTACCAGCAGCAAGCGGTAGCGTGAAAGTTCCGCAACCTGCAAACAGATCGGCGATCAGGGTCTGATCTTGGCCCAAAGCGTCTTGTATTGCATACAAAAGGGCCGCTTCCCCATGGGCGGTTGCCTGAAGAAACGCACCGGGTGGCGGAACGACGCGGGCGGCACCAAAGCGCTGAACCGGCGGCTCACGGGTCACGATGGGCTCATCGCCGTAGGTCAGCCGCGAGAGGCCATGTTCCCCGGCCAACTGTGCCAACTCAACCAGAACAGATCGGTCCGCCGATCGGCCGCCGCTTATACGAACATCGAGGCCGGATTCAGAAACCGCTACTGCGATATCCACGCCACTGGTGCGTGTGGCCGAGATCCGCGTCAAAGCCTCCAACGCTGGAAGGGCAGCGATGATATCAGGATGGAGTACCTCGCAGTCCGGCACCTCTACAAGCTCGTTGGAAGCTCTGGCCATGAACCCGACCATTGCCCCCTTCTTGGTGCGTCGCCCATGGAGGGTTGCGCGCCTCCGGGAAGCGGGAGGCGAGGTCGTTATGGACCGGATCTCAGTCTCGATTCCTTGGGCGGCCAAGCCTTGCACAATGACCGAGGTCTTCCACTCGGCAACGAACCCGTCAGATGCATGTTGCATCGCACAGGCACCACAGGCCTTGAAGTGTCGGCAGGGAGGTGACACTCGCGCCCCTGACGGCGTCAGAACCTGCACCTTGCCTGTGGAAACTGCGACCTTTTCACCCGGGAGCACACGCGGAACGGGCTGCACGCCCTCCGCAACCCCTTCGCCGCGAACATTCAGCCGTTCGACTACTACCTCTTCCATGCTCGAGGCGTTACTCGGCGGCCTCAGTCAGGTCAAGAAAACCTCCGGACTGACGATGCCAGAAGCCCGCGTAGCGCCCACCCAGCGCGACCAGCTCCTCATGGGTGCCTTCCTCGATTATGCGGCCATCGTCCAACACAACGATCCTGTCCATCCGGGCGATAGTTGAGAGGCGGTGGGCAATCGCGAGCACGGTCTTGCCCTCCATCACCTCATCAAGCGCGCCTTGGATTTGGGCCTCAACCTCTGAGTCCAGCGCGGAGGTTGCTTCATCGAGTACGAGGATCGGAGCGTTCTTAAGAATAGCGCGAGCAAGGGCAACACGCTGTCGCTGCCCGCCCGAAAGGCGCACGCCACGCTCGCCAAGATGGGCATCGTAGCCCTGCCGGCTGTTGAAGTCTTCAAGGCCTGTTACGAACTCATGGGCCTCGGCGCGGCGGGCGGCCTCTTCCATATCTTCATCCGGAGCGTCCGGGAGACCGTACTTCAGATTGTCGCGCGCGGAGCGATTAAACATGGCCGTGTCTTGCGTGACCATTGAAATGGCACGGCGAAGGCTCTCTTGAGTGACAGTAGAGATGTCCTGACCGTCGATCAGGATGCGGCCCTTCTCCGTATCGTAGAGACGCAGGAGCAACGAGACCATGGTGGACTTGCCTGCCCCGGAGGCCCCGACGATACCAAGGCGCTCCCCGGGCGCGATGCGAAGCGACACTCCATGCACCCCATCACGCTCACGACCGTAGGTGAACTCCACGTCTTGGAACTCAATCGCGCCTTCAGGCACTTCGAGCGCCACCGCATCTGATGCGTCGGTGACCGAATGGCTCGGCGTGAGCGTTCTCATCCCGTCCTCGATCTCACCTACACTGGCGTAGATGCCGAGTAGGGTGTGGCTGACCCAGCCTGTCATCTGCGCGATGCGGATCGCGATGGTACCGGCTGCGGCAATGTCACCAGCCGTTGCAGTGCCGCCTTTCCAGAGCAAGAGCGTCCCCCCAATAAGGAGGGCAGGGAGAACGCCCGCCAGCAACATGAGCGCACCACGAAACCCGGCAGCAAGCGTGCCGACGTGGATCACTGAGTCACGGAACTTCCCCATTGCGCCGAGCGCAGCGCGATCTTCATGGTCGGCGTGGGCAAACAGCTTGACCGTCTTAATGTTAGTGATGGTGTCCACAACCTGCCCTGTGACCATCGCGCGCGCCGAGGCTCGGGCTTTGGAGCGCACGCGAATGCGCGGCATGTACCAAGCGATCAGCCAAAAATAGGCGATGAGCCAAACCGCGAGCGTGAGCGCGATTCGCCAATCGATCCCGATCAGCAGCAGCACCGCGCCGACGAGCGAAGCCAAGGCAAAACAGACAGTGTTGGCCATTTCCGAAATGACATCGGTGATCGCGCGTGCGGTCTGCATCTGTTTCTGCGCGATGCGACCCGCAAAGTCGTTGTCGAAGAACTGCACCGCCTGGCCCATCGTCCAGCGATGCAGACGCGATAAAACGAGAGGCATCACGTTGGGTTGGATGACCAGCGTGTTGGCAGCGGCGGACGCCAGAAAGCAGGCGGGGCGGATTATAATAAAGAAGCCCAGCGTGCCGAGGATCAGCCAGAGGTGCGTTGAGAAGAAGGCATCCGGACCCGCAGCGAGAGCAGAATCGATGATCTGGCCAAGCAGGAGGGCGGTGATGACCTCCAGCGTCCCGGTGATTGTGAAGAGCAAGCCCGATGCGACGAGAGGCACTTCCGCGCCACGCACAGCCCAATGCATAAACGGCATCAGCTTGTCCGGCGGCGCGCCATCCGCGTGGCGAAAGGCGTCAATCAAATTGGCGAGGCGGCGGGCAATGCGTTGCATAGGCAGTCCTTGGGCGTCCGGAAGCAACGTAGCCCGGGCGCGGAAGAAGGAAACTAGGCCTTGAGCAACTCTTCTCGTGTCAACTCGAAGCCGGACGCGATCCAACGCGCCTCTAACGTTTTCAGGCGTGCGCCTAACTCCGGACCAGAGAACCGTGGCATCAGGTCGGCTGCTTTGATTGGAAACGTTTGGCCTGCGCCCTTTCTAGCTTCTTCGCCTGCGTTTTCCGGTGGAAGCGTCTCTGTCTGGGCCGCGCGCAAGAGAATGGCATCTAGCCCGGTTTCTGACCCGAACCGGTAGCCAAGCTCACTCGCAGAGGACATCGAGCTCGCGGCTGTCACATGCATTTCGATGCCGCGCTCATGCGCGCGGGGCAACCTCAGCCCATCGCGGTCGCCACCCAGTGCTGCGAGGCGTGCCGTCACCTCTGAAGTGGGAGCGAAGTGCAGAAATCTCGCAAGCGTCGGTGCATCGGCACCAGGGATGACGTGATGCAAAACCCCAGAAGCAGCCATGGCGGCTACGGCAGCCGAAGGGTCAGGAGCAGCCAGCAGCTTCAGTAGTTCGGTCGTGATGCGTTCAGCCGAAACTCTTGCCAGCCCATCGACACCTGCAGCGCAGGCGGCGACACCCTCTTCATCGATGCCTTGAGCTGGGTCGGCGTACCACGCTGTGAAACGGAAGAAGCGGAGGATCCGCAAGTAGTCTTCAGCGATCCGCTCTTCGGGTCTCCCGATGAAGCGCACCCGCCCGGCCTCAAGATCGGGCAGCCCATTCAATGGGTCGATCAAATCTCCACGTGCATCGCAATACAGCGCGTTCATGGTAAAGTCGCGTCGGGCGGCGTCCTCGGCAATGTTGCGTGCAAAAGCCACCGTGGCGCGACGGCCATCGGTAGACACATCATTGCGGAAAGTGGTCACCTCGATCGGTTCATCCCCGGCAAGGACAGTGACGGTACCGTGCTCGACGCCCGTAGGGACAACCCGAAACCCGACTTGCTTGGCTATTTCGGTGACGCTCTCAGGCAGCGCATCAGTTGCCAGATCAAGATCTGATACCGGAGCGCTGAGAAGCGTGTTGCGAACGCAACCTCCAACAAAAAGCGCCTTGAAGCCCTTGTTCTCGAGCGCTCCACACAGTGCCTGAGGGCCAACCGCCGCGAGCCACGATGCGTTGATACGTCTCATGCCTGCATCCGGTCTGCCAGCGCACGAAGCATCAGGGCAGTGGCCCCCCAGATGTAGTAGGGGCCGTAGGGGACAGTGTAGTAGCGCCGGTTGTATCCCTGCCAGAAACGGCCCTGCACTATGTAGTTGGTCGGCTCAGTGACGTGGCTAAGCGGAACGGTGAAAACCTCATCGACCTCACCAACCTCAGGGCGCGGCGCGAATTCACCGTCGATCAGCCCAACCACAGGCGTCACCGAAAACCCCGTAACGGTTTCATGCGGTGGGAGTGTGCCGAGCACACGCACCGTCTTTCGGGGGAGGCCGACTTCTTCACTCGCCTCGCGCAACGCCGCGTCCACGACATCTGCATCTTGCGGATCAACTTTTCCGCCAGGAAATGCGATCTGCCCCGGGTGATGTTTGAGCCGGGAGCTGCGCTTGGTCAGGATCAGACGTGGCTCGTGGCCGGTCATCCAGACAGGCACCAACACTCCGGCCGCTCGCGTCTTAGCCCGCACCGATGGTCGGCTCGGATTGAGGTCGTAGTCCGACGAAGGACGGCCCTCTGCAGCTATAGCCGCTAGAAGCCGTGCCTCAATGTCAGTCATTGCCATCCTTCGCCTCGAACCCAAGCGTCGCCGGGTCCAGATCGTAGTGTGCCCCGCAGAACTGGCAATCAGCCGTCACCCGGCCTTCATCGGTGGTCATCGTAGCAATGTCTTTCGCCGAATAGATGGAGAGCGACTCACGCACACGCTCTTCCGAGCAGGTGCAGCCGAACTTGATGGCCTGTGGATCGTACACGCGAGGGCTCTCTTCGTGGAAGAGACGCACAAGAAGGTCGGTTGGCTGCACGGTCGGGCCAACGAGTTCAAGCTCTTCCACCGTATCCAGAAGAATATTGGCGCGATTCCAGTGCTCCTCGTTCTCATCGTCGAGCATATCGGTCGGCTGCAGCAGGCGCGGCTCGTCACTTTCAGCAGGTTTCAGAAATGGTGAAGCCTCTGGCATGAGTTGCAACATCATGCCACCAGCTCGCCAACTCCCAGCGGTCCCGTCGGCATCCAGAGAACGTCCGTATCGAAGTTGAAAGCGCGTCGGCAGTTGCTCGGATTGGGCAAAATAGGTTTCTGCACAGGCCGAGAGCGAGCCGCCATCAATTGGCGTGATCCCTTGATATGGTGTGGTGCCCTCACCTTGGTCGATGAGGATTGCAAAGTAACCCTTTCCAATCAGGTCGAAGGGCTGTCCCGTAAGCGGACGTGCTGTATCGAAACTCGCGTAGGCCCGGATGCGTGCAGGTCCGCCCTCTTTCTCCGGTGCGTAGTAATCGGTTGCGATCAACCGTGCGGGTCCATCTCCGCGGACTTGCAGGGACAGCTTCCAACGAAGCTTCATTGTGTGGCCTATCATGGCCGTGAGAAGGGCCATTTCTGCCACCAGTTGCTCTATCGCATCCGGATAGTTGTGCTGGGCGAGAATCTCATCGAGGACCCCATCGAGCCGCGCCACTCGGCCGCGAATGTCGGATCGGTCGAGTTGAAAGGGCAGGACGGTGTCATCCCAGGCGATCTGTGCACCGAGGGTCATTTGCTTTCCTTGACGGTGTGGGCATGGTTTGTCGGTGCCATATAAGGGCCGAAGTTGACAAGGCAAAGGGGCGGAGTGTGACGCGGAGAGTGGGTGAGCCTGTGAAGGCAGGACAGCGCTACGTCAGGCGACCGGGCATATACGCGTTGCTAACACGCGGCCATGATTTGCTGGTGACGTTTCAGGAGCAGCCTAGGCCGGAGTTCCAGTTGCCCGGTGGCGGGATTGACCCGGGTGAGCAACCGATGGCTGCTCTGCACCGGGAGGTGATGGAGGAAACAGGCTGGCGCATCGAGCCCATCAAAAGGCTGGGTTTCTTTCGGCGCTTCACATACATGCCGGACTACGATCTTTGGGCGGAGAAAGTCTGCACCGTCGTATTGGCAAAACCGATCCACCAACACGGGCCGCCGATTGAGCCGGGGCACAGTGCGGTTTGGCTCAAAGTTGATGACGCTCTGGAATTGCTCGGAAATGCCGGAGACGTCATGTTTGCCCAGCAGGCTTTGAAAGGCAGCCGTTAGACGGTTTGCTTTGGGCCGTCGTACTCGACGAGGATGGCCGACACATCGTCTTCGAAGTCGTCGGCTCCCGTATATTCGCTGAGGTCCCAAGTCAGTGCTTCAAGAAAGCCGGGTCCCCTTGTTCCGGCGTTTCGGCGCAGCAGCGCGGCTAGCCCGGTGTCACCAAGCATTTTGCCCTCCGCATCCACCGCTTCAGTCAACCCATCCGACATTAGAAAGAGCCTGTCGCCAGGTTTCAGTCGACCACTAATTTGTTGGTAAGTCGCTTCTTCAACTAGCCCAACCGGCAATCCGCCGTGTCCAAGAGGTTCAATTGTACCGCTGGCCCGAAGGATCATCGGATGCGGATGACCCGCCTGTACAAGTGTAAAGCTGCCGGACGTCAGGTCGAAGTCAGCATAGGCTAGGGTAAAGTAATGGTCAGTGTCGAGCTCGCTGAACACAAGACGGTTCAGCGCGGCAGCCAGATCAGCAGGTGGCATGGCATCGTACAGACCCAGCTCATTTTCAGTCATGGCGACGTTCTGGTCGGGAGAGGTTGGGGATAGGAATCCTGCGAGCCGAGCGGTCATGAGGGCAGAGGAGACACCGTGGCCCGATACATCGATTGCAAAGAGCCCGACCCTGTCAGCGTTGATCGAAAAGAAACCGACCAGATCGCCTCCAACGTGGCCGGATGGGCGCAGCAAAAGCGATACACGGCTTGAGCCAAAATCCCTAAAACGCTCCTTGACGAGAGACTGTTGGAGTTTCTTCGCGCCTTGAAGATCTCGATCGAGGGAATCGTACAGCGTTGAGATTTGGGAGAGGGTCTGGCTGACAAGCCGGTTTTTCTCAACCAGTTCAGCGTGGATTCCCAAAATGCGTTCACCCGCCGCCAGCCTCGCGCGCAGTTCATCGGGCGATATGGGTTTTGACAGATAGTCATCGGCGCCAGCATCGAGACCGGCAGCAACCTCTTCCGTGCTGCTTTTTGAGGTCAGTAGAATGAAGTACCCGTAGGTTTCGCGGGGTATCGCCCGAAAGATCGAACAGAACTCAATGCCGTTCATCCCGGGCATCATCCAGTCCGAAATGACGAAGTCTGGCGGTTCATCAACACAGATGCCCAACGCCTGCCGGGCACCCTCGGCCTCGATAACGTGATAGCCCCATTTCTTGAGCATCGCAGCAAGGATACGGCGCTGCATCCGGCTGTCGTCGACAACCAGAACCCGCCTGGAGTTTGCGGGCGCAACAGAGTGTGTGCGCGCAGGTTCTACATGGCTGTGCTGCAAGGGGCTTTGAGCTCATTCGTTCGTGACCAGCAAGGTTTGTCAGGAAGCAGTTAAGGTTGGATGAACCGCATAGTTTTCGGCGGCGAAGTAATTTTTCCTAAACTGGTGACGACTAGCTTCTCGCGGTGATCACGTGAAGGAGTGGGATATGATTGATTGGGAGCGTGTGTCCGAGTTGCGGGGCGACGTGGGAGAAGAGGCGTTCGCCGAGGTTCGGGCTATCTTCATCGATGAGGCCGAGAAACTGTTGAGCCAGTTTGAGGCTGGTGGCTCCGGCAGGTGGGAAGAGGACTTCCACTTCCTCAAAAGTTCGGCCCTGAATATGGGTTTCGAGGAAGTCGCCCGCCTCTGTCAGGATGCTGAGGTCCGTGCTCGCTACGGCGAGGCAGGTCCCTCAGATGCAGCCGCAGTAGCGGCAAGCTTCCGCGCTTCGATGACTGAATTCGAGCAGGGACTTAACCGCTGAGGCGAACGACCGCCGGCCTCTTGGATTCACTTCAGAAACCGCCTACACCGCCGCCTTGAACGTAAGCGACGGAGCGCCCCTCACATGACTGCCCCAAAAAAAGTGGTGCTCGCCTACAGCGGCGGGCTTGATACTTCGGTCATCCTAAAGTGGCTCGAGGTGGAAATCGGCTGCGAAGTGGTGACCTTCACCGCTGATCTGGGCCAGGGTGAAGAACTGGAGCCCGCGCGCAAGAAGGCCGAGATGCTGGGTGTGAAGCCCGAGAACATCTTCATCGAAGATGTGCGCGAAGAGTTCGTGCGCGACTTTGTCTTTCCGATGTTCCGCGCCAACGCGGTTTACGAAGGGCTCTATCTGCTCGGCACATCCATTGCCCGCCCTCTGATCTCTAAAAGGCTTGTCGAGATCGCTGCTGAAACCGGTGCCGATGCAGTCGCTCACGGTGCAACGGGTAAGGGCAACGATCAGGTTCGGTTTGAACTCAGCGCATATGCTCTGAACCCAGAAATCAAGGTGATCGCCCCTTGGCGCGAATGGGACCTAACCAGCCGCACCAAGCTGATTGAGTTTGCCGAGGCACACCAGATTCCGATTGCGAAGGACAAGCGCGGCGAGGCGCCGTTCTCGGTGGATGCGAACCTTCTGCACACCTCGAGCGAGGGCAAGGTTCTGGAGGACCCGGGACAGAACGCACCGGAATACGTGTATCAGCGCACGGATGACCCGATGAGCGCGCCGGACGAGCCGGAATACATCGAGATCGGTTTTGAGAAGGGCGACGCCGTCAGCATCAATGGCGAGTCGATGAGCCCGGCGACGATCCTGACCAAGCTCAATGAGGTCGGCAAGCACCACGGAATCGGGCGGCTGGACTTTGTGGAAAACCGGTTTGTCGGGATGAAATCGCGCGGGATTTACGAGACCCCGGGCGGCACAATCCTGCTTGAAGCCCATCGGGGGATCGAACAGATCACCCTCGACAGCGGCGCGGGGCACCTGAAAGACAGCCTGATGCCGCGCTATGCCGAGCTGATCTACAACGGCTTCTGGTTCAGCCCCGAGCGCGAGATGCTTCAGGCCGCGATCGACAAGAGCCAGGAGCAGGTGACCGGCACGGTGAAGCTGATGCTGTTCAAGGGTTTCTGCCGCACGGTTGCGCGGTGGTCGGATCACTCGCTCTATTCCGAGGCGCATGTGACCTTCGAGGAGGACGCAGGGGCCTACGACCAGAAGGACGCGCAGGGCTTCATCCAGCTCAACGCGCTGCGGCTGAAGCTGATCGCAAAGCGGAATCAACGCGTTAAAGGCTAGTCGGACGCCGCGTTACGCTTGATCTGGCCCGCTTCGGCGGGCCACTTCGTTGCTGCCAGAGACAGCCGGAGCGCCAGAGTGACGACCCCCCTGCAAGAGATCGCCGACAAGATCGCCCCTCATCTTGCCGCCAGCGAGAATGAGCGAAGCCTGAAGTTCGACTGCGGCAGTGACGGGATCATGGTGCTGGACGGCCGCGAGGTTGCGGTCGATGACCGGCCCGCCGATTGCACGATCAGACTGTCGCTCGAGAACCTCAGGAAGCTGCTCAAGGGAGAGCTCAATCCGATGACCGGCGTGGTCATGGGCAAGCTCAGGGTTTCCGGCAATCCCGCCGCCGCGATGGAACTGGCGAAGTATCTAGAAGCCTAGGGTTTCAGGGCAACGGCACCCAATCGCTCGTAGTGCGGCATCGCCCCTTCCACGAGGTGCTGCAGTTCGGCCCGAACCGTTGGCAGAGGCCCTTCCGGCCCCGCAAAGCCGCTACTGTCATGCACCGATGCATACCAATGCGCGGCCCAGACGCCGTCGGAGGCGTGGCCGCCCTTGGGCCAGCTCAGCATCGCCGGGTCCCAGGCCAGCCCGATCGCGGCACAGAGTTTTCTCAGCATCCTTTCGGGGTCCTGCCGGATATCGGCGCTGTCCACGACGACCGGGGCTTGGCCGAGCGAGAGGACGTGATCGTGGAGCTCCGCTTGCTGGCGAAAGCCGATATCGTCGGCGGTAACGCCCTCATACTTGTCGGAAAAACTCGCCAGAACGCGGGCAGGATGGCGGAGCAGGAAGACGTTCACACAGGATTCTATGAACCCCCTCGGCACGCCCGGAATCATATGCTGGGTCATATGCTTGTGATACGCGTGGGGCCTGCCGCCTGGGATGGGCCCCAGAAGCTGCGCCGAGACCTCTTCGGTGTTTTCGGGGCGGCTTGCGAGGATCTCGCTCCGCATCGGATGGTCCAGACCTGTCAGCCGCAGGTAGGGGCCATAGAAGGGCTCGTCCACCACATGGAAATCGGCCCGGTTGCCGAAGGCATACATCATTGCGGTCGAAAGATTGCGCGGTCCGGACCACATGGCGATTTTCATGGGGTCACCAGCGCCTTGTAGAGCGCCCGGATGCGCGTGGTCACTAGACCCATCTCTCCGGAACCGATTGTGCGGCCATCGATCTGGCCAACCGGGGTTTGCGCGCCGAATGTACCGGTGAGAAAGGCCTCTTCTGCACAGTAGGCCTCGACGAGGGAGTAGTTTTTCTCGCGGCAGGGGATGCCGTTTGCATGGCAGAGGTCGATCACCTTTTGGCGGGTGATGCCGTTCATGCAGTAGTCGCCTGTCGATGTCCAAACTTCGCCCTTGCGGACGATGAAAAAATTGCAGGCGTTCGTGGTGTTCACGAAGCCATGCACATCGAGCATGAGCGCCTCGTCGGCACCGGCCTTCTCGGCGGCGATGCAGGCAAGGATGCAGTTGAGCTTGCTGTGGGAGTTCAGCTTCGGGTCCTGCGTCATTGGCAGACCGCGCAGGTAAGGGACGGTGGCAAGCCGTATCGGGCGGGGGATGGAGGGCTTGGAGTGCTCCATGATGATCGCCACGGTCGGGCCCTGACGGGAGAGCGACGGGTGCTGAAAAGGGCGGGTCTTGATGCCGCGTGTGACCATGAGGCGCGCATGGGCGTCGGTGGTCATGCCGTTAGCCTGTTGTGTCTCTGATATCGCCGAAACGAGTTGCTTTCGGGTCATGCCAATGTCGAGATCAATCGCCTTGGCGGCTTCGAACAGACGGTCCATGTGCTCGTCGACAAAAGTCCAGCGGCCATCATAGAGGCGGAGCCCCTCCCAGACGCCATCGCCCAGCATGAAGCCGGAATCGTAGACGCTGACGAGGGCCTCGGCACGGGGCTTGAGCTCGCCGTTCAGCCAGATGAGGAGCGACTCGTTGCGCTGGTCGTCCTCGGCGGTGTGGGTGGTGACTTCGGTATCCATGGCGCCACGCTAGGCAGGGCCGCGAATGTTTCCAAGGGTAAAGACGGTGTGAGGTCACGGGCCGGTGATTGGACCAGGCATGGGGGTGGCGGCAAGGGTCGGATCAAGAGGAGGAATGGCGATGTTGATGAAGATGAAACGCGGACGACCGATGGCTCTGGCCCTGGCGATGGCGCTGGGGATCGTGGTGAACTGCGCACCGGCAAAGGCCGCGGCGACCGAAACGGCGGTGCTGGCCGGTGGCTGCTTCTGGTGCGTTGAGGCGGACTTCGAGAAGGTGAAGGGAGTCGAAGAGGTGATCTCGGGCTTTACCGGCGGGAGCGTGGCGAACCCGACCTACAAGCAGGTCGTGCGCGGCGGGACGGGGCACTATGAGGCGGTTCAAGTGAGGTACGACCCGGCCGTTGTCTCATACGACCAGATCCTGCACAGCTTTCTCCGCAGCGTGGATCCGACCGATGCGGGCGGCCAGTTTTGCGACCGGGGCGAGAGCTATCGGACCGCGATATTTGTCTCCAACTCTTCCGAAAAGCAAGCCGCCGAGGCCGCGTTGCGGGATGCACAGAAGGCGCTTGGGGCCAAGGTTGTAACACCGGTACTGGACGAAAGCGCCTTCTACCCGGCGGAGGCTTATCATCAGGATTACTACAAGCAGGGTGATATCATCCTGACGCGGTTCGGGCCGAAGTCGAAGGCCAATGCCTACAAGCTTTATCGTGAAGGATGCGGGCGCGATGCGCGGGTGCGAGAGCTTTGGGGCTCGGCAGCGCCGTTTGCTGGCGGATAGGCGAGACCGGTTTCGCCCTACAGCGCGGCGTCGATCTCGTCGCGGGACGGCATCGCAGGCGCTGCACCGGGCCGTGTGACCTGGATGCTGGCAGCGGCTGTGGCCATTTCGAGTGCCTGCTTGTGGCTCTTGCCCTCCGAAAGGGCGGCGGCGATGACCCCGGTGAAGCAATCGCCTGCACCGGTGGTATCCACGGCCTCGACCTTGCGGGCAGCAACGTGCGTGACGCTACCATCGGATTGATCGCGCCAGATTGCTCCGTCGGCCCCCAGCGTGACCAGGACGTGCGGCACCGGGATGTCGGCAAGCGGCATCTGGTTGCGGCGCTCCAATTCTTCGCATTCGCCACGGTTCATCACTAGAAGGTCGATGTAGGGTAGCATTACGCTGACAGAATGGGGCTCAAAGGGGGCGGCAGAATAGATGACAAAAAGGTCTCTGTTTCGGCCCAGTTTTGCGGTTTCTTCGGTAAACGGGGTCTCGTTCTGTAGCATCAGGATGTCGCCAGCCACCGCCCCAGAGAGCGCGGCCTCAACCGATTCCAGAGACTGTTGAGCGTTGGCGCCATGCTGTATGACAATTGAGTTCTCGCCCGTTGCATCGACATAGATCACGGCATGGCCGGTTTCGGATTCGACCCGCCGGATCTGGCTGATATCAACGCCGAAACGCTCGAGCTGGCCTGTTGCCCAGCTGTCGTTCTTTCCCACGGCGCCTATGTGGACAGTCATTGCCCCGGCTTGTGCGCAGGCGACCGACTGATTGGCGCCCTTGCCGCCGAGTCCGACTGAGTAGCGCGTGGCGGCAAGGGTCTCGCCCGGTGCTGGCATGTGCGGAACCTCGTGGATGAGGTCGCGGTTGATCGAGCCGAAGTTGTAGACTGTCACGCTCCGCCCTGCCTTATCCGATCTTGGCTGCCGCAAGCACGGCCATGTTGAGAATGTCGCTCGCAGTCGAGGTTGTCGAGCAGATCTGGATCGACTTGTCGATGCCGGTGAGGATCGGGCCGATCACGGTAGCACCTGCCATCTCCTGCATCAGTTTCGTCGAAATCGAGGCGGAATGGCGCGCTGGAACGACCAGCACGTTGGCCGGGCCAGTTAGGCGGCAGAAGGGGTAGTTGGCCATCTGGTCGCGGTTCATCGCCACGTCAACCGTCATTTCGCCATCGTACTCAAAGTCCACTGCACGGCGATCAAGAACTTGCGGCGCCAGATGCATCTTTTCCGCCCGTTCCGACACCGGATATCCGAATGTCGAGAACGAGAGAAACGCGACACGGGGTTCCAAGCCGAGGGAGCGCGCCACCGCGGCACCGCGCTCCGCGATGTTGGCGAGGTCTTCTTCATCGGGCCACTCGTGCACCAGAGTGTCCCCGATCAGCACGATCCGCCCTCGGTGGAGCAGGGCCGTCACAGCCACCGCTCCAGATTCGGGCGTGACGTCGAAGACGTTGCCAACCAGTTGCAACGCGTGAGCTGACTTGCGGGTGGCG
Organism: Vannielia litorea; assembly: GCF_019801175.1. Lineage (NCBI taxonomy): Bacteria > Pseudomonadati > Pseudomonadota > Alphaproteobacteria > Rhodobacterales > Paracoccaceae > Vannielia > Vannielia litorea. Next base: position 244,645 of record NZ_JAHVJR010000002.1, read on the forward strand.
CCTGTTACCAGCCCGTCACCGTGGCCGTGGGCCAGCATGAGCGCACCGAACACGTGGCGATCCCGGGCGGCGAGGCGGTGAACATCCTGCCGGTCAATCCCGCGGCGCTGTAGGCGCGAATAGAGAAAGTCCTTGTAGTGATCGAGATGAACGGTGTTGGCAGCGTTCACCACCTCCAACTCGCGGACAGCATCGCCAAGCCCAGCGCCCTCAAGCCGTTCCTTCACATCTTCTGCACGGCCGACAATGAGCGCCTTGCCACATCCCTGCCGCTGATAAGCTACAGCGGCACGGAGCACGCGGACGTCATCGCCCTCTGCAAAGATCATGCGGGCCTGAGCATTCCGGGCGCGCGCGTGGATCGACCGGAGAATCGAGGCGGTCGGGTCCATCCGGGCCTTCAGGTTGGCCTCGTAGGTATCCATGTCGACGATCGGGCGGCGGGCGACGCCGGTATCCATTCCTGCGCGTGCCACCGCGGGCGGAACGATATGGATCAGACGGGGGTCGAAAGGCGTGGGGATGATGTAGTCGCGTCCGAAGCTCAGCTTGCGGCCATAGGCCATGGCCACTTCATCGGGAACGTCTGCGCGGGCGAGCTCGGCCAGCGCCTCGGCGCAAGCTATCTTCATCTCGTCGTTGATGGCGCGGGCATGAATGTCGAGAGCGCCGCGGAAGAGGTAAGGAAAGCCGAGGACGTTGTTGACCTGGTTGGGGTAGTCACTGCGGCCTGTCGCTACGATGGCATCCGGGCGAACTTCGTGAGCCTCTTCGGGGGTGATCTCGGGATCGGGGTTGGCCATGGCGAAGATGACCGGGTTCTCGGCCATGCTCATCACCATCTCCTGGGTCACTGCTCCCTTGGCGGAGACACCGAGAAAAACGTCTGCGCCCGCCATCGCCTCCTTCAGCTCGCGCAGGTCGGTCTTGACCGCGTGAGCCGATTTCCACTGGTTCATGCCCTCGGTGCGGCCCTGGTAGATCACACCCTTGGTGTCGCACATGATGCAGTTGTCATGCCGCGCGCCCATCGACTTGAGAAGCTCGAGGCAGGCGATGCCCGCCGCGCCGGCGCCGTTGAGCACGATACGGACATCCTCGATCTTCTTGCCGGAAATATGGAGCGCATTGATGAGACCGGCGGCGCAGATCACGGCGGTGCCGTGTTGGTCGTCGTGAAACACAGGAATGTCCATCAACTCCTTGAGCTGCTGCTCGATGATAAAACACTCGGGCGCCTTGATGTCCTCAAGGTTAATGCCGCCGAAGGAGGGGCCCATCAGTTTGACCGCGTTGATAAACTCCTGCGCGTCTTCGGTATCGAGCTCAAGGTCGATCGAATCGATGTCGGCGAAGCGTTTGAACAGCACGGCCTTGCCCTCCATCACTGGCTTGGAGGCCAGAGCACCGAGGTTGCCGAGGCCGAGGATCGCGGTGCCGTTGGAGATGACGGCCACCAGGTTGCCCTTGGAGGTGTAGTCGTATGCGGCAGCCGGGTTCTCGGCGATAGCTTCCACTGGCACAGCAACACCGGGTGAATAGGCCAGCGAGAGGTCGCGCTGAGTGGTCATGGCCACGGTGGCGTTGATCTCGAGCTTGCCTGGGCGGGGCTCGAGATGGAAACTCAGCGCCTCTTCGGGCGTGATGCGAGATTTGGCCATGTCTTTCCTCCTTGCGCCGCGCGTCTTAATCCGGCGGTGACGTGACGTCCACCGGGGGTTTTTCCTCCCATGCGCTGGGGCTATGGTCCGCCAAATCAGCAGGCGGGGGCAAGTGTGAGTTCAGCAGCAGTCACACCGATGATGGCGCAATACCTGGAGATCAAGGCAGATCATCCAGGCGCGCTGCTGTTTTACCGAATGGGCGACTTCTACGAGATGTTCTTTGACGACGCAGTGGCGGCGGCAGAAGCACTCGATATCGCACTCACGAAACGTGGTAAACACGATGGGGACGACATCCCGATGTGCGGTGTGCCGGTTCATGCCGCCGAGAGCTACTTGCTGACGCTCATTCGGAAGGGCTTCCGGGTTGCCGTGTGCGAGCAGATGGAAAGCCCGGACGAAGCCAAGAAGCGCGGATACAAGGCGGTGGTTCGTCGCGAGGTGGTGCGCTTGGTCACGCCCGGCACGTTGACCGAGGAAAGTTTGCTTGAGCCGCGACGCCACAACTACCTCGCTGCCTATGCAGATGTACGTGGGGAGGGCGCCTTGGCATGGGTCGACATTTCGACCGGGGCCTTTCGGGTCGTGCGCTGCGGGTCCGAAATGCTGGGGCCGCAATTGGCGCGGCTGATGCCGCGCGAGGTGTTGCTAAGCGAGCGCTCAGAAGGATTTTTGGCTGAAATAGTGTCTGACCTTGGTGGTGCACCCACTATGGCCTCTGCAGAGAGCTTCGACAGTGAGGGTGGTAAGGTACGGCTCTGTGCGGCCCTCCGGGTAAAAACGCTGGACGCCTTCGGCACCTTTGGGCGGGCCGATCTTGCAGCACTCGGCGCAATCGTCGCCTATTTGGAACTCACCCAAAAAGGCCAACTGCCGCTTCTGCGCCCTCCGGTGTCTGAGGACATGGGCGGGGTCATGCAGATCGACGCCGCCACGAGGCGAAATCTTGAGCTGACCCGCAGTCTGAGCGGGGGCCGCGAGGGGAGCCTGATCGCCGCAATCGACCGAACACTTACCGCTGGCGGTGGTCGTCTGCTCGAAAGGCGAATCTCTTCGCCATCCCGCAAACTGCCTGAGATCCAACGACGTCTCGACACGGTCCAATGGGCAATGGATAGCGGGCGGCGAGAACAGTTGCGAGACGCACTTCGCCGCGTGCCAGATATGGACAGGGCACTCTCGCGACTGGCACTCGACCGGGGCGGGCCACGCGATTTGGCTGCCGTTCGAAACGGGCTGGCACAGGCTGAATTGCTGGCCTCGTCGCTAATCGGTGAGCTGCCGGAGCTTGTGACCGAGGCCGCGGACGCTCTTCGAGGGCATACAGAGTTGGCTGATTTGCTGGATGCAGCGTTGGTCGCGGAACCGCCATTGCTGGCGCGCGACGGTGGGTTCGTTGCCACCGGTTATAATGCCGAGCTGGACGAGGCTCGCACCCTCCGTGACGAGGGTCGCGGAGTAATTGCGCGAATGCAGGCGGAGTTCTCTGAACAGACGGGGATATCGGCTTTAAAGATCAAGCATAACAACGTCCTCGGTTACTTCATCGAAACAACGGCAACACACGCCGACAAGATGATGAAGCCGCCACTTTCGGAAACTTTCATCCACCGCCAAACCACTGCCAACGCGATACGGTTCACGACCGTAGAACTGAGCGAACTTGAAACGCGGATTCTGAACGCAGCCGGGCGCTCGCTGGAAGTCGAGAAACGCCTCTACTCTGACCTGAGCGAAGCTGTTTTGGATGCATCTGCCAACGTGGGCGGCGCGGCGCGGGCTCTCGCAGAACTCGATCTGGCTTGTGCACTTGCTGATCTGGCCAGCGGGGAAGGGTGGGTCCGACCGGACGTGGATGAAGGCCGTGCCTTTGAAGTCGAAGCCGGTCGTCACCCCGTAGTGGAAGCCGCGCTTCGTCGTGAAGGCGGTCAATCCTTCGTAGCGAACGACTGTGGATTGTCTGACGGTGCGGACGGCGCGCACATCTGGTTGCTGACCGGACCGAATATGGCGGGTAAGTCGACCTTCCTTCGTCAGAACGCGCTGATCGCTCTCCTCGCGCAAGCTGGAAGTTTCGTCCCAGCCAAACGCGCGCACGTTGGTATCGTCTCAAGCCTGTTCTCAAGGGTCGGCGCGGCGGATGACCTCGCGCGTGGCCGCTCGACCTTCATGGTCGAGATGGTCGAAACCGCCGCAATCCTGAACCAGGCTGACGACCGGAGCCTGGTGATTTTGGACGAGATCGGTCGGGGCACTGCAACCTATGACGGTCTTTCCATTGCTTGGGCGGTAATGGAGCACTTGCATGATGTGAACCGGTCTCGCGCGCTCTTCGCGACACATTACCACGAAATGACCGCGCTGAGCGCCAAGCTCGAAGGCGCTGAAAATGCGACCGTGGCGGTGAAGGAGTGGGAGGGAGACGTCATCTTCCTCCACGAGGTGAAGATGGGTGCAGCAGAAGCGAGCTATGGCGTTCAGGTCGCGAAGTTGGCCGGGCTTCCGGAAGCAGTGGTTTCGCGCGCTCGAATGGTTTTGGAGCAACTGGAAAAAGGTGAACGGGAAGGTGGTGACAAGTCAAAGCTCATCGACGATCTGCCGCTCTTCGCTGCAATACCGAAACAGTCTTCATTGCCGAAGACGGCTGAGCACAACGCGCTCAAAGAAAAGCTCGCCGAGGTTCTACCCGACGAGCTGACGCCTCGAGAGGCGCTTGAGGTTATCTATGAGTTAAAGCGCTTGGCCGACTAACACATCGGGCGCAGCACAAGAGTTAACCGGGGTTGGAGCTCACTCCGACCTGTGCTGGGCGCAAGAGGCGATCGTAGAGCATGAAGCCCTCGGCAGCGACCTGGATGATATCTCCCTGCTTGGTATCGGGCAGAGGAGCCTCGAACATCGCTTGGTGCAGCTGCGGGTCGAACTTGTCGCCCACCTCTGGAGAAATACGGCTGATGCCGTGTTTTTCGAAGATATTCAGCAATTCGCGCATGGTCAGCTCAACACCCTCCATCAGGGCAGACATGCTCTCGCTCCGTCCCTCATGGTCGCCCGCCGCGTCAAGCGCGCGCTTCAGGTTGTCATAGACTGGTAGCATGTCACGGGCGAGTTTGGAGCCGCCGTATTGCTCTGCTTCCCGACGATCACGTTCACCGCGCTTGCGGGCGTTTTCAGCATCCGCCAGTGCGCGCATGAACCGGTCACGCATTTCATCCCGCTCAGCGCGGAGGATCTCGAGCTCGTCCAATTCCACCGCCTCGCCGTCTTCATCGGCGAGCGCGTCGATGTCGATGAGCTCTTCGGGTTCCTGCTTCGGATCTGCCATGTCTTACCCTTTGCCTCGATCCGCGATCAGCTTTCCAACAAGCTGCGCGGTATAATCCACGATTGGAACGATCCGGCCATAGTTGAGCCGCGTCGGCCCGATCACACCTACGGCGCCGATGATCTTCCGGTCGGCATTCATATAAGGAGAAACCACCAAAGATGAACCCGAAAGTGAGAACAGCTTGTTCTCGGAGCCGATAAAAATGCGCACACCCTCACCCTCGTCGGTGAGTTCGAGGAACTCTGCAATATCCCGTTTTCTCTCTAGGTCATCGAAGAGAGTGCGTATGCGGTCCAGTTCCTCGGGCTCCGACTCGCCCAGCAGGTTTGCGCGGCCACGGACCACGAGGCGTTCATGCGGCTCGCCTTGCGCTTCCCAAATCGCGGTTCCCTCGGCAACAAGCTCTGCGGCCAAGGCATCGATCTCCTGCCGACGTTGGCCAATCTCTCGCTGGATTACTCCTCGCATCTCTGAAAGAGAATGCCCTTCAGCAAATGAATTCAAGAAGTTGGCTGCTTCTCGCATGGAAGAGGGGGTTTGCCCGGGCGGGGGTGTGAACACCCGGTTTTCAACGTGACCGTCCGAGAAGACCAACACCACTAGGGCTCGCTCCGGCCCGAGTTGAACAAACTCGATATGTTTGATCTCAGCCTCATGCTTGGGTGCCAACACGAGGCTGGCAACTTGCGTGGTTCCCGAAAGCGCTGACCCGACGCGAGAGAGAAGGCTGGAAACATCTGAAGAGTTCGTGCCGAGGGTGGCATCAATCTTCTCACGGTCTTCCGCACCCAGATCGCGCACTTCGAGCAATCCATCGACAAACATGCGCAAGCCTTGCTGAGTCGGCACCCGGCCAGCGCTCACGTGAGGGCTATTCAAGAGCCCAAGATACTCCAAGTCCTGCATGACATTTCGGATCGTGGCGGCAGAGACCTTCTCCTCCAGCACGCGGGTGAGTGTTCTTGAGCCAACAGGCTCACCTGTTGCCAGATAGCTCTCGACCACGCGGCGGAAGACCTCGCGGGACCGATCGTTCATCTCTTCCAGAATTTTTCCGGCGTCATTCATGGGGTTTAGATAGGGACGCAGCACAGGAAACGTCAATCTTGCTTGCGTCCGCTGGCCGGCGGGGCCAAGACGGGGCAACCCATGAGGAGGACTGAACATGCGCCCTTCCGGCCGCGCCCTTGGCGATATGCGCCCGATCGAGATTGAAACTGAAGTCACGCGCTATGCGGAAGGCTCATGCTTGATCAAATGCGGCGAGACTCACGTCATTTGTACGGCGACAGTGGAGGAGCGTGTTCCGCCATTCCTGAAGAACAGCGGCAAAGGTTGGGTGACGGCTGAGTATGGCATGCTACCGCGGGCGACCCACAGCCGTATGCGCCGTGAAGCCAAGAATGGTCAAAGCGGAAGAACGCAGGAAATTCAGCGACTTATTGGTCGTTCGCTCCGTGCTGGAGTTGATTTTCAGGCGCTCGGCGAGCGTCAGATTCAAATCGACTGTGATGTGATCCAGGCTGACGGCGGAACGCGCTGCGCCTCCATCACCGGCGGCTGGGTCGCGCTGAGTCTCGCGGTCAAAAAGCTCATGGCAGCCGGTCTGGTAAAGACCAATCCGATCCTCGATCATGTCGCCGCTGTCAGTTGCGGGATCTACGCGGGCCAACCCGTAGTGGACCTCGACTATGCAGAAGACAGCGAAGCGGGCACCGATGGCAATTTCGTGATGACCGGCTCCGGCAGACTGATTGAGGTTCAGGCAAGCGCAGAGGGCGCAACTTTTGCGCGTTCTGAGCTGGACGCGTTGATGGATCTCGCTGAGGCAGGCGTCGCTCAGTTGGTCGCAGCACAGAAGTCCGCCGTGGAGGCGTAGTAGTTGCGCAAGTTTGACGACAACAAGCTGGTTATCGCGACCCACAATGCTGGCAAGCTGCGGGAGATCTCTACTCTCTTGGCTCCTTTTGAGGTTGATGTTGTTAGCGCGGGTTCGCTTGGTTTGGAAGAACCTGAAGAGACTGAAACCACCTTTGTCGGCAACGCGCGTATCAAGGCGCACTTCGCGGCCAAGGCATCCAACCTGCCTGCTCTCGCGGACGATAGCGGTATCGAGGTGGATGCCCTTGGCGGCAGGCCCGGTGTGTTTACTGCCGACTGGGCCGAAACGCCGGACGGCAGAGATTTCGTTCTCGCGATGACCAAAGTTTGGGAGGAATGTGAGAGTATCTCTGCTCCCGAGCCGAGATTGGCGAGGTTTAAGGCCACGCTCTGCCTGGCGTGGCCCGACGGGCATGACGAAGTGTTTGAAGGCGTGGCAGTGGGCCAGCTCGTTTGGCCGTTGCGCGGTGATCGCGGCTTTGGGTTTGATCCCATGTTCCTGCCAGAAGGCCAGAACCTGACCTTTGGCGAAATGGCGCCAGAGCAAAAGGCACCGCTTGCGCACCGCACCAAGGCCTTCGAAAAACTCGTTGCAGGTTGTTTTGCTCGCTGACTGGCAGCACGGCGGCTTCGGCCTGTACATCCACTGGCCGTTCTGCGCCGCCAAGTGCCCGTACTGCGATTTCAACTCGCACGTTTCCTCTAGGATTGATCACGCCGCGTGGCGGGAAGCCTATCTGAGAGAGATCGCCCGTATCGGGAGCGAAACCGAAGGGCGCGTGCTCAACTCTGTTTACTTCGGTGGCGGCACACCCTCGCTCATGGAGCCCGATACGGTGGCTGCAATCCTCGCCGAGATCGGCCTGTATTGGCCAAGAGCCAATGACATCGAGATAACACTCGAGGCAAACCCGTCCTCAGTCGAAGCTCGGCGTTTTGCAGGCTATGCAGAGGCCGGCGTGAACCGGGTGTCCCTTGGGGTACAGTCCCTTCGTGACGACGACCTTCGGGCGCTGGGTAGACTGCATGATGTGGCACAAGCCAAGACTGCGCTTTCAGTGGCAAAGTCTCATTTCAATCGTGTGAGTTTTGATTTGATCTACGCCCGGCAACATCAGACCTTCGATGCATGGAAGGAAGAACTAGATGAGGCGCTTGAGCTCTCTGCAGATCATCTCTCGCTCTATCAGCTGACCATCGAACCCGGCACCGCATTCGGTGATCGCTATGCTGTCGGAAAGCTCAGGGGGCTGCCTGATGACGACCTCGGGGCGGACATGTATGAGCTAACTCAAGAGATAACTTCTAGCGTTGGATTGTCAGCCTATGAAGTCTCTAACTATGCTGAAAACGGGTCTGAATCGCGGCATAATCTCATTTACTGGAGGTATGGCGACTATGCGGGTATTGGCCCAGGAGCTCACGGAAGGCTCACGCTCGATGGGCAGAAATTGGCGACGGTTGCATCAACAATGCCCTCGTCTTGGTTGACAAAACAGGCTGAGGGATCTGTAGAGTCGCGCGAGGTGATTTCTGGTGCCGAGCAGGCGTCTGAGTACCTCATGATGGGCCTTCGGATTAATGACGGTATTTCGCTTGAGCGATTTGAGGCTTTAGGTGGCATAGCCCTCCAAAAGACCAAACTTCTCGACCTAGTCAACGAAGGGCTCATAGTGGTGCAGGGAGACCGGACTCGGGCCACCCAACGCGGCAGAATGGTGCTCAATGCCGTGATCCGCGAGCTCATGGTCTAGCATGCGTGCCCTGTGGGGACTCGCTGGATCCCTCGCGCTTCTATTGGGCTTGCTAGGGGTGATACTACCTTTGCTTCCGACAGTTCCGTTCGTTCTGCTGGCCGCATTCTGTTTCGCGCGTTCGTCAGATCGGCTTCACCGCTGGCTTGTCAGCCACCGATCCTTTGGGCCGATGATTGAGAACTGGCAGAGCAAAGGCACAATTGGCCGTTCAGCGAAAATTGCGGTAACGCTGTCGGTTGTAGTGGTATTCAGCATCTCTGTTGGCTTTCAGCTTGCCTCGGAAATCCTGATTATTCAGTGCGTTATCTTAAGCTGCGTCATGCTGTTTATCTGGACACGTCCAGAGGCGTAGCTGTCAGAAGGCGGCAAAGGGCGTCCAGATCATCCAAATCTCGGTAGGACAGTATCATTTTACCAGATCCGTTCGCGGCATGCTCTATTGAGACTTTAAAACCAAGGTTAGCCGAAAGGTCATTCTCCAGCGCTTGGGTGTCTGCATCTTTCGATGGTCTTGGCTTTGCTTGCCGTTTTGACTGGGCACCACCTTTGGCTAGTTTCTCAGTGTCGCGAACCGACAGCCCTTTCTGGACGACCGTGCGAGCGAGTTCAGAGGCATTTTCGGAGGTGATAAGTGCGCGGGCATGTCCGGATGAAAGCCGGCCGTCTCGAAGCAATCGCTGAACGTCTTCCGGCAACTGAAGGAGCCGCATGAGGTTGGCCAGGTGGCTCCTGCTTTTGCCCAGTGCTTTAGCCAAATGTTCTTGTGTGTGGCCGAACCGCTCGACCAGTTGGCGATATCCATGGGCTTCATCGATCGGGTTGAGATCTTTGCGTTGGATGTTTTCGACGATTGCGACTTCCAGCACTTCTTCATCCGAAAAGTCGCGGATGATTACCGGCACCTCATGCAGCTGCGCCATTTGCGCCGCCCGCCACCTTCGCTCGCCCGCTACAATCTGGTAAGTACCTGATTTAGATGAATTTTCACGAACTATGAGAGGCTGGATGATGCCGTGCTCGCGGATCGAGTCGGCCAGCTCCTGCAGTGGTTCCATTTCAAAATCGCGGCGAGGTTGCTCCGGGTTCGGCTCAACACGCTCTATCGGCAGTCGGCGCTCAGCTGCTGTCGGCACAGAAGAGCTATCATCCCTCGGAGCGACATCGGCCATCAAGGCAGACAATCCACGGCCCAGGCCTCTCTTTTTCTCAGCCATTTCTGTTCCCCCTACTGTGCCGGCCGACCCAGCAGTTCTTTTGCCAGGTCTCGATAGGCGATACTGCCTTTTGACGAAGGATCGTAGTCAAGCACCGGCATAGCAAAACTCGGCGCCTCGCTGACCCGCACATTGCGCGGAATACGTGTTTGGAAGACCAGATCCCCGAGCGCTTCGCGGGCATCGTCATCAACCTGTTGCGAGAGATTGTTTCGCATATCGAACATCGTAAGGACGACACCCTCAATCCGTAGATTGGGATTTGCTGTCTCCCGAACCTCACGAAGGGTCAGCATGAGCTGCGAAAGTCCCTCGAGTGCATAGAACTCAGATTGAAGCGGTACTAGCACGGAATCTGCGGCGATCATTGCGTTAACCGTCAGAAGGTTTAACGAAGGCGGACAGTCGATTAGAATGTAGTCGAGCGAGTAGCGGTCGATTTCTGGTTGTCGGAGAGCGTCATGGAGCAGGTGGCTGCGGCGCTCGTTGGCAACCAATTCAATATCGGCCGAACTAAGATCCGTTGTCGCAGGTGCGAGCAGTAGGTTGTCAACATCTGTGGCGAGAACTACGTCACGAAGCGGCGCGTCATCCAGCAGCAGATCATAAGTTGTTCTCTTACGATCAATCGGTTCGACCCCGAGACCGGTAGATGCGTTTCCCTGTGGATCGAGATCCACAATTAGCACCGCCTTGCCCTCTGCGGCCAAAGCCGCCCCAAGATTTATGGCCGTCGTTGTCTTGCCAACGCCGCCTTTCTGGTTGGCGACAGCGATGATCTTTGGTCCCTTGGGGCGGGTGGGATCAGACACGAGCTATGTTTCCTACTGTGAGAAGAGCGCCGTATGGGTCGGTTTCGCTTGTGTGTTTCTGAACGTCGAACGACCAGGTTTCAAGTGCCGTGGCAATCTCTTGATCGTGTTTCGTACCCTTCAAAAAGAGGCCAGTGCCGCCAGGTGTTAGATGCCGCTCGGCATACTCAATTAGTATCGCTAGTGGTGCCAAAGCGCGCGCCGAGACAACAGAAGCGCCGACAGGAGGCAGTGACTCCACTCGTTCCGCGTGAATCCTTCCGTTGATGCCCGTTTCACGGATTACCGTTGCAAGAAACGTGCATTTTCGTTGGTCGGACTCGATGAACTGGAAATTGAGCTGCGGGCGTGTTTCATGTGCCAGTAGCGCACAGATAAGTCCCGGGAAGCCACCACCCGTCCCAATATCTAGCCAAATTCCCTTATCGGGCCCATAGGCCAGCACTTGTGCCGAATCGAGAAAGTGCCTCCGCCATAGGTCGGGCAGCGTGTTGGGCGCTACCAGGTTGATGGCTCTGTTCCACCTACTCAGAAGCGTGGCGTAGATGTCCAACTTGGCCGTTGTTTCACGTGAAACATCAAGCTGAGCCAGCGTAGCTTCCCGGGTCACGAGGCTTTCCGCTTCTCGTCGCGGCGCAAGCGGGCGAGAATCAAACCCAATCCAGCAGGAGTCATCCCACCTATCCGCGACGCTTGCCCTAAAGAATTCGGTCGTGCCGCATTCAGTTTCATCTTCAACTCGTTGGAGAGGCCCTCAAGGTCATTGTAGTCGAAGTCGGAAGGAATGGTGCGGTTCTCATCACGCTCTAAAGCTGCAACGTCTTGTTCCTGCCGCGAAATATAGTTCTGATAAAGAGCGTCCCGTTCAACCTGTACGGCAATGTCATGCTCAACCAACGCCAACTCAGGCGCATATGAATGCAGTTTCTGAATCGAGGCATCCGGAAGACCAAGGGCCTCAAGACCACTACGCCGTGGGCCATCAGCGTTAACACGAAAACCCGCCTCCGAAAGCTCCCGGGACGAAAAGCTCACTTCTCCCAAATTGCGCCGAGTCTTCTCAATCGCGTCCATTTTCACCGAAAACGCTGAGTGTCTTTGGTCACTCACGCATCCAATCTCACGCCCCATAGGAGTGAGACGCTGATCGGCGTTATCCGCGCGCAACGACAACCGGAACTCAGCGCGCGACGTGAACATGCGGTACGGCTCAGCTATACCCTGTGTCGTCAGGTCATCAATCATTACGCCGATGTAGGACTTCGCCCGCCCGAATGTGATCGGCTCTTCGTCCGCTGCGCGTCTAGCGGCATTCAGACCGGCAACCAGCCCTTGCGCAGCAGCTTCTTCGTATCCAGTCGTCCCGTTGATCTGTCCCGCAAGGTAGAGGTTCTTAAGAGCCCGAAGCTCTAGAGACGCAGCCAACGACCGGGGATCAATATAGTCGTATTCGATGGCATAGCCTGGCTGGAGTATCTTCACATTCTCAAGTCCGGCGATCGACCGAACATAGTCCTCCTGCACCTCTTCCGGCAGCGAAGTTGAAATACCGTTGGGATAGACCGTCGGATCGTCCAACCCCTCCGGCTCAAGGAATACCTGATGTGAGTCCTTCGCGGCGAACCTAACCACTTTATCCTCGATCGAAGGACAGTATCGCGGACCAACGCCTTCAATATGCCCGCCATACATCGCGCTGCGATGGAGGTTTTCGTTTATGATCTCGTGTGTACGAGCGTTTGTGTACGTAATCCCGCAGGAAACTTGCCGCGCCAATGGCTCCTTAGAGAGAAAAGAGAAGAGCACCGGATCGTCGTCGCCAGGCTGAGATTCAAGCTCGTCCCAGTTAATGGTACGGCCATCGAGACGCGGCGGTGTTCCGGTCTTAAGGCGCCCGAGAGGCAACTCGAGAGCGGCGAGTTGTTCCGCAAGCATCTGAGACCGATCAGCACCCATTCGACCACCGGGGAATGACTTATCACCAATGTGGATTGTGCCGCGAAGAAAAGTTCCCGTGGTCAGTACAACCGCCGCGGACCGAAGATTTGAGCCATCGCCCAAAACCACGCCTGAAACTTCACCGCTCTCTATGACCAAGCCAGCGACCTCGGCTTCGATCACGCTGAGTAGCGGCGTGCTGCTGATGGCAGCAGCCATCGCTTGTCGGTAGAGTTTCCGGTCCGCCTGAGCGCGTGGACCCTGAACCGCCGGCCCCTTCTTTCTGTTCAGAAGCCGAAACTGGATTCCGGCCGCATCAGCCACTCGCCCCATCAAACCATCGAGGGCATCGATCTCGCGAACGAGATGCCCCTTTCCCAAACCCCCAATTGCCGGGTTGCACGACATGACCCCGAGATCACTGGATCGCAATGTGACCAAAGCCGTGCGCGCACCCATTCTAGCGGCGGCATGGGCAGCATCCGCACCGGCGTGACCACCGCCAACTACGATGACATCGAAATCATGTTTCACGTGAAACACTCCTACTTGCCGATACAAAAGCTTGAGAAGATTTCGCCCAGCAGGTCCTCTACACCAATTCGCCCTGTAAGGGCTTCAATGCGGCGCAATGCTGTCCGAAGTTCTTCCGCTGCCAGCTCCGCCCGCCCTGGACCAGCTTCTACCTCGATTCGAGAGGCCCGCAAAGCCGCGGCCGCATCTTCAAGAGTGGAACGATGGCGGGCCCGGGTAGCAGTTGTTAGAGCAGGGACACGGACCTCGAGCTCCCGCTCGATACGAGCGAGTAGATCGTCTACGCCTTGGCCAGTTAAACCAGATAACGGTAAGCCTTCACTAGCCTCTCCACCCAAATCCGACTTGGGACGAACAAGGATGTCTCCATCCTGAAACGCCAAACCTTCGATCTCTCCAAGAAAAATGCGAAGGTCGGCAGCGGATGCGCGTGCCTTTGCACGCTCCACACCGATCGCCTCGACGTGATCAATAGTTTCTCGCAGCCCCGCTGTGTCAAGCAGTGTAACCGGTAATCCAGCTACATCCATTCGCACTTCGATGACATCTCGGGTCGTTCCGGCAATCTCAGAAGTAATGGCAGCATCGCGCCCCGCCAAACGATTCAGCAAGGTCGACTTGCCCGTGTTCGGTGCTCCCACGATCGCAACTTCGAACCCTTGGCGGACCCGCTCCGCCCCCTTCACTCCTTGTGCCTCGGCATCGAACTCCGAGGCAAGAATATCAACTAACTCCAGCACCTCAGCACTTGTGTCTTCCGGAACCTCCTCATCCGCAAAGTCGATCATGGCCTCGAGAAGGGCAGCGGCACGCACCAGTCGGCTTCGCCACCCTTCCACTTTGGTACCCAATGCTCCGGCAAAAACTGCCTGTGCTGACCGTCGCTGCGCTTCAGTTTCCGCGTCTATCAGATCCGCAAGGCCTTCCACTTGAGCCAAGTCCAACTGATCGTTCTCAAGCGCACGCTTGGTGAACTCGCCTGCCTCCGCCAATCGGATATCAGGCAGAGAAACCAACTCCGTAATCAGCGCCCTAACCACTGCAACCGAACCGTGAGTTTGCAGCTCAACAACCGCTTCCCCGGTGAAACTGGCTCCAGACTCAAAAACGAGCACCACTGCCGTATCGAGGATTCCATCTGAGCTCCGCAAGGGCATCAACGTTGCGCGTCGCGGCTCGGGAGCACGTCCAGCCAGATGCTGAAGCGCCGCAATTGCAGAAGGGCCCGAGATACGAATTACCGCAACCCCCGCACGGCCGGCCGCGGTGGCTTCAGCAACAATGGTATCCATGTTTAACTCTTTGATTTTCCTGATGTATCAGGTGTTCATGGAGTCGAAGAACTCAGCGTTGCTCTTGGTCTGCTTAAGCTTGCCTATAAGGAACTCAATCGCATCGGTGGTGCCCATAGGATTGAGAATGCGGCGAAGCACGAAGGTCTTTTGGAGGTCTTTCGAGTCGACCAGAAGATCCTCTTTCCGAGTGCCGGACTTGAGGATGTCCATCGCCGGGAACACGCGCTTGTCGGCTACTTTCCGGTCGAGAACGATTTCGGAGTTACCGGTGCCTTTGAACTCTTCAAAGATCACCTCGTCCATGCGCGAACCGGTATCGATCAGGGCCGTAGCAATGATCGTCAGCGAGCCACCTTCTTCAATATTCCGGGCAGCGCCGAAGAACCGCTTGGGGCGCTGGAGCGCGTTGGCATCCACACCACCGGTGAGCACCTTACCGGAGGAAGGAACCACCGTGTTGAAGGCACGGCCCAGGCGCGTAATCGAGTCCAGCAGGATAACCACGTCCCGCTTATGCTCCACCAGGCGCTTGGCTTTTTCGATCACCATTTCTGACACAGCCACGTGGCGAGTGGCGGGCTCGTCGAAGGTAGAGGAAATCACCTCACCCTTCACCGAGCGCTGCATGTCGGTAACCTCCTCCGGGCGCTCGTCGATCAGCAGAACAATCAGGTAGCACTCGGGGTGGTTCGTCTCGATGGAATGCGCGATGTTTTGCAGCAGCACGGTCTTACCCGTCCGCGGCGGCGCCACGATAAGCGAGCGCTGGCCTTTGCCAATGGGCGACACCAGGTCGATGATCCGGGCAGACCGATCCTTGATGGTCGGATCGTCGATCTCCATGTTCAGCCGCTCGTCGGGGTAAAGCGGCGTCAGGTTGTCGAAGTTGATCTTGTGCCGGGCCTTCTCGGGCTCTTCGAAATTGATCTGCGTGACCTTCGTCATGCAGAAATAGTTTTCGTTGTCGCCGGGTGCCTTAATAAAGCCTTCCACGGTGTCGCCGGTGCGCAGCCCGTGCTGGCGGATCATCTCTGGCGAAACGTAGATGTCATCGGGACCGGGCAGGTAGTTGGCCTCTGGCGACCGTAGAAACCCGAAACCGTCCTGCAGCACGTCGAGAACACCATCGCCGGAAATGTCCCAGCCTTCCTCCGCGCGTTCCTTCAGGATGGCGAACATCATGTCGCCCTTGCGCATGGTGGAGGCGTTATCGATCTCCAACTCCTCAGCCATCGACAGAAGGTCGGCAGGCGTTTTGGATTTGAGATCGTAGAGAGAGAGTTGCGGCTGGGTCATGAACAGGCCTTCGCTGCGCAGACCGCAGATCTGCTGCGGGGCGCGAAATGTAGTAACTGGAGGATCCACGGCCAGAACGGCCACTTAGGACGGTGAGATAAGCCGCAGGCCGCTTTGAGTCAAGCGTACCTCAGAAGGGACGGACAACGACAGCGACAACGATGATGATAAGCAGAAGCGTGGGTACTTCGTTCATCATTCGATAGGTGCGGCCGGAAATGACATTGGCGCCATTGGCAAAATCCTTCCGCCGCTTTCCCAACCAGTGGTGAAACCAAGTAAGGCCCCCAACCGAGGCGAACTTCGCATAGGGCCAGATTGCCCACCAATCAATGATCCCGGGGGTCAGCGCGAGCATGATGCCCAAGATCCAAGTCGCGATCATGGCAGGGTTCATGATGACCCGCAGCAGCTTCAGCTCCATCATTTGGAGCATCTCGTCCGAATGTACCTGCTCAACGCCCTTCTCTGCATGATGTACAAACAAGCGGGGAAGGTAGAAGATACCTGCCATCCAAGAGATGACGGCAAGAATATGGAGCGCTTTGGTCCAAGGATAGCACCACGTAAGAAAGTCTGAGAGCACAGGTCACCTCCTCGCACCCTTCAATAATAAAATAGAATCTTAAGAAAGGTTGTTTTTGTAGTAGGGGCTGGGGATATGGGGATTACTCGGTTTTCCACAGATCCACACACAGAGAGTATCCATGCGATCGAGAACTGACTAATGAAACATTACTCAATGATTCCAGTCATATAAGAACTCAACACATGGAGAACTCGTGGGCACACTCGGGGGCGAACCGCCACGATCATGAGTTATCCAGAACGCAAGTGAAGTGTTCTCCTCATGGGGACGAAACCTGACTCCGAGTTGACAAGTGGGTCGTCTACCACCCGGTTGCTCCCTCTCCCAAAACCGGCCACATCGGAGTCACACCCTACACTCAGAGTCATCCCCGAGGTTATCCACATGACAACATCGCTTCTCTTGGCATCAGGGTCAGAGATCCGAGCGACCTTGCTTCGGAATGCATGCGTACCGTTTGATATAGAAGCACCGAGAGTCGACGAGGGGGCACTGAGGGCGGGACTTGAAGCTGAAGGCGCCAAGGCCCGGGACATCGCCGATGCACTCGCAGAGATGAAAGCTGCCAAGATTGCCAGCAAGCGACCTGATCGAATGGTTCTCGGCTGTGATCAGGTGCTTGAGTTTGACGGGAATATCCTCGCCAAGCCGGGGAGCGTCGAGGAGGCAATTCGCCAACTCACCGCGATGGCAGGGCAAACACACCGGCTTCTGTCGGCGGCCGTCATCTACGAGAACGGAGCGCCAATCTGGCGGCATGTCGGTGTCGTCCGTATGCACATGCGCCCTCTGTCGCCGGCGTACATCGAAGACTACGTTGCCCGTACCTGGGACAGCATCCGCTGGTGCGCAGGCGGCTACCAGCTCGAGCAAGAGGGTGCGCGGCTCTTTGCCCGCGTCGAGGGGGACTATTTCAATGTGCTGGGATTGCCGTTATTGGAACTGCTGAACTATCTGGCGATCAAGGGTGTGATCCCGACATGACGGAGAAGATACCGCTGGCTGGCGTGATCGGCTCGCCGATCGCCCACTCGCGTTCCCCTGCACTTCACAGGCATTGGCTCGAGGCACTTGGTCTTCTGGGCCACTACATCCCGATGGATGTCAGCCATGAGAACCTCGAAGAGGTACTGCGTGTTCTTCCCAAAATGGGCTTCGTGGGGTGCAACATCACGATCCCACATAAGGTCGCGGCACTGAACTTGGCAGATGCTGTCAGCGACCGCGCAGCCCTGATCGGGTCTGCAAACACGCTGATCTTTCGTGATGACGGTACGATTTATGCCGATAATACAGATGGTTACGGCTTCATAGCCAATCTGAGAGCCGGCGCCCCAGGATGGTCGCCCCAAGATGGCCCAGTGGTGATCTTCGGTGCTGGCGGAGCCTGCCGGGCCGTGCTGGCCTCTCTCATTGAAGCTGGTTGCACCGACATCCGCCTTGCCAACCGCTCGCGGCCAAGAGCCGAAGCGCTCCGAACAGAGTTCGGACCAAAGATCACTGTTTTCGATTGGGTGCTGGCCGGTTCGATGATCGAAGGCGCTGCACTTATCGTTAACACCACCTCCCTTGGCATGGTCGGGAAAGCGGAGTTCAAGGTACCGCTGGACGCGCTTACTCCTGACATGGTCGTAACAGACATCGTTTACACGCCGCTTCAAACAGAGCTCCTCAAGACTGCGGCTGAAATTGGCTGCACGACGGTCGATGGGTTGGGCATGCTGATTCACCAAGGCGCCCCGGGCTTCGAACGCTGGTTTGGGCAACGACCACCCGTCACCGACAAAACCCGTGCCGCGGTGATGGGTTGGTGAGCAGACCGTTCCGAATAGGTCTTACGGGCGGTATCGGGATGGGCAAGTCGATGACCGCAAAGATGTTCGCAGATGCGGGCGTGGCGGTCTGGGACGCCGATGCCGCGGTACACCGCCTCTATGCCAAGAATGGCGCTGCCGTTCCAGAAATCGCAGCGTTGAGGCCAGAAGCCGTTGAAGGTGGCACGGTTTCGCGCCCGGCCCTCCGCGCTTGGATCGCCGAGGACGCAAGCGCACTAGCACAGATCGAAGCGCTGGTTCACCCTCTTGTACAACAGGATCGAGCCGACTTTGCCGAAACGACGGATGCCATTATCGTCCTCTTTGATATTCCCCTCCTCTTCGAGACTGGTGCAGACCAAGAGATGGATCTGACAGTCACCGTCTCGTGCAGCCCGGAAGAGCAACGCCGCCGCGTTCTTGAGCGTGGCAGCATGGACGAGCAGACTCTTGAACGTATTCTGAAAGCACAGATGCCGGATGCAGAAAAACAGGCACAAGCTGATCGGGTGATCATCACTGACACAGTGGAGAATGCGCGAGCACAAGTTGAGGCGGTTTTGGCAGAGGTCAGGAGGACAATCGATGCGTGAGATCGTACTCGACACAGAGACAACGGGGTTCGATCCGTTCAGCGGTGACCGCATCGTCGAGATCGGCGCCGTCGAACTCGTGGGCCATATGCCAACCGGCAACCACTATCACCAGTACATCAACCCGCAACGCGACATGCCCACCGAGGCCTTTGAAGTCCACGGGATCAGCGAGGAATTCCTCGCCGACAAGCCGCTTTTCGCCGCGATCGCTCAGGACTTCCTGGATTTCATCGGAGACGCCAAGCTCGTCATCCACAACGCCGCCTTCGACATGAAATTCCTCAATGCCGAACTCAAATGGGTCAACAAGCCACTAATCTCCGATGACCGCGCGATCGATACCGTGGCTATGGCGCGTCGGAAATTTCCTGGTTCTCCGGCGTCGCTCGATGCGCTCTGTCGGCGGTTCGGGATTACAACCGAGCGCGAGTTGCACGGGGCATTGCTCGACAGTCAGATCTTGGCTGATGTCTATCTTGAACTCATTGGTGGTCGCCAACCCGGCTTGGTGCTCTCTGAGGCGCGTACCCAGACCAACACCACCACAGTTGACACAAACTGGCGGCCTTCACCGCGGCCGCAGCCACTTCCGCCACGGCTGACCGAAAGCGAAACCGCCACGCACCAAGCCTTCGTTGAAAAGCTAGGTGACGCGGCGGTCTGGAAACGCTTCGAGAATTAGGCGTCGGCCTTGGGCGCAGCTTCTGCGCGCTGGGCGAGTTGCTGACGGTACAGCGCCACGAAATCGATGTTTTGCAGGTTCACCGGCGGGAAGTTCCCGTCGCGGGTCACGTCAGACACGATGCGGCGAACGTAGGGGAAAATCTGCCTCGGGCACTCGATCAGCAAGAAGGGATGCAACTGGTCATCCGGAACACCATCGATCTGGAACACGGCGCCATAGTCCAACTCAAGCAGGAAGAGCGTGCTGCCGTCGGGCTTGTTCTTGCTCTCGACTTTGGTCTTCAGAGTGATTTCGTACTGGTTCTCGGTCGTGCGCTTGCGGGCATCCACCGCGACAGCGACCTGCATCTCGGGCTGGACCTCGCCCTGAATACCCTTCTGAACGACGATGTTCTCGAAAGACATGTCGCGGATGAACTGAGCAAGGATCTGCAACTGCACCTGCGGCTGCTGCTGTGGCGCGGCGGCGCCATTCTCGGGGGTGTCGGCCATCGGGCTCTCTCCGGTTATCTTGGGTCGCGCCTGCTTTATCAGGGTGCGACGGCAGCCTCAATGGCGGGTCCAGCCTGAGTTTCCCGGGATCTCCGGCTTGTCGGGCGTCACCTCGCGATAGGTGCCGTCCACCACGTCATCCCGCGCCGGGCGCTGGGCCGGGCCGGAGCCCATCGTAAAGCTCTGCACCTTCACCCGCTTCCGGAGCCAGGAAAATGCGGCCGTCCGGAACGCCGGAATCAGCAGCAGGAAACCAACAGCGTCGGTGAAGAACCCTGGCGTCAGCAGCAGAGCACCGGAGAACAGGATCATTGCCCCATGTGCGAGCGGCTCAGTGGGGTCACTTAGCTCATTGAACCGACCCTGCATGTCCGCCAGAACCTGCCGACCCTGGCTCTTGACCAACCATGTTCCGAGAACGGCAGTCACCAGCACAATGCCGAGAGTCGGCCACAAGCCAATCAACCCGCCAACTTGGATGAAGAGTGCGATCTCGATGAGTGGGACCGCGATGAAAAGCGCCAAAAGGGGCATCAAACCTCCGTAAGTGTCGCAAGGCGGCTGGTGGACTTGCCCCCTGCGAAAGCCTACATATGTTCGGAACGCTCCAATTGCCACTTTTGTGCCCGAGGCCCCAATGAATGTTGCCGTGATCCAGCTCCTTGTGCTCGCCGGCGTTGCGATCTTCCTGATCCTGCGCCTGCGCTCTGTGCTGGGCACCCGAGAGGGGTTTGAAAAGCCGCAAGCGCCGGTCCCTGAGGCGAGCCGCAGCCGCGACAATGGCCGCCACGAGTTCGAGGTTATCGAGGGCGGCGTGGATCGTGATATTGCCGACCACGTCGAGGAAGGTCCTACAGCGGACGCACTTGCACGCATGAAGAGCGTCGAGCCGGGTTTCTCAGTTGGTGAGTTTCTTCAGGGCGCCCGCGGAGCGTACGAGATGATCCTGATGGCATTCGAACGCGGTGATCTGGTCAGTGTTGAACCCTTCCTGGGCGAAGATGTCATGGATAGCTTCAATGAAGTCGTGAAGATGCGCGCCGAGAATGGTGTAACCGTAGATGCGAGTTTCATCGGCGTCCGCGAAGTAAAACTCACGGAAGCCAGTTTTGATGAGGCAAACAGCGAGGCCGAGATCACGGTTCGCTTTATCGGTGAGCTGACAAGCGTGGTTCGCGATGCAGGCGGAGACATTGTCGAAGGCGATCCGAACGCGGTGAAGCGCCAGCGCGATATCTGGACATTTGCGCGGCAGATGGGCACCGGTGACCCGAACTGGAAACTGGTCGCGACCGGCGAGTAAGGCACGTTGGCCCGGATAGAGCTCGCCAACCTCCCCGGCTGGGCCGAGGATGACCACGAGGCAGCATTCCGGACCTTTCTGACAACCGCAACTCCCGAAGACCCTGCGCACGGGGTCATGCCCGGCGCGGCAAAGGAACACCTCGAGACCCACTTCCAAGCCGAAATGCTGGCAGAAGGCGCGGTACTCACTGGCTATTTCGAGCCAGTCTATCGCGGCGCATTGGAGCGAAGTGACAGATATCCGGCACCTGTCTACGCCGTACCTGAAGGTTGGCAGACTGGGCAATCTTTCGCGTCGCGTACTGAAATCGTCGAAAAGAACCTGTTGGCCGGTCGCGAACTTGCCTGGCTAGCCTCCCCGCTGCATGCATTTCTCCTTCAGGTGCAGGGCTCCGGCCGCATTGCCCTGCCAGGTGGGTCGGAGCTCCGGCTCGGTTTTGCCGGAAAGAACGGTCATCCCTATGTGTCGCTCGGCCGACTATTGCTGGAGCGCGGTGCGCTCACGCCCGAAGATGTTTCCATGCAGGCCCTTCGCGCCTGGTATAATGCCAACCCGGAAGAGGGTGCGAAGGCCCTCCTCGAAAACCCCAGCTTCGTCTTCTTCAAGCCACTGGATATCGCGCCGGAACTTGGCCCAATCGGCACATCGGGCGTGCCGTTGACACCGCAGCGAAGCGTCGCGGTTGACCCTGCGTCCACCGCCCTCGGCAGCTTGATCTACCTCGACATACCGGATGCTGACACGCCGTCTCGGCTTTGCGTCGCCCAGGACACAGGCGGGGCAATCAAAGGGCCGGGCCGGACAGACCTGTTCTGTGGTACCGGCAATATCGCCGGTGAGCAGGCCGGGAAGCTATTTACCACAATCCGATCTTACAAACTCGTGCCGCGAGCCGGCCTATGACCCGGAAGACTCCAAAGCGTCTTTCAGCCGAGGATGAGGCGCTCTGGCGCAAGGTCGTCGAAAATGCCACGCCAATGGCCAAGAACCGGCCCAAGCTCAAACCAGTCGATAAACCGCATCATGAGCCCGAGCTCCGCTCTGTGTTCACACCGCAGGCCTTTTCGGTGGGCGAGCGATCGCAGCCTCGCCACCAAATCCAAAACACAGCGCCGCCGCCGCCCGCCATGGATCGGAAGGCCTTCAACCGAATGAAGCGCGGCAAGTTGAAGCCCGAAGGCCGGATAGACCTGCACGGTATGACACTTGCCGAAGCCCAGCCGCGATTGATGAAGTTCATTCATTCTGCGCATGCGGACGGCAAGCGATTGGTCCTCGTCATCACCGGCAAAGGTAGAACCAAACCAGATGACGACGGCCCCATCCCGTCGCGTCCCGGAGTCCTCCGGCGCCAAGTGCCAGACTGGCTCACCCGCCCACCCTTGGCATCGCTCGTGCTTGAGGTCATACCAGCCAACCTGAGGCACGGCGGAGATGGTGCCTTCTACGTCTACCTACGCCGCACCCGGTAGCCGCCGCTGTGCTGCGGCAACACCGAGCGCAATGCTCAATGCTGCGAGGCAGAAGTACAAAGAAATCCACGGCAGCTGGTCTTCAAACGTCAGCCCGGTGTCAATAAGCCAACCCGTGATACCTGGCCCGATGGCTGAGCCGAACACCATGATTGCGCCCGCCATCGCCTTGATGGAGCCGATGTGCCGGGTGCCAAAAAATTCTGCCCAATAGGAGCCCGGTAGCGTCGCCTGCGCGCCGGTGCCTATGCCAAAAACTGCGAGGCCCAGTGCCGCCATCACGAGGCCCTCTGCTTGCCAGAGGATGAAAAAGCCGATCGCAAAGGGCAGCATGTAGAACACCATTAGCCGCGCTGTCCCAAAACGGTCAATCAACGCGCCGGATGCGAAGGTTGCGGCGATGGATACCGCGGTGAAAACAGGCATGAGCGCCAGATAGTCGACCAACGCCCACCCCTTCACAGCTGCGAAGTGAACCTGCTGGAAAAAGAGGGCGGTGCCCCAAGCTGGAGGGCCCAGTAACAGCGGGACGGAGAACCAGAAGAGTGGGTGACGCAATACCTCACTCCGCGTCCAATGTCGGTTGTCCATCCCCGCAGATGGGGTGGCATCGGCTGCGGCTTGTGGCGTCCGCTCTGCGCGCAAGAGCCGAGCGAGGATTGGAAGCGCCCCCAGGACCACAAGTGCAGCAACCACCCATAGCCAGCGCCAGCCGATCCAGACCATCCCGGCCGCAAAAACCACCGGCAAAATGGCTTGACCCAAGGCGAAGCCCATCGAAGAAATCGAGAGTGCCAAACCACGCCGTCCAACGAACCATCGGGCCATTGCGACGATAGACAGATGAGAGAACAGCCCTTGGCCGAACAGGCGCAGCGCGAATATCACGAAAACCAGTGCGACCGGCCCGGACAAAAGCGCCATCCCAAGACAGGCAAGTGCCAGCCCTGGGCCAACGACATTGGCCAACGCCCGCACCCGGTAACGGTCCGTCAATGCGCCGGCCCAGACCATCGTAATGGCGGAAATCGTGGTGCCGACCGTGTAAATCAGGCCCCATTCACCGTCCGACAGGCTGAAACTCTCCATGATCTCGCCAGCGAAGATCGAGATGAAGAACGTCTGCCCAAAAGATGAGGCAAACGATAGCAAGGCTCCGACCAGCAGGAACGGGGCGTTACCACGTAGGAAGCTGAGCAAACCCATGCCGCCGTTATCGCCCCGGCCCTCGGCAATGAAAAGCGCTCAGTTTCCTGTGATGGCCGTCACCGGAGAAAGGATGATCGAGGTCGCGCTCTGAACAGTAAGGATCGTGCCGGGCAACAATCCGGCCCGCCCAGCATTGTCGCGGCCAAAGGCGGCGTCGACGGCCGTGATCTGGCCAAGTATCTTTAGCAAAGCCGGGTTTTCGGCCGCCGCGAAGTGATCCAGGCCACCGGTCCCGAAGTTGGAAACATCAATCACGGTCACGTCGAGGTCTGCCACCTCCTCAACATCCTTCAGGTTGCCAAGCCGCGCTGGCAGGCCGGTGAGCCGGGCCGACAAACGCAGGGCCTTATCGCGGCTGGATGTGAAGATAACGAAGGGTTCGGGCAAATCGCCGATCCGGGTCGCC
Source organism: Vannielia litorea (assembly GCF_019801175.1). NCBI lineage: Bacteria > Pseudomonadati > Pseudomonadota > Alphaproteobacteria > Rhodobacterales > Paracoccaceae > Vannielia > Vannielia litorea. Next base: position 268,932 of record NZ_JAHVJR010000002.1, read on the forward strand.
TGAGAGCGGAAGAGATCCACGTCCAGATCGGGTGACATGAGCACGACGCCATTGAGCTTAGGCATCACCTGCCGGTCGTTCCGAATGGCCATCTGGCGCAGGGTTTCCATCACAAGAAGAGAGCCCATTGAATGGCCCACAATCGTAATCGACCGCGCGCCGGACTTTGAGACTTCCGTCAAAAACTCCTCGAGCCCGTCCCGAGCAAAGAGCGCACTGTCCCGGTCGTAAGCATAAGCAAGAGGGTTCTCCGCGGATGGCCACGTGTAACTGACCGGCAGATCATCGATCTTCAGGTCATGGGTAAGCTGCGCGAGGCGAAAAACGGCGTCTCCGATCGTGTTGTTGTAGCCATGGACGTACACGATGACGTTTCCTCTGGCCGCCGGCTTCGCCTTTAATGCCTCACGAACCGCAACCCGAAATACCTGCGGTGTGGCAAACCGGCTGGCTGATGTGGCGACGAAATCACGCTGCACATCCGGGCCCTTAAGACGGGCGGTGCGTACATCGCCCGGGTTACGCAGCGGGGGCACGGAAACCTCATAGGCCAGATAACCCAAGGGACCGCGATCAGTGTACCTCACCACTTTCTTGTTCGGGTCACGCAGCCGGGTGCTCCCAACAAAGATCTTGTAGGGCGTCCCCACCCCAACCGCACTCGGCACAACGACAAGAGTCGCTCGCGGCGCACAGGCCGTGAGGAGCAGGGATATCAGGAGAAGCCGCGCGAACCTCGTCATGGGTCAACGTTAGCGCGGCCCCACCAAGGGCACCATCGCTATAGAACGTAGCGCGACAAATCGGTCGATCGGGCCAGCTCGCCAAGGTTCTCCTCAACGTAGTCAGCATTGATCTGAACAGCTTCGCCGGATTTGTCGGGCGCAACGAACGAAAGCTCCTCGAAGACGCGCTCGATCACCGTGTAGAGCCGGCGCGCGCCGATATTCTCGACACTCTGGTTTACCTCGGCGGCAATCCGGGCAAGCGCCGAAATTCCGTCATCAGTGAAGCTGACATCCACGCCCTCGGTCTTCATCAACTCGGTGTACTGCCGGGTCAGCGCGTTGTCTGTTTCCGTAAGGATACGAACGAAATCTTCTTCGGTCAGCGCACGCAGTTCCACTCGAATGGGCAGCCGCCCCTGTAGCTCCGGCAGCAGATCGGATGGCTTGGCAATGTGGAAGGCCCCGGACGCAATGAAAAGGATGTGGTCGGTCTTCACCGGGCCATGCTTGGTGCTGACGGTTGTGCCTTCGATCAGCGGAAGCAGGTCGCGTTGAACGCCTTCGCGGCTCACATCACCGCCTCGGGTTTCAGCGCGGGCGCACACCTTGTCGATCTCATCGATGAAGACGATGCCGTTTTCTTGCACCGACTCCAAAGCCGCGGTCTTGACCGTTTCGTCGTCGAGCAGCTTGTCAGCCTCTTCCCCAATGAGGATGTCGTAACTCTCGGCCACCGTCATCTTGCGGCGGGTCGTGCGGCCCCCAAACGCTTTGCCGAACAGGTCCTGCAAGTTCCCCATCCCCTGCATTCCGCCGCCGGGCTGGCCCGGGATTTCGAACATCGGCATTGAGGGGGTGGGCTCTGCGATATCCAGTTCAATCACGGTATCGTCGAGCGCCCCGCTGCGGAGCTTGTCGCGGAACATCTCCAGTGTCTTGCCTCGCGCGTCTTCTCCGGCGATCGCCCTCAGCACCCGCTCTTCAGCCCCATCGCGGGCCTTGGCTCTGACGTCCTCCCGCATCAACTCGCGGGTCTGAGCAATGGAGGCATCAACGAGATCGCGGATGATCTGCTCAACATCTCGGCCAACATAGCCAACCTCGGTGAACTTGGTCGCCTCGACCTTGATAAAGGGGGCCCGCGCCAGTTTGGCGAGGCGACGGCTGATCTCGGTCTTGCCGACGCCGGTAGGGCCGATCATCAGGATGTTCTTCGGATAGACCTCGTCACGGATATCATCGGCCAGCTGTTTGCGCCGCCAACGGTTACGCAGCGCCACGGCGACGGCACGCTTGGCGTCCTTCTGGCCAATGATGAAGCGGTCAAGCTCCGAAACGATTTCGCGGGGCGTCAGATCAGTCATGCAGAAAACTCTCTCGGCCGCGTCCAGGGCGGCAGTCTGTCTTTTCCGGGGAAGCCGGGCATCACGGCCATGATCCCGCCACGGATGCTCTCCCAGAACGCACCAAGCGCAACGAGGAAAACGCCGAGAAGCAGGATGAAGGCCCAAGTCTGGCCTTCAGCCACAAGTGCGGTGAGTGCCACCACATAGCCGATACCCGATATGAGGAAGGAGCGACGATCAATCACGATGGCAAAGACCGCCATGAGCACAAGAAAGCCGCTGAGGATGAGGTAGTCCACGGCTCCACCTTGCTGGAATAGCGTGAAGGCAACCGTGTTCACGATGGCCGGGGCAGAGATGACGTGGAGCCAGAACGCTTGCGAGGCGCGGCGTGTCACCCGGTGCGGGTCGGACACATCAAACCTCAGCGCCAAGGCTAGCCCAAGCAAGCCCAGCGCAAGCGTTATCCACGAAAAGGCGGAGTTGGCGGACAGCAGGAAAACATCGCGCACGCTCTCCAATTCCGGGCCGTTCAGCGCGGTAAGCCCGAAGCAGGTCGCATAGAAGCCCAGCGCAATGAGCAGCATCGCAAACGGCACGCGAAATGCGAGCCAGTAGACGATCAGTGCCAGTGTCGCCAAGGCCAGCATGATCACAGTTCGCACGTCATTGAAGCCGGTGATCTTCGGGATGCCGTTATCGGGAACCATCCAATAGCTCACCGCCCAGCCTGCTTGCACGGCGGAGAAGGCAAACATGATCGCCAGAGCGATTGAAGGCGCAACCATCCTCCGCCGGCGCGTGAAGTAAAGCGCCAATCCGGCGAGCGCAGCCATCCCGGCCAACCCGCAAAGCAGGAGTGAGACCATGCTGCTGCTGGCCAGATAGGTGGAAATGCCGGTCAATCCTGTCCATCCGGCGTAGAGGATGGTCAGTCCGACAACGATGAATATCTCGTTGAAGCCTTTGAACAGCTCGAATGGTTCATCAAGGCCTCCAAGGTTTTCACGCGCGCCGCGCCGCGCGTCGGACAACGCAACAATGGCGGTTGCTTGCGCCTCGCTGATCTTGCCGGCACCCACGGCGGCCCGGATGTCATCACGGGTGATGCTCATCCGCCGATCTTCTCCACGGTCAGGTTGCCATTGGTGTAAACGCAGATGTCGGCCGCAATGCCCATTGCCTTGCGCGCGATGGTCTCGGCATCAATATCCTGATCAATCAGCCCGCGGGCCGCTGCCAGCGCGTAATTCCCACCCGAGCCGATGGCCGCGATGCCATGTTCCGGCTCCAGAACATCACCGGCGCCAGTGATCACCAGAAGCTCCTTGCCGTCGGTCACAATGAGCATGGCTTCGAGTTTTTGCAGGTACTTGTCAGTGCGCCAGTCTTTCGCCAGCTCAACCGAGGCCCGCGCGAGCTGACCGGGCGTGGCTTCCAGCTTCTTCTCCAGACGCTCCAGTAGAGTGAAGGCATCAGCCGTTGACCCGGCAAAGCCACAAACCACCTCGTGCCCACCGGGCGAGATGCGGCGGACCTTGCGGGCAGACCCCTTGATGACCGTCTGACCAAGGCTCACCTGCCCGTCACCGGCCACCACCACCTCGTTGCCCTTGCGGACACCGATGATCGTCGTGCCGTGCCAACCGGGAAATTCGCTGTCGCTCATGCCGCTCTCCGTTTCGTTCTTGGGGTATATGGCCATGCCACCCGGCGCCCGCAAGAAAAAGGGGCGCCGAAGCGCCCCGATCCATGCGGTGAGACGGTGCTCAGATCGACTCGGTGATCCAGCCGTGCAGCGCGGCCTTGGGCGCAGCGCCGGTCTTGTTGGACACCACCTGACCGTCCTTGAACAGGAACAGTGCCGGAATACCACGCACACCCATCTGGGCCGGGGAGTTGGGGTTTTCGTCGACGTTGACCTTGACGATCTTCACCTTGCCGTCGAGCTCTTCGGAAAGCTCTTCGAGTGCCGGGCCGATCTGCTTGCAGGGGCCACACCACTCCGCCCAGAAATCCACCACTACGGGGATGTCGGCTTCCTTCACCTCGGTGTCGAAGGTGTCATCGGTCACGGCAACGGTCGCCATCTCGGCTCTCCTGATGTTTTGCGGTTCGGGTTGGGAAGGTAGGGTTGCGGCTTGGGCAGGTCAAGCAGATGCGGTAGCTTTGAGCGCATTCGTCACAAGGTCGTGTGGAAGAACGTCGAGCCGCGGGATCTTCGTCCAGAGCAGTGCCGTTTGAACGTGATGGTTTGGGTAGATCTGGGTTAGTGCCGAGGCATAGGCGCCCATCTGGGCGAGCAGGCCCGAGGGGATATCTTCAATCCGTTCCGGCACCACCTGATGGGACTTGTAGTCAATGGCGGTAACTGTGCTTTCGGTGACAACGAGCCTGTCAATTATGCCCTGCATCGGTTCTCCGCCTCTCTCGGGGAGGCGGGCTGTAACGGGTACCTCAACGAACGCGTCGCCTTCGAACAACTTAATCAGTTCGGGCGCCCGCAGCACTGCCAATGTCTCTGCAATCAAATCGGGCGCAGTGCTAGGCGCAAACGCCTCCAGCAAGGCGCTGGCCCGGACTTCGCGATCGGACGCCTCAAATCTGGGGAGGTGCTCTAGTAACAGGTGCAAAGCCGTCCCACGATCAAGCGCATCCGGGTTGCCAACACCTTCAGAGGGCAAGGTTTTCGGACCCGGCAACCCTGACGGTGAGAGCACCTGGGGTGGCCGCGGCAGAGTTACGGGCTGGGCCAAAGCGATGTCGGGCAGAATGACCTGCGCCGCGCTCTTGTCCGTCGTTTCGGTCACGCCCTCCTCATCCGGCCGTGCGTTCTCGTAGCGCTTACCCGCTCCGAACGGGAACATGTGCGTTACGGCCCCAACCTGCTCAAGTGCGCCTTCGGTGCGACGATACCAATTTTCCTTGTCTTCCTTCGCGGTCCCCGCACCGCAAACAATCAGCCATTGCTCTGCACGGGTCATCGCAACGTACTGCAACCGCAGCCGCTCTTCTTCCTGCCGCTCCTTCAACGCGGCGAGCGGCGCCACCAGTAGCTCCGGGGTATCCGGCTTTGAGGGCTTCCAGAGCGGAGGCAGTCCCTCGAGCATCACGGCACCATCCTCGCGTGGCGGCTGGCGGTCTCCGCTTTCGGCGAGAAACACAATCGGCGCCTCCAACCCCTTGGAGCCATGCACGGTCATCACTCTTATAGCCCGTCCGCCGCTCTCCTGACCGCGCTTGATGTCAATCTCACTAGCCTCCATCCAAGCGAGAAAGCCGGTCAGGCTCGGCGTTTCGGCCTGCTCGTAGGACAGCGCGGTTGCGAGGAGCAAATCTATCGATTCCTCGGCCTCCGCACCCAACCGCGTAATCAAGCGTGCACGGCCTTCGTGCTGGGTAAGAATGCGCTCAAGCAATTCATATGGGCGGAGAAAGCCAGCCTGATTGCGCAGGTCGCGCAAAATCATCAGCGCAGGCTCCCCTGCTTCGTAGTTCCGAAGGGCCTCCCACAGCCGGCCTTCCCGCGGCTGTGCCAAGCGGTAGATCGCGTCTTCATCCCAATCAAACAGGGGCGAGCGGAGCGCCGCAGCGAGGGACAAATCATCATCGGGCGTGTCGAGAAATGCCAGCAACGCCAGCAAGTCTTTCACCGCCATGGCATCGGCAAGGCGCACCCTGTCGGCCCCCGCCACCTCAAGCCCCTCGGCCTTGCAGGCGCGGATCACCTCATGGAAGATCAGGCTCCGGCTCTGAACCAAAATGAGAACGTCGCCATCCGTGATACGTCGTGGCCGGAACTCACCATCGACATGGTCAAAAAGTCTCTCTTCCGCCTGCATTCGCGAAATTTCCTTTGCGATGCGCTGGGCAAGCTGCACCTGAGGGTCGTCTGCACTGACCATGTCGACGGGGTCAAACCACGGGGTTTCGTCCTCGGCCTTCTCCGGCTTGGGGATGAATGGCCAAAGATCCACCCGTCCGGGCATCTCAGAGTGGAAAGCGATGTGGTTCAAGGCACCCCCCATCGCACGCGCCTCATCAGGGAAGGCTGCGTCGACCACCCGCAGTATGGGGGCAGCTGAACGGAAGGAGTATTGCAACTCCATCCGCTGTGGCGCGGCGCCGGATGTGCCCAACCGATCGGAGAACGTGTCTGCCATACGTTCGAACCCGTCAGGATCGGCGCCCTGAAAGCCATAGATCGACTGTTTCTTGTCCCCCACGACAAAAATCGTCCGTTCCCCGGCTTCCCGGCGGCCACTGCCTGACGTGATCTCGCGGGAGATCAGATCGATCACCTCCCACTGCGCCGGGCTGGTATCTTGCGCCTCATCCACGAGGATGTGGTCAATTCCGCCATCGAGCCGGAACAGCACCCAATCGGCCACACTGTCATTGGTCAGCAAATCTCGAGTCTTGAAGATCAGATCGTCAAAATCGAGCTCGCCCCGCGCTGCTTTGGCGGCCTCGTAAGCAGGCAGAAAGGCCCCAGCGAACTGGTGCAAGGCATCAGATCGCCTTGCTAGACGGAGTTGCTTTGCGCGATCATGTGCATCGGCGGCCCGCGTCATCAGGTTTTCGAGTTGGGCCAGCAACTCAGATGGCATCGCTTCACGTGTGGCTTTCGTGGGAAAGCTCCCGATCCGTGGCTGACCCGCGGACTTTCCGGACTGACCTACAAACCGTTTGTCGAGTATCGCCAGAGTAGTAAGTTGATCTTGTGCAAGCTCCGCCAGTTCGCTGGCGGCTTTTGCATCGGTTGTGCTGCCCGCGGCGAGATAGGGCAAGACCGACGCGACAAGGCTTCTCTCGTTTCCAAGGAAGACCTCAGGGATCAAGGTCGCTTCATCGTACCCCTCCGGAAGGCCCACTGCAGCCGAAATAGTCTCGAAACTGCTGAGGCTTCCAAAGGCGTTCCTCTGTCCGGCCAACTTAGCGCAAAACCCTTCGACCTCGATTCCTGAGAACAGGGAGGCAAAGGTATCGAAGACAGCTGGCTCATCCTCTGCGACCTTGTCCAACGCTTCCTGCAATCGCGCCTTGGCGCTGACGTCATCGAGTTCCACAAAACCCGGGGGCACGCCTGCTTCCAGCGGGAACCGGCGCAGGATGGCGGAGCAGAACGAATGGATCGTTTGGATCTTCAGGCCACCTGGCGTTTCGATCGCCCGCGCAAAGAGTCGACGGGCTTTGGCAAGCCGGTTCGCATCCGACGTGTCCTCCCCGACCGTCGAAAGAGCATCGGCAAGCTCCCTGTCCGTGAGCATCGACCACTCGCCCAACCGTGAGAACAGCCGGTTCTGCATCTCAGCGGCGGCGGCCTTGGTGAAGGTGAGGCACAGTATGTTCTGCGGCGGGACATCGCGGAGAAGAAGCCGCGCCACCCGGTCGGTCAGCACGCGCGTCTTGCCGGAGCCGGCGTTGGCCGAAAGCCACGTGGATAGCTCCGGTGTCGCGGCCTTGATCTGAGCGGCGGTGGCTTCGTTCGGCGCGGTCATTGGCCCACCAGTATCGTTTCAGGCGCGGCAGTTACGTCCCACTCCCCAAATCGCGAAAGGTGATCGTAGTCGCTTGCGTAGATCAGGAACTGCGGCGCGCGCCGTGCCGTGTACCCCTTGGAGGGGTCTTCGTAGGTTCGGATCAAGGCAGCGAGGTTTTGCAGCATCGCATCCGGGCGCCAAACGCCCTCGATCTCCAGCGGTTCGTCCCGTGAATTGGCGGGGTTGCCGATTGAGATGTATCCCACCCGCGCGGCCCGCTTTGCGCCGAGTTGCTTGAAGCCACCTGCCTCGGCAATGGCCGCCTCCAGCAGTAGCTGCTTGTCGAAGGCTTCCACCTCCTTTTCGGACGGCGGCTTGGTCGACGTCTTGTAATCGAGCACTGCGCAACCGCCGGCTTCCAGTCGGTCAATCCGGTCGGGTTTTGCCGACACCCTAAAATCGACGCCTCGCAGTTGAACAGAGCCGATTTCCTCCACGATGATTGGCATCCCGCTCGCTTGGAGTGCTGCTTCAACCCGGACCAACGCCGGTGCGGAAGAGGCCAGACGGCCCAACCAGAGCCGCCGCGTGGCGGGCCAGGGCACGTGGGTCGCAACGACTTCTGCCGCAACCTCCATGAACGCTTCGGCAGTCCACTCCGACGGACCGGTGAAATCGAAACCGTCTTTCAGGCACTGCTCCATCACCGCATGAAGCACCGTTCCACGCATCGCGGCATCCGGTTGCGGTGCTCTCGGGCCGAGCCTTCTCAGCTCGAGGACGTTCTTTGCATAGACCGCGTAGGGATCTCGGATCAGGGTCGATACCGCGGTTACAAAGAGCCCCTTGGGTCGCGCTTCAGCTGGAGGAGCTGGAGCGGGCCGGGGCGCAGGCAGAGCGGAGATCGGGTTTTCGGAGTGCACCGCCAAGACTGATGAGATGGCTACCAGCCGGTCTCCTCGTGCGCGCATCTCTTTGAGGCAGGTTTCGCCGATTTCACCAAGGCCCGAAAGCAGGTTCGTCAGTCGGTTCAGCCAGCGGGAAGGCACGGTTTCGGTGTCTGCGCTCTGTGCACTGCGACTGAAGATAACCTCGCGCGCGCCCATTGCCTGCTGGTAGTCATGGGCAGCAAGCCCGACGCGCCGCTCAGGCAGCAGCATCCCGGCATCGCGCCGCATCGCCCGGTTCATCCACGGATCGTGGGGCAAGGCGGCAGGCCATGTCCCTTCGTTTAACCCTGCAAGAATGGACAGATCGACTGTTCGGGTTCTCGCTTCAATCGTGCCCCAGATGGAGACCAGCGGATGTGCAATTGGCGCTTCCCGCACCTCCCCGCCGGCGAGAACAGATCTGATGATGCCGAGATACTGCACATTATCGACCGCTCCGCCGAACGGCGCCGCCATGCGCAGCTCATCTACTGCAGCACCAGCGGCTTCCCCGGGTTTATCCGCCCAGAGTTGCCCAGACCCGCTGGAATCGGGCCCCGCGGCGATGGCTTCCGCCAAGTCGATGTGTCGTTCAAGTCGGGCCTCCAGAGGTTCGCCACCTGTGTTGGGCAAATTCTCTAGCACGCTGCCTAGCCAACCAACCCAATCCTTCGCTTCATCCGTTGCGCTCCAGCTGCCCAACCAGTCTTGCAATACCGCCGCATCAACGCGCGGCACGCCCTTGCGCCTTGCCCAAGTTTCAAATCGTCCAACGTTTAGCAGGTGAGGGCCGCGCATGCCGGCGTTTGAAGCCGTAAGTGGGTGCTTCAGAAGCGACAGCGCGACAGCAAGGTCCAACGGGCGGCCAAACAGCGCAGCTGTCTCGATCAAAAATCGCCCTGGGGGGCTTTGGTGGAGGGGCATACCAGCAGAATCGTCCGGTACGATGCCCCAGCGGGACAGAGCAGCAGTGACCTGCCGTGCCAATGTCCGGTCGGGTGTTATGAGTGCCGTCGTCTTGTTGGCCTCAACAGCCTCCCGGATCGCGAATGCGATTGCTGCGGCTTCATGGCGTGGAGTTCGGGCTGTAATCAGCGAGAGCCCATCCGTAGCGTCTGGCAGTTCCTCGACAAGCTTCGGTCCGTCACTGAGCCATTGGTCAGTCACAGGAGCCGGCCGGAGCGACAGCGAAACCAGCCTGTTGCGCGAATGCGTGTCGGGCTTGGTATCGGTCCAAGGGGCAATGTCGTCTGGAGCGACGCCCAGGCGTTTGGCAAGCGCTGCAAAGCGAAACTGCGGATGGTCTTCTTCCGGCGCCCTGTCGGGGTTATCGCAGGACGCTGTTAAGTTGCGCCAGACCTCCTGAGGCGTGTCCCTGTCCACCCCTGGCAACACCACCGCGCCTTGAGGTAAGCGGGCCACGGCTTCCATCAGCAGCCGCGTCGTGCCCCGTGATCCTGTGGAACCCGCCACGATAATTGGAGTCTGCGGCGGAGCAGCGTCCCACAGCGATAAAAGCGCCGACAAAGCATCTCTATTGAAAGCCGCTTGAGTGCGAAAAATGTCACTATCCTGGCCTGAAAGCAGCGAAATGACTGAAAGGCTCCGCGCCCAGTGCGCAGAGTGATCGCCAACATCTAGGTCGCCAAGTGTCGCCGGGTCTACTCCCTCGTCGTCCATCTCTTCAAGTAAGGCAGCCAGACTGTTGGCGAGGTCGAAAGCGGCGCTCTTTGGAGCGATGTCAGGCTGGAGGTCGATCAGCCGGGCCACGGCTTGCCGCAGTTGAAGGCGTAGCTGCAAGGACGAAACGGCAGGCTTCAGCCCGGTCAGGTGGAGGCCACCTGCCAGATCGGTCACCAGATGCACGCGCGGCATCAGTCGTGCTGGCCCCGCCGCGAATTGATCCAGTAGCTGTCGCTTCATCCGGGTCGTATTGACCAAAAGCGTCACACGCCCCCATGCCTCGGGCGGCGCTCCCGCAAGCCGTGCTTCAAGCCCTTCCAGCAGCGTCGCTCCAAAGTCTGCGCCGATCGGCGTGCCAAACAGGCGTGGCGTGGCTGAAGGCTCAAACATTCCCCGCCTCCGCCAACATCTCCTCAGCCACTGCAATCCCACCAGGGTGCCCCACGTCGCACCAGCCGCCCGGATGAGCCACGCCAAACAGGCGGCCTGCAGCCTGCATCTTGTTCCACAGCAAGTTCAGTGAGAACGCTGGTTCGGAGAACTCAGAGAGCCCATCGGGTTTGATGATCTGAGCACCGGAGTAAACGTAACCGTCACCCCTAGTCAGGCGACCCTCACGGTCGAGCGAGAAGTCACCGGTCCCGGAGTAGCCGCGTGCGTTCTGCACCGGGACCAGCAGCAACAGAGCGTCCATCTCTTCCGGAAACCACGCGGCCCTCAGTGTCTCGATCGCATTGGGGCCTGTCCAAACTGCATCGGAATTGAGAGTAAAAACGGGGCCTGGGCCAAGCCGTGGCAGCGCGTTTCGCAAACCACCGCCAGTGTCCAAAATCTCGGTTTCATGCACAACATCGACATTACGACCAGCGAGATGGTCTGCAATCTGCTCCCCCAGATAGTGAGCATTCACGACCACGCGTGACACGCACTCGGTCAATTCCAATGCATGATCGAGGAGCGGCTTTCCGGCAACTTCCACGAGTGGCTTGGGCCGGGTATCCGTGAGCGGACGCATCCGCGTGCCGAAGCCCGCCGCAAAGACCATGGCGGAGTTAGGCGCACTCATATTGCCACGCGACGAATTCGGTCCAATCGCTCCGCCGTCGGCTCGGGCAGTGTACCGAGCACCGCATCTTTCAGGATCGCGAGATCAGGATGATCAAGATCGCGCATCAGATTGCGCCAGACGCGGGGCATCAGATCAAGGTATCCGGGCTTTGAAAGGACAGTGCAAAGCCGGGTGAAGACGCCGAGAATTCGCAAGTTGCGCTGGGCTCCCTGCGCTGCAAGTGCCGCCCGAAACCTGCCTTCGTCACAGCCCGTCGAGTCCACATAGCACCGAACAGCGGCCTCCTGTGCGTCTGCGCCGATGTCCCGGCGAACGTCACCAAGCAGCGAGGCGAGATCATAAGCAGGATGTCCGATGAGCGCGTCCTGAAAATCCAGCAGGCCAACACGCGCTGTGCCCGCTCGTTCAGGCAACCAGATCAAGTTCTCGGCGTGATAGTCCCTGTGAATCATCACTTGCGGCTGCGTGTCTGTTTGGAAAAGTGCTTCCTCGAGCGCAGCCGTCAACTGGAGCCAGCCTTCATGGGTTACCGGTTCTCCTGCGGCCCGAGCATAGAACTCTGCCGCTGGTCCGATCATGACCGCCATTTCCTGCGGGCCATAAAGTTGAAGGCCTTCCGGCAATGGCGCCTCGTGCAGTTTGACCAGCACCTCGGTCGCCGCAACATAAAGGTCCGTTTCAGCGGAAGGGTCATCGGCGGCAAGACGAGCGATGAGCCGGTCGCCGAGATCCTCCATCAAAACCAACCCGTAGTCCGCGTCATCCGCGAAGATCACTGGGGCGGACAGGCCTTGTGCCGCAAGATGGCGGGCGATGGCGAGAAATGCCTCAACGTTACCTTCCGGATCCACCATCAGCACAACCCGTTCGCTCCCGCGAGTCAGCCGCTGATAACTCCGGGCGGAAGCATCGCCGGCCAGCGGAGCAGCTTCCGCGCCAGACCATCCGGTACTTGTCAGAAAATCTTCGACTGCACTCATGCCGCCGCCTCAAGTGGCTCTGCCAGTCGCTGTGACCAGTGCTCCGGGCCATTTACCACAAGGCTGCGTGCATTCGGCTCTTCCGCATTGGAAAACTCCAGCCAAAGCGCACCTGCGGGGGGCTCGGGCAAGCGATCCGGCCACTCGACGAGGCAGATGGCATCTTCAAAGGCCGCAGAAAGCCCGAGCTCCTCCACTTCATCCGCACTCGACAGGCGGTAAAGGTCGGCATGCCAGATTTCGCCATCCGGTAGCGGGTAAGTCTGGATCAATGTGAAGGTGGGCGAAGGCACATCCTCCACCGAACCCGCCCGCTCCATCCGCCAACGGATCAAGGCACGGGCAAAGTGGCTCTTCCCAGCACCGACAGGGCCGGACAGCAGCAGCACATCACCGGCTCCCAGCAGCGGTGCCACAACGGCTGCAAGCCGGGCGGTGTGCTCGGGAGAGGCGAGGTGCAAGGTAAGTGGGAACGAAGCAGCGCGGGTCATCGCGGCCAGACTATCCGCCATTCCGCGCAGGGCAAGGCGTAAGAAATCAGGCGGTCATCTTAGCCACGTCAGACCGCTCCGGAGCACCCGCTGCGCCGTCTCCCAGCTTGAAACCTGCAAGGGCCGCTCCGCCCGCGACAGGCGCGAACCGGCAAGTGACCCGGCCGTAGGCCGCGGTATCGAGGATCACGCTCCACGACCGTCGATCACTTCGGCCGGATAGAAACCGTGTTGCGCGAGTCCAAAGGGCATCGTCATCGGAGAGGGCTGACCAGTCTCGCACCGCTTCCTGCGCACTGACGTCAGAAAGAGACCCGACAAGGTCGCAGTTCCAAAGCTCCTGGTATGCGCGGTTGCACAATACCATAGAGCCGGTGTGGGCAAACACAGCAATGGCCTCATCAAGGCTGTCGACGACGGCCTGCCCCATCTCGAGTTCTGAGCGAAACCTGCGTGTCAGCGACATCTCGGCAGAGATATCTTCGAACAGGAAGGCCACGGCCCCATCCGGATGTGGCTGGCCGGTCACCCGATAGGTCTGGCCGGTCGGAAGTGACCAGATCTCCTGATGCATCCCTTCCGATGCGGCGCTCTCCAACTCTGCGATACTGGCCCGCCAACTTTTATAGTCCTTTGGCTCCGGCATCCTCTGGGCTTCCCTGAGGTGATCGAGGAAGGACACTAAAGTCGGGCGAGATGAGAGGAAATGCGGTTCGAGGGAGGAAAGATCGGTCAGCGCGGGGTTGAACAGAGCCAGCTGGCGGCCACGGTCGAACACGGCAAGCCCGGTTGGCAGATCGGCAAAGGTTTTCGTGAGGGTCTGCAAAAACTCGATGCGTGACCGTTCCGCCTGAACCAACCGGTCGGCAGGCACCGCGAACACAAGCGTTTCTTCGCCCATCTCACGCGTGCTGCAATCGTACCAGATGACCTGCTCGATATAGGGGATTGTTATCGAGACGCGATGGAGCACATCGGTCTCACAGTCATGAAAGCTGTGAGAAATTGCGCGGGGCAGGGGCCAAGCCAGTGTGGCCTTCCTGGGTTGCATCCGATGCAGAAGGTCGATGTAGGCACCATTCGCCCAGGTGACGTTGCCATCTTCATCTTCGCGCCACGCCAGCACCGGTGCGTCGTCGACCACTGTTCGCAGCACATCCAGTTCTTCAGCCATGGCCGTCACGGCGAAGGAATCGTATTCGACTGGCTCATCCTCCTCGCCTTGATGCAAGGAGAAACGCGTGAGGCCGTTTTTCAACTCGGCATCCAGCCGTGATGTCCCGTCCCTTGCCCTCAGCTCCAGCTTGCCCAACTCTGCCAATTGGCCGAGTCGGCTGCCGATGTCGGGGAAGGAGCCTGCGAGAAGGGCCAGGAAGCGCGGCCAAGGCGGCAGTGTCTCCGGCCCGGATGCCAAAAACACATGTGCCTCTTCGCTTGCGTCCACCAACTCGTCGTCCTCGAACAGGAAGGTCATGTCATCGCCTGAAACGCCTGTCAGCTTGTCCCACGTTACACGCCGCTTGGGTTGCAGGTAGCCAACCGCCAGCATGGCAAGGAGGGCGGTCCCGAATGACGTTGTCACCAGAACAAATGCAAATGCCCAAGGCAGCTCACCCAACAATCCGTTCACGCTCCCGAAGAGAGTAAAACTCCAAGTCAAAGAAGACGTGATTTTGGTTAACCGCAGGTTAATGCCGGGCGCGGCGGTTAGGGGTATGCGAGCAGATCAGGACTCGAAGCGTAGATTGTCACCAAGGGCACCCCGCGCTTCCGCCTCCTCAGCGACTAGCAGCTTGCGCGGCCAAGTGACCTCAACGATGGCCCCACCTCTGTCGGGGCGTTCATCCGGTGCGAGGAACGGGTCGGATCCGTTGGCGAACGTCAGGCTGGCACCGATACGTTCCAAAAGTGTTTTCGCGATGAACAGGCCGAGCCCCATGCCTTCGTATTCAGGCCTTTTCCGCGGCTCATCCGGCGCCCGGCGGCGGCGGACGAAAGGGTCACCGATCCGGCCGATGAGATGCGGCGGATAACCCTCTCCATCGTCGATCACGCGCACCACCACGTTTTGGGCCGTCCAGCGCCCCTCGATCCACACGTTCCCGGCGGCGAAATCCACGGCGTTCTGGATCAGATTTCGCATGCCGTGGATCATCTCGGAGCTGCGATGGATATCGGGCTGCCGCTCGTCGCTTCCGGCGCCCGGATGCATGTCAAAATGCAGCCTTTTCCCCCGCTCCTGATGAGGCTCGGCTGCTTCCTCCAGCACCGACTGAAGCGGAGCCGTCCGCATGTGCAGGTCGTCCTTCCCGGCCCGGCCCATTGAGCGGAGGATTTCACGGCACCTGTCGGCCTGCTCGCCAATAAGGCGCGCGTCCTCAAGCAGTCCGTCAACCTCGGCATCGCCTTGCAATTCGTCCGCCATCTCCGAACTCACCAGCTTGATGGTGGCCAAGGGCGTACCAAGCTCGTGCGCTGCGGCGGCTACAACACCTCCCAAATCAGTGAGCTTTTGCTCGCGAGCCAGAGCCAGTTGCGTCGCGAGCAGCGCGTCGCCCATCGCGGCGATTTCCGTTGTCACCTTGCGGGCATAGAGCGCGAGAAATGAAACGCCGATCACGATGGCGATCCACGACCCGAACAAAAAAATCGAGGGCACACGCAGTACGAAGCCTTGGATGGTGCGCAACGGCAGATAGTCGAAAGCCACGAAAGTCACGATGCCGATGGCCACGGCGCCAACGATCAAAACGGCGTTCAGGCCCAGCGCGGTGGCGGCGATAGTGACGGGGGTGAGAAGCAGCAGGGCGAAGGGGTTGTGGAGCCCGCCGGTGAGGTAGATCAGCAGACCAAGCTGCGCGAGATCGAAGACCAGCATCAGCATGGCCTCCACCTCGTTCAGCCGCTTGTTCGCCGGGTAGATGAACATGGCCAAAAGGTTGGCAATGACCGACATGCCGATGGCCAGAACACACAGGCCAATTTCGAGCTGCAGCTCGTACAAGAAATGCGCCGCAGCGATTGCGATGCTCTGCCCGGCCACCGCGACCCAGCGCAAAACGATCAACGTCCGCAGGCGAATCCAGTTGGCCCGGCGCGGATGCTGGAAGGGGTTATCGGACAGGCCAGTCTCTGGCATTTGATTTGCGGGCAGCGCCTCTGGTGTGACAGTCGGACCCATTGTTAGCCCGCAGCGGAGGCGTCAGCAAAGGGCAACACGCGCCAGAGGGAGTGGACCATGCGAACGGCGATATGGGCAGGCACGGCTGTTGCCGCGATTTGCGGTGTGATCGGCTTCACGGTCTGGAAGGTCTATCTCGACGTGCCGGAAAATGCCTTTGCCCAATGCAACGGCGGGGCCAGTTCTGCTGCGATCGGCGGGCCGTTCGAGCTGGTCAACGCGCAGGGCGAAACCGTGACGGACAAGGACGTTATCACCGAGCCGACCCTGCTCTATTTTGGCTACACTTTCTGTCCCGATGTCTGCCCGCTCGACACTGTCCGGAACGCCGAGGCAACCGAGATTCTGGCCGAGCGCGGCTATGATGTGACGCCGGTCTTCATCTCGGTCGACCCGGCCCGCGATACACCCGAGGCGGTGGGTGATTTTGCTGCCAATATCAGTGACAAATTGATCGGTCTGACCGGTAGCTCAGAGCAGGTCGAGGCGGCCTCCAAGGCCTACCGCACCTACTACAAGGCCCACACCGATGACGACCCTGATTACTACCTGGTCGACCACTCGACCTTCACCTACCTCACCTTCCCGGACACTGGTTTTGCAGGGTTTTTCCGGCGTGAACTCTCTGGGGAACAGCTCGCGGATGAGGTGCAGTGCTTTCTCGACGCGGGGTAAGGCCCTGTGCGGAAAGGCTTGTCGCTGAATCATAGCCCGTATAGCCTGAACCGTAACAACGAATGACCGGCGGAGGACGCGCGTGGCCGAGCGGGATCTCAGCGAGATCGGGGAGGACAGATCTCTTCTGATCGTCGATGACGACGAACCATTTCTGCGGCGTCTGGCGCGTGCGATGGAGAAACGCGGGTTCGAGCCGGAGATGGCCGGATCAGTCGCTGCTGGCCGGGCAATCGCAACGGCCCGGCCCCCTGCATATGCCGTGGTCGACCTGCGGCTCGAGGATGGCAACGGCCTCGATGTGGTTGAAACCATTCGTGAAAAACGACCGGATGCCAAGGTCGTCGTCCTCACTGGATATGGCGCAATCGCCACCGCGGTCGCCGCGGTGAAGATCGGTGCGACTGACTATCTTTCGAAGCCCGCGGACGCCAATGAGGTCACAGCGGCCCTACTGGCGAGCGATGATGAACTGCCTCCGCCGCCCGAGAATCCGATGAGCGCGGACAGGGTTCGGTGGGAGCATATTCAGCGGGTCTACGAGCTCTGTGACCGCAACGTCAGCGAGACCGCGCGCAGGCTTAACATGCACCGGCGCACCTTGCAGCGGATCCTCGCCAAACGGTCGCCCAAGTGACCGGATCGGCGCTGCAGCGGTGATGCACAACCCATGCACAACCCATGCACATCTAATGCATACGCAACTCGGGCTCCTTGTGATTCTGCTCGCGGGCTGCACCACATCTGGTGAGGCCCAGCGCCCGGCCCAGAAACCTCTTGGTTACGAACTTCGGCAGACCGGAATTGGCGTTCCCGGTTCCCCGCAGGAGGTGAGCTTCGATCGGGTGAACCCCGGGGCGACCGTCGCGCTACAGAAGCTGGCCGGGCCGGTCACGACCGAGGAGGCCTGCGGAAACGGCATGGCGCTGATCGGGTTTCGGGACGGGTTGACAGCGGTGTTCCAGGGGCGCGAGTTCGTTGGCTGGCAGGCAGCGGGTCAGTCTGCGGGGGCGACTTGCTGAGGCGTCTGAGGGCAGATTGCCCAGCTTACAGATCGTAGCGCTTGAGCACCTTGTCCACGACCGTACCATCAGCCATCACGTAGCCTTCGATCCGACCATAATCCTCGAAGCCTCTCGACTGGTAGTAGGCCAGCCCGCCCGCGTTGTCGGCCCTGATATTGGCCCGAATCCACGTGTAGCCAAGCGCCTTAGCCGCCGTGCGGGTGACCTCGAACAGCTCTGAGCCAATCCCGAGGCCGGTTTTGCCGCGTCTTGCGAAACTGGCGATCTCGGCGCAGGTCTCGGGCTCGTCCACCATTGGCTCGATCCACTGGAAACCGAGCAGCTCGCCCTGATCATCCTCGGCCACATGCCAAGCGGCGCGGTCGGTCCACGCAAGCTGCGCTTCAATATCGCGGCGGTTCACCGTGCCGGTGATGGCTGTGGTGCCGCCGGCATCGACAACCTCTTGCAGCAGTTCAGTGATGGCCCGGGCATCAGCCGGGGCGGCGCGGCGGATATGGATCATGAGGCGGCCTCGGCTCGATTTGTGATCACATGCAAAACGGCGTGGTGCATGTCGTTGAGAATGAGCCTGCCCCACGGCTTCAGGTATGCGTTGACCGGCGTCGTCAGTCGGTAGCTCGTAGTCAGCGTCACGCGGGTGCGGGCGGGGTCGAGGCGCTCGAAAGTATAGCGTCCCTCCAGCATCTCTACCTCGGGCCCAGTTGGAGAGATCCGGGGATCAACGGCCCGCATCAGGCTTGGGTCAGGGAATACGAACCGCCAAGCCAGATCGGGGCCGGGCAGCAGGTGCTCCTCAAACCGTACGCCGTTGGTCCATCGGGCATGTCTTACGCCGTTCTCGGTGTGGGCAGCGAGTGGGCTGGGCGCTCGCAGGAGGCTGTGGGTGACCGTCCAAGGAAGCTCGTTTTTGGCTATATCAGAGACGCTTTCTGCCTGCGCGCGGACCACGCCCAACGGCGCGGCGATGGTGACGGTCGTCGAGACCGAGACAAGCTCGTTTGACGTAGGTGACGGCAAATCGAAAACCGGCACCACGAGTGGAAGCGCAAGCAAGGGCAGGCAAAGTTGGCTGCCGCTTTCGAAACGGTCCAGCACGACGCGCATTACTGCGATCCCGATGATGGCGATGAGGATGGCGATGGGCAGGATCATGGCGATACAGATCACCGTTTCGATCCAGAGGATGGCCAGCACGCAGGCGACCAGCAGCATCGCAAGGCTGGTGCGGCCGACGACTGCCCAGAACCGCAGCCTTCGGTGCCAGTCGAATACCAACTGGCCGGCCAGCCCGAGACCGAGGGCGAACCAGAGCGCCAGCCACAGAACGTTGGTGTCGGACGGAACAAAGAAGAAGATGGCATAGGCGAGCGCCGCATAGACCAGAAAAACGAGGCTGCGCAGCGCGGCGGGGGCCATCAGAGCGCCGCCAGCAGCGTGTTGTGGCGGGCGGTGAACTCGTTTCGCACTTCCACCGGCGGGCGCAGGGTGATTTCCATGTCTTCGATCAGCTCGGGGACGGGCACGCCGAAGAACTTGTTGGCCTCCGCCACGGTAAAGCCCGCGATGCGCGTCGCCTCCAGCCAGGCGGAGACCTTGTCGGCCTTCTTGATTTGCTTCTTCACGGCCACGGGCACCTGAGCGGGCAGGCCGAAGCGCAGGTGGATCGCGGCGGTCAGCCTATCATCCAGCGCGCCATAGCTCGGGCCGACGGCGGCCTTCACCGGGGAGATCATGTCGCCGATCACATATTCAGGTGCGTCATGCAGCAGGGCGGCAAGCTGCCATTTGACCGGCGCGGACGGGTTCATTCGCGTGAAAAGCGCCTCGACCAGCAGCGAATGCTCGGCCACGGAATAGGCAAAGTCGCCATGCGTCTGCCCATTCCAGCGGGCAACAAAGGCGAGGCCGTGGGCGATATCCTCGATCTCGATATCCACCGGCGTCGGGTCCAACAGATCAAGCCTGCGACCCGACAGCATGCGCTGCCACGCGCGGGGCGGTGCCTTGGCCATCGTCGTCTCCCTCTCGCCCGAATTGGCAGGATTTGGGTAGCGCGATCACGCCGAGGTGTAAACGCGGGGCGGAACCGATCCTGCCATTCCCCGGTTAACTCCCCAACACGCAAGACTTTTTGAAACCGGGCCAAGCCTCCGCCGTTGGTGAGCCGCCCAAGGGACAGGACCATGAAAACCATCATCGCAACCGCCACTCTCCTTCTCGCAGCAGCCCCGCTGGCAGCACAGCAGATGGATGGACCCTGCGGCAAGCGTGAGTACTTCGTGGATCAACTGGTCGAGACTTACGAGGAGCAGCCGGTGGCTGGCGGGCTCCAAAGCGAAGAGTCCCTTGTGGAGATCTGGGCCTCGGAGAAGACCGGGAGCTTTACCATCCTCGTGACGGACGCAGCCGGGAAAACCTGCGTTGCGTTCACGGGTGAGGATTTTCATGAAGCGAGTGGGTTTGTCGGCGTGAAAGGCGAGGCGTCCTGACGCCTCAAGCCAAGGCGAGCTTCCTAAGATTGCCCACGCTCTGTTGCCGCACTTCGGGGCCGATGCTATGTGCCGATGGACGCATAACACGCATCAGGAGCACCCGATGGCCGCAGATTATATTGTTAAAGACATTTCTCTTGCCGATTTTGGCCGCAAGGAACTGAACATCGCCGAAACCGAGATGCCCGGCCTCATGGCCTGCCGCACCGAGTTTGGTGAGAGCCAACCGCTGAAGGGCGCGCGGATCGTCGGTTCGCTGCACATGACCATCCAGACAGCCGTGCTCATCGAAACGCTGGTCGCGTTGGGCGCCGATGTGCGCTGGGCCTCCTGCAACATCTTCTCGACCCAGGACCATGCCGCCGCGGCGATTGCCGAAGCAGGCGTGCCTGTGTTTGCCGTAAAGGGCCAGAGCCTTGAGGAGCACTGGGACTATCTCGACAAGTCCTTCCTCTTCGACGACGGCCCCAACATGATCCTCGACGATGGCGGCGATGCCACGCTTTACGTGCTGCTCGGCGCACGGGCTGAGGCGGGGGAAGACGTAATCCCTGTGCCGCAATCTGAAGAGGAAGAGGTGATCAAGAAGCAGATCGCCAAGCGGATGGCGGCCTCCCCCGGTTGGTTCACCAAGGTCCGCGAGCAGATCAAGGGTGTGAGCGAAGAGACGACCACCGGCGTGCACCGGCTCTACGACCTGCACAAGAAGGGGCAACTGCCCTTCCCGGCGATCAACGTGAACGACTCGGTGACCAAGTCGAAGTTCGACAACAAGTACGGCTGCAAGGAATCGCTGGTAGACGGCATCCGCCGCGCGACCGACACGATGATGGCCGGCAAGGTCGCGGTGGTCTGCGGCTATGGTGACGTAGGCAAGGGCTCCGCCGCCTCGCTGCGGGGCGCCGGTGCGCGGGTTAAGGTGACGGAAGTCGACCCGATCTGCGCACTTCAGGCTGCGATGGACGGGTTCGAGGTGGTGACGCTGGAGGATGAGGCGAGCAAGGCCGATATCTTCATCACCACCACCGGCAACAAGGACGTGATCCGCATCGAGCACATGCGCGAGATGAAGGACATGGCGATCGTCGGCAACATCGGCCACTTCGACAACGAGATCCAGGTTGCCAACCTGAAGAACCACAAGTGGACCAACATCAAGGACCAAGTGGACATGATCGAGATGCCGGGTGGCAACCGGATCATCCTGCTCTCTGAAGGGCGCCTGCTGAACCTCGGCAACGCAACCGGACACCCCTCATTCGTGATGAGCGCTTCCTTCACCAACCAAGTGCTGGCGCAGATCGAGCTTTGGACCAAGGGCGAAGAATATCAGCCGGGCGTCTACATCCTGCCCAAGCACCTCGACGAGAAAGTGGCGATGCTTCACCTTGAGCGGATCGGGGTGAAGCTCTCCAAGCTCTCGGGTGAGCAGGCGGCCTACATCGGCGTCACGCCGGAAGGGCCGTTCAAGCCCGAGCACTACCGCTATTGAACCTGCGGTGGGTTTCACCCACCCTACGGCAAACGGGCCCCGGGGGAGACCTCGGGGCTTTTTGATTTTCTGGAGGTAACATGCGGATCATCGTTTACGGAGTGGGCGCGATTGGTGGCGTAGTTGCGGCGGCGCTGGCCCTGAGCGGGCAAGAGATGATCGGCATTGCGCGTGGCCGGATGCTGGAGGCGATCCGGGAGAAGGGGCTGCTGCTCGACAGTGAGCGCGGAAGGGAGCTGGCGCGGTTCGACTGTGTTGGCCATCCGAGCGAAATCACATTCAGGCCCGATGACGCGGTGCTGCTTTGCGTGAAGGGGCAGGACACTGCCGCCGCGCTGGCCGATCTGCGGGCGGCGGGGCTGACGGATCAGCCGGTTTTTTGTTGCCAGAATGGGGTAGCCAACGAGCCGTTTGCGCTGCGGTTCTTCCCCAATGTCCACGCCGTCACGGTGATGATGCCGGCCAGCTACCTCGAGCCGGGAGAGGTGCAGATCCACTGTCAGCCCAAGTTCGGTGTGTTTGACATTGGCCGCTATCCCGGCGGGCATGACGGGGCCGACGATGCGATGGCGGAGGCCTTGAACCGCGCCAACATCGCGACTGAAGTGCGGGACGATGCGATGGCCCCGAAATACGGCAAGCTGATCCTGAACCTCGGTAATATCACTGGCGCTCTGCTGCCGCCGGGCGCGGATTGTGCCGAGTTCGACGGGCCGCTCCGCGACGAAGGCAAGGCGGTGTTGAAGGCCGCGGGGATCGCTTGGGAAGATGTTGGCAAAACCGAGCGGCGGGCGAAGTTCATGCAGAAGCGGGGCGACAACGTGCAGGGCCGCGCGGGCAACTCCACCACTCAAAGTCTGGCGCGGGCGACGGGCAGCGTGGAGACCGATTGGCTGAATGGCGAAATCGTGCAGCTGGCCCGGCAACATGGCGTGCGTGCGCCGCTGAATGCGCGGGTTCAGGCTTTGTCTGTAGAGATGATGGCGGAGGGTGGTAAACCCGGGAGCCTGACGGCTGACGCGCTGCGGGCCAGACTGTTCGGGTAGATTCTCAGCGGCAGTGGGCAGATCGCCCACCCTACGGGTTTGGCGCCCCGCGACAGATCGCGGAGCGCCGAAAGCTTAGTGCTTGAACCGCTTGATCTCACCCGACTTGAGCCGGGCGATGTAACTGTTCACCTCTCGCTTCACGATCGGCATCAGCAGGTAAAGCGCGATTATGTTCACGATCGCCATCGAGAAGAGCATGGCATCGGAGAAGTCGATCACCGGGCCGAGGTTGGCGGCTGAGCCGATGATGATGAAGAGGCAGAAGATGATCTTGAAGATCACCTCCTTCGAGCTTCCTTCACCGAAGAGGTAGGTCCACGCCTTCAGGCCATAGTAGCTCCACGAGATCATGGTGGAGAAGGCGAAGAGCACCACCGCCACGGCCAGCAGCACCGGGAACCACGAGAAGGCCTTGGCATAGGCCGCCGAGGTGAGGGCAACGCCCGAAACCTCGCCTTCGGTCGCGATGCGGCCCGCTTCAGCGTTCCAGATATAGAGCCCGGTTTCGGGATCGACGTTGAGCACCCCGGTGATGACGATGACCAGCGCGGTCATGGTGCAGATCACCACTGTATCGATGAAGGGCTCCAGCAGGGCGACGTAGCCCTCCGTCACCGGCTCCTTGGTGCGCACCGCCGAGTGGGCGATGGCGGCCGAGCCGATACCTGCCTCGTTGGAGAAGGCAGCGCGGCGGAAACCCTGGATCAGCGCGCCGGTAAAGCCACCCACCACGCCGAGGCCGGTGAAAGCACCCATGAAGATTTGCCCGAAGGCCCATGCGATCATGTCGTAGTTCATGATCAGGATGATGAGCGACACGCCGACGTAGAAGATGCCCATGAAGGGCACGACCTTTTCGGTCACCCGGGCGATGGATTTGATGCCACCCACGATCACCGCGAAGGTCACGGCGGCGAGGATGATGCCGG
Source organism: Vannielia litorea (assembly GCF_019801175.1). NCBI lineage: Bacteria > Pseudomonadati > Pseudomonadota > Alphaproteobacteria > Rhodobacterales > Paracoccaceae > Vannielia > Vannielia litorea. The sequence goes on from NZ_JAHVJR010000002.1 coordinate 292,487, forward strand.
TGATCCAGCCGGGATAGTCACCGATCACGCCAGCAAGCTGTGCGTGGGCCTGGTTGGCCTGGAACATGTTGCCGCCGCCGAGTGCGCCGAGGATGGTGAAGACACAGAACAGCACCGCGAGGATCTTGCCGCCGGGCAGGCCGCGTTCGTTGAAGCCCTTGGTGATGTAGTACATCGGGCCGCCCGAGACGCGCCCGTCGGGGTACTCGTTGCGATACTTCACGCCGAGGGTGCATTCGGTGAACTTGGTTGCCATGCCGAAGAGGCCCGCGATCACCATCCAGAAGGTTGCACCCGGCCCGCCAATGCCCACGGCGACCGCCACACCGGCGATGTTGCCGAGGCCCACGGTGCCCGAAAGCGCAGTGGCGAGTGCCTGAAAGTGACTGACCTCGCCGGCATCGTTCGGGTCGGAGTAATCGCCCTTCACCAGCTGGATCGAGTGGACGAAGCCCTTGATCTGGATGAAGCCGAAATAGAGCGTGAAAACCAGCGCGCCGACGACAAGCCAGAGCGCGATCCACGAGAAGGTGGTGCCCGGAAGGGGCGCGAAGATGAAGGACACATACCAGCCGGTATAGTCCGCGAAGATCCTGTTGATGGTTTCGTCGATGCCCTGCGCCAGCGCCGGGAAGGGCGCCAGCAGCGTAACGAGCAGGGCGGCGAGAGTTGCTTTGATGTTCATCTGATTTCTCCGGCGCTCAGGGCACGATCACTGTGGGAACGGGGGCAACCTGTGCCAGCCCGATGGGCACTGAGCCGAAGACGCGGGCCGCCATGGATTGGGACCCGGCCCGCCCGACGAAGATCATCGAGGCGCTCTTTTCGGCGGCGATCTCCACGATCTTGTCGACCACGCTGCCGTAGCGCAGCTCTGCGCTGGCTTCGAGACCGGCGGCCTTTACCTTGGCGACCGCGGGATCGAGCACGATCTCCTTGGCGCGGGCCATCTCCTGCTTGCGGCGCCCATGACGCTCTTCAAGCTCGTCGGGTGTTAGAAAGCTGTAGGGCGACCACTCCAGAATGTGGACGACCAGCAGGTTCGCCCCATCCTTCTTTGCCCTTTCGATCGCGTAATCGAGCGTGGGCGTATCGCCCTTCTCGCCCTCATACGCGACGATAAATGTCTCTGAACTCATTTGTTGTCCCCCGTTTCTCTTGTGTCAGTCCCGCCGGACTTGCCAAGAAACCGAACGCAACCGGCGGCTCGCCCTCACAACCTGTGCGATAACGCATGCCTCTGTCACGGAATTTTTGCTTTTGGTGCGGGAAGCGGGTGCGCTGGCGGGATGTCGCCCGACATGCGGTTGACCCAGCGTCGGGGGCATTTTTCCTTTGCCGGTGGGGGGGCGTTGCGTATGGTCCGATGCAACGGCGGGAGAACTCGCCGGAACGCCACCATGCGAGGGAGTGAAGCATCATGGGCAAGAGAGACGAGTTGATCGCGAAGTATGCGGACGACCTGAAGAACAAATGCGGGATGACCCCCGACATGGATCTGCTGACGAAAGTCACCATCGGCTGCGGTCCGTCGATCTACAATGATGATGCCTCCACCGTTGCCGCGAGCCAGAAGAGCGAGCTTGAGACCATCGAGAAAAACTTTCTGGTCAAGAAACTCGGCCTGAAGGCTGGCCCTGACCTGATGGCCGGTATCGAGAAGGCGATCGAGACCTACGGCAAATCGGAGCGCAACAAGTATCGCGCGGTGTTTTATTACCTGCTCGTGAAGCACTTCAAGAAAGACTCCGTTTACAATTAAGCGGCCAGAACCCGCCGAAACGGTAAGCTGCCGTAAAGGAGTGTGGCGGGCGCTCTCTGCGCCTGTCATTGAAGGAGGGGGCTAGATAAAGGCGGTTCCCTCTTGTGTTTTCGGTGCTTTGGCCGGATTGCCGGTGGCCCGTGATGGCACATCTTCCCGCAGATGGGCTGCGGGATTTTGGTTAACGCGCCTAAATGCCTAACTTACTGTAAAACAGACATTTTTCCACACGCTGAGATTGCTTTTTGCGCTGCTTTGCGGTAGAAGGATCTCAAGCGAACGGTCAGGATGACCCGGGACATACCAGATACGAGCGGTGCGATTGGGAGCTCGTGGGAAGATGGAGGGTCTCGGGGGTCGAGGCCCTCCATTTTGTTTTGGGGTGACTTGATGTGAGGCGACCATGACCGCGGCCTGGCTCTTCGACGATGGTGAAAGCGGCACATCCGGGGATGCGCAGATTAGCCTGCCATGGTGGAGTTTTTCCAAAACGATCATTGCCGCCTGTGCGCAGCGGCTCCACGCTGAGGGCAGGCTTGATCTCGATACGCCGGATGACGGCGAGTGGACCCCCATGCAACTGCTCCGCCACGACGCGGGCGCGCCCTGTTATGCGCGGCTGAAGGCCTATCACCATGCCGTTGCCCAGCGAGAGGCGCCGTGGAGCCGGGAGCGGCTGATGACCGAGGTGCCGAAGGAGCCGCTGTTTGCGCCCGGCAAGGGCTGGGCCTACTCTAACATTGGCTACCTGCTGGCGCGGGAGCGGATCGAGGCGGCGGCGGAGTGCGATATTGGCACTCTGGCGGGCCGGTACTTTGGCGAGGGTCTCAGCACTTTCAGGCTTGCCCGCAGCCCGAGCGACTTTGCCGCCGTTCCCGGTGCCGATGGCTACCACCCCGGCTGGGTCTACCACGGATGCTTCATGGGCACACCTTTGGATGCGGTGCGGGTGCTTTCGCGTGTTCTGCCATTATTGGAAGGCGCGCCTGTGATCCCGTTGGGGGGCCCGCTTGAGGGCCGCCCGTGGGTGGAAACCGGCTATGGGCTGGGGGTCATGGCGGGGCGCGTCGAAGGAGCAGGGCGCGTGGTTGGCCACTCCGGATCAGGGCCGTTCAGCTCCTGCGCGATCTACCGGTTTGAAGGCCTCCCCCGGCCGATCTGCGTGGCGACATTCGGCACAAGCCATGACGAGGCCCTGCCGGAGTGGGAAGCCTGCCGCATTGCGCTATCGCAGGCGGCTGGCTGAGCGCCGATCAGAAGAAGCCGAGCACCAGCCCGATCACCGTTGGCCCCAAGATCGAGTAGCCGCCATCGAGGATGGTCAACTCGCGCTTTCGCCCGGCATAGCCGTAGTTCATCGCCACCCAGGGCGTGATCATGAACAGCCCGATGCCGAGGCCAACGAGGGCGGATTTTCCGGCGCCCTCGATCCCGCCCATGACGAGGATGTGCCGCATCATCCCGGCGACCAGCAGCATGGCGATACCCGAGATGATGAAGGGCGTCACCGACCCGACATTGGCGGGCTTGCCGTTTTCATCGGTGGCGATCCCGACTGCAGCGATCCACTGTTTCGAGAGTGTCATGTACCAGGCGGCCCCAACGGCGAACCCGGCGATGGCGGCGACGATGACTGCGATGAACCCCATGGGTCTCCCTCCCTGCGTGATCTGCAGGAAGTATGCCGCATATCAACCTTTCGGGGAATAGCCCCCAAGCTTGCAGATCACGGCCCATTCGGCCTCGGTCACCGACTGCACCGAGAGGCGGGTGTTGTTGACCAGAACCATATCTGCCAGCGCCGGTTCTGCCTTGCAGTCTGCCAGCGTCACCGGCTTCGGCACCGGGCCGACGGCCTTGATATCGACGCACTCCCAGCGCGGGTCATCGGTGGTGCTGTCGGGGTGGATCTCGGCGCAGACTTCGACCACGCCGACGATCTCCTTGTCCTTCTGCGAGTGGTAGAAGAAGCCGAGATCGCCGAGCTTCATCTCACGCATCATGTTGCGGGCCTGGTAGTTCCGCACGCCATCCCACTCTTCACCAGCCTCGCCCTTGGCGACCTGGTCATCCCAGCTCCATGTCGATGGTTCAGATTTGAAGAGCCAGTAGGCCATCGGTTCATTCCTTGGTCAGAGGGCGGGAGAGCAGCAGGGCCATGGCCTCGCCAGCTGAGAGGGTGCCATCGGTGAGCGCGGCCACAGCCTCTGTGATCGGCATGTCCAGCTTGCGCCTCTTGGCGATGCGCAACGTGGCCTCGGCGGTGGCGATGCCCTCGGTGGTGACGCCCGGTTCCGGGGTTTCGCCTCGGCCCAGCATGAAGCCGTGGCGGAAGTTGCGGCTCTTGTCGGAGGTGCAGGTGAGCGCGAGGTCGCCAAAGCCGGAGAGGCCAGCGAGGGTCTCTTTCTTGCCGCCCAGAGCCGAGGCGAGACGGGCCATTTCGGCGTAGCCACGAGTCATCAGCGCAGCGCGGGCGCTTTCGCCGAAGCCTGCGCCCATGCAGGCCCCGCAGGCGATGGCGATCACGTTCTTCAGCGCGCCACCCAACTCCGCCCCGATCGGATCGGTAGAGAGATAGAGCCGGAGCGTGGTGGTGGAGAGCGCCGATTGCAGCATTTCCCCCGTCTGCTTGTCGGCGCATGCGAGTGTGAGGGCGGTCGGCAGCCCCCGGGCGATATCGACTGCGAAAGAGGGGCCGGTCAGGATTGCCGGGATCGCCTTTTTCGCAGCGCCCTCGATAATCCCGGTCGGCCCTTTGCCGCGCTCGAGGTCGACGCCTTTGCAGGCGGCAACGACACAGGCCTCGCCGATGTGTTGACGGTGGCTCTCAAGCAGGCCCGCGAGCGTTTGCATCGGCGTGGCCATGATGATGATTGGCGCGGCGAAGGCGCCGTTGTCATTGACCACGGCCAGCTCCGGCGGGAGCGTGACGCCCGGCAGGTAGCGGGCATTCTCGCGGCTCTCGTTCATCTGCGCGGCATGCTCCGCGTCACGCGCCCAGAGCGTGACGGTAGGGCCATCATGCCCGGCAAGCTGGCTGGCCAGAGCGGTGCCGAACGCTCCGGCGCCAATAACGGAAATATCACTCATGCCTTTGCGCCTTTCTTGCCGGAGCCGAGCATTGGAACGGCGGCGCTGTCAAGCGGCCAGCGGGGGCGGGCAGCGAGGGTCATGTCGTCGGCCTGGCCGCCCGCGCGGAGCCGCTCTATCCCGGCCCATGCGATCATTGCAGCGTTGTCGGTGCAGAGGGCGAGGGGCGGTGCAGTGAAGCGGGCACCGGCGCGTTCGGCCTCGGCAGCAAGTGCCGCGCGCAGCGATTGGTTGGCCGCCACGCCGCCCGCTACGGCCAGCGCAGGCTCGCTTGGGCCGAGCGCCATGTAGGTCTCGAACGCGCGGGCGGTCTTGGCGGCGAGCACCTCGCCCACAGCCGCCTGAAAGCTGGCGGAGAGGTCGCAAACATCCTGCTGATTCAGGCGGTTGCCCTCCTGCATCACCGCATCCCGCGCCCTAAGCAGGGCGGTCTTGAGGCCGGAGAAGGACATGTCGCAATGCGGCTCACGGATCAGCGGGCGGGGCAGGTCAAACCGTGAGGGATCGCCCGCCTTTGCCGCCTCTTCGATGGCAGGGCCGCCTGGCTGGGGCAGGCCGAGGAGGCGGGCGGATTTGTCGAAGGCCTCGCCCGGGGCGTCGTCGATCGTGCCGCCGAGCCGCTCGAAGTTGTCTGGCCCGTGGGCGATCAGAAACTGGCAATGCCCGCCGGAGACGAGCAGCATCAGGTAGGGGAAGGCGAGGCCATCGGTCAGGCGCGGGGTCAGAGCGTGGCCTGCGAGGTGATTGACCCCGAGGAGGGGCAGGCCGGTGGCCGCCGCGAGACCCTTGGCGCACATCACGCCGGAGACCACGCCACCGATCAACCCCGGACCCGAGGTGACGGCGATGGCATCCAAGTCGCCCAGCCCGAGGCCCGCCTTCTCCAACGCCAGTTCGACCATGAGATCGAGCCGTTCGGCATGGGCGCGAGCGGCGATCTCGGGCACGACGCCACCGAAAGCGGCATGGAGATCGGTCTGGCCGGAGACCTCGGAGGAGAGCACCTCCGCCGCACCATCCCAGCGCAGAACGGCGGCGGCGGTGTCGTCGCAGCTGGATTCGATGCCAAGAACGGTGATGGTGCTCATGTCTTGCCTTTTTCAGGGGCGCACGGCATCACCCGCGCTGATGGCTGAACGTTGTTATCCCGCCGGATGCGCCTTGTGAACCGCCTCCCCGTTTTGCTCACCCGCCCGGAGCGGGGATCGGCGGAATTTGCCGCACTGCTGCAGGAGGCGGCGCGCGACATCGAAATCATCACCAGCCCGCTCATCCGGATCGAAGCGATGCGCCCTGCCACACTGCCGGGGCCGGAGGATGCGGTGATTTTCACCTCCGTCAGCGGTGTCGAAGCGTTCAGCGCATGGCAGGAGGGTGCGGGCCGCCGGGCGTGGTGCGTGGGAGAGCGCACGGCGCGGGCGGCGAGGGCTGCGGGGTTTCAGGCCGTGGCGGGGGCCGGAACGGCGGCGCAACTGCCTGAGATCATTCGGGCCGAAAGGAGCACTGGCCTGCTCTGGCATCTGCATGGGACGCACCAGCGCGGCGACCTTGCGAGCGACTTGTTTGCCCTTGGCATTCAGGCCCGCAGCGTGGTGATCTACGATCAGCCCGCCGTGCCGTTGGACCCCGCCGTGCGCGCCCGGATCGGGGCCGGTGAGGCGATGGTTACGCCGCTCTTCTCACCGCGCACGGCAGGGCTATTGGCCGCAGAAGTCAAAAACATTGGTGCGAATCTGCGGGTTGTCGCGTTGAGTGAGGCAGTGGCCGACAAGTGGCCGGGCCCCTGCGCCCTTGCGGACCGGCCGGATGCTGAGGCGATGCGCGACACTGTGCTCCGTGAGTCCGGTTGAGCGCCTGAGGGCGGCAGGCTAGGGTGGCATGCGGCAGCGCGGCAAAGTGACGAGAGGAATGACTGTGGCGGGTTCTGACGACAAGCCGGACAAAACATCGGACGACGCGGCCAAGGCCGATACCAAACTTTCGATCCCCGAACAGAGCGGCCTCAAGAACCCTTCGGCCAAGGGTGATATTGCTGACGGTACAGAGCCCGCGGATGAGACAGCCAAGCCAGAGCCGGTTTCGGCCGCCGATGCCCCCAGCGGTGATGCCGCCGCGCCCGACGCCACGCTAGAGCCTGCCGAGCCCTTGAAGACCGGCGCCACCGAGCGGGGCCCTGACACGCTGGAAGGCGATACATCGGATGGATCGGCTGATGCCTCCGCTGACGATGTGCCCGACCTCACGAGTGAGCCGGAGCCGGAGGCAACCCTTACCGCGCTCGCGACGCCCGCTCCCGCGCCGCAGAAGTCCACCGTAGTCCCCATGCTCTTCGGCGGCCTCCTTGCCGGGCTGATCGGCTTTATCGCTGCGTGGTACATCTGGGGTCGCGATGGATCGGCTGCCGAGCTTACGGCCCGCGTCGATGCACAGGCGGAGGCGCTGGAGGTCGTTCAAACCTCTGTCGAGTCCAAGGCTTCTGTCGAGGCGGTGACGGCGCTGGATAGCCGGATCGCCACGCTGGAGTCGGCCCCTGCGGCGGATACCAGCGAGACAGAGACCACCATCGCCAATCAGGCAGAGGCTCTGGCCGCGATTTCTGCGCGGATCGAGGAGCTGGAGAAGGCTCCGGTCGAGGGCTCGTCCGACGAGGCGAGCCAAGCCG